>JAUILI010000076.1 GCA_030433075.1 Gammaproteobacteria bacterium | reverse complement strand
AACTCACCTCCTAGCCTGTCTGTTTTTCGTCAATCGACGGCGCACCGTCGACGCTTTCCCCCGCTTTTGCCGCTTGCTCTTCTGAATAATTCATTGAATTCAGTGGTTTAAGAATTGGCACGATCAGTGCTTCAGCTCTTGCAACGGCAACTCCTCACCGCTTCCGGCAAGGGAGCGGCAAGGTTAGGGAAGGCAGCATGAGCAAAGCAGGACGCCAGGTAGTGTGGTGGCTAGACCCCCGGGGCCTCCCGGAGGGGGAAGACCGAGCCTGTCTTCAGGCCCTCGGCCTTGAGGTGGTGCTTCCCGGCTCCCTGGAAGCCAGCACCGCAGGGACGCCGACGGCGCTGGTCCTCGCCCTCGATGGGCAGGGTACGCTCGCTCAGCAGCTTGAACAGTATGGCCTTGGGCAGGCGGCAAGCCTGCTTCCCCTGATCGTTCGCGTACCCCCGCGCAACATTACGGCGGCGGTGCGGGTGCTGGATGAGGGCGCCTCCCACGCCCTTGCTTCTGACGATTTCTCCCGGGCGAGCTGGGAGGATGCGGCCGCTCGCATTCAGGCGGCCCAGGCAGGGCCGGCCTATGTTTTTGTGGACCCTGCAAGTCTTCGGGTCTTGGAACTCGCGGAGCGCGTAGCGCGGACGGAAGTAAGCGTCCTCCTAGAGGGCCCCACGGGCGCCGGCAAGGATGTGCTGGCGCGGGTGATTCATGAAGGCTCGGCCCGGAGCGATAAGCCCTTCGTCGCCTTCAACTGCGCCGCGCTACCGGAACACCTCATTGAAGATGCGCTCTTCGGCCATGAGAAGGGGGCCTTTACCGGCGCCCACAAGGATCACCCGGGGCTTTTCGAGCAAGCCCAGGGCGGCACGCTCTTCCTCGACGAAATTGGCGACATGCCCCTGCATTTGCAGGCAAAGCTTCTGCGCGTGCTTCAGGAACGGCAGTGCGTTCGCCTGGGCGCCACCCGGGCCATCGATCTCGATATTCGCGTCATTGCGGCCACGCACCGGAAGCTGACCCAGCGCATCCGCACCGGGGAGTTCCGGGAGGATTTGTTTTTCAGATTGGCCACCTTCCGCCTTGCGGTGCCGGCCCTGTGCGAGCGGCCCGGGGACATCGTGCCCCTGGCCTGCGCCTTCCTCAGCGAGCACGCCCCGGCGGGCATGGCGCCGACCCTCAGCTTCGAAGCCGAGCAGGCCCTCTGTGCTCACCGTTGGCCGGGGAACGTACGTGAACTCCAGAACGTGATTCAGCGCGCCCTCGTGCTGTCCGGGGGCGAGGCCGTGGGCCTTGAGCACCTGATGTTTGATTACGACGACGGGGAGGTGGGCTGTGCGGCCCTCGAGCTTCCCGCCCCCGCCGCGCCGGCCCATCGCGCGGCGAGCGCCTTGGGTCCCGTGGCAGCAGCTCCTTCCGGGCCCGGCGGATGCCTTTTGGATGCCCGGGATGCCCACGAGCGCAGCGCCATCGAGGCGGCCCTTCGGGCCACCGCCAGCCGCGCGGAAGCCGCGGAGCGCCTGGGCATTAGTCCCCGAACCCTTCGCTATCGCATGGCTCGGCTGCGGGAACGCGGCCATGCCATTCCCCGAGCCAGTTAAGGAGCTGCGGCCATGATTAACGCAACGCGCCCCGATGCCATTGCCAGCATGCTGCGCACCCTGGAGGCCTACGCCGATCAGGCGAAGGGCCCTACGGCGATCCAGCCTCCAGCGCCCGACGGCGTCGATTTCGGCGCCGCCGTAAAGAGCGCGGTGGATCAGGTCAACGCGACCCAGCAAAGCGCCGCGGCCTTAAAGAGCGCCTATGAGCGGGGGGAAGAGCAGGTGGCCCTCACGGATGTGGTGCTCTCCATGCAGAAATCCTCCCTGGCCTTTGAGGCGACGCTTCAGGTGCGCAACAAGGTGCTCAAGGCCTACGAAGAAATCATGAATATGCCCGTTTAGGGCCCCGGTTGAATGACGCCCCCTAGGGGGAGAGGACAGCGCTTATGAGTACGGCAGCAGCAACCCCGGGCACCCTTCCCGCGGTACAAAGCACGGAGGCCCAGCTCCCCACGCCGGCGACGGTGGGGGAAGCGGCCAGCGGCGGCGCGCTCGTTCCCGCCGCTGGGGGCGGAGACAGCGGTGGCTCGGGCCCGGGAACCGGTCTGGTCCAGGTCCTGCCGCTCCAGCAAATCTTCGCCCAGCCAGCGGTGCGCCGAGCCGTTCCGGCCATCGGCGCCGTCTTCGTCGTACTGGCCTTCGCCATCATCTACTTCTGGATGGAAGAACCGGCTTACCGGGCGCTGTATCCGGGCATGGCCGAGGGTGATCGCCAGGGCGCCTACGAGGCGCTGGTGGGCGCCGGCTACGAGGCCCGCATTGACGGCAGCACGGGGCAGCTCCAGGTGCCGGAAGGGCGCTATCACGAGGCTCGCCTCTTCCTGGCGGGGCAGGGCTTACCCCTGGGGTCCGTGGAGGGGGGCTTCGATGCCCTCGCCGAGCAGTCCTCCATGACCCAAAGCCAGTTTATGGAGCAGGTGCGCTACAACGCCGCCATCGAGCGGGAGTTGGGCCGTACCATTGCCGAGATCAGCAGCATCGCGAACGCGCGCGTGCATATCGCGATGGCGAAGCAAAGCCCCTTTGTGCGGGAACGCACCCCGCCCAAGGCGTCGGTTACGGTGACGCCCTACGGCGGCCGCGTGGTGACGGAGCGCCAGGTGGAGGCCATCGTGCACCTGGTTTCCGCCAGCGTGCCTTACCTGCCGGCGGAGAACGTCGCGGTGGTGGACCACCTGGGAACGCTGCTAACGGGCACGGCGGACAGCGCGGCCCTGGGCATGAACGGCACTCAGCTGGACTTCAAGCGCAGCGTCGAGGATGAGCTTCGGGGCCGGGTGCTGAAGATCTTGGCGCCCATCGTCGGCGCCGAGAACGTCCGCGCGGAAATCGACGTTGCCATGGATTTCACCCAGACGGAATCCACCATCGAGCGCTATGACGAAGCGGGGCAGGGGCCCAAGACCCGCTCCGAGACCCTGTCTTCCGAGCGGGGGACCGAACTCTCCGCCCTCGGCGTTCCCGGGGCGACCTCCAACGAACCGCCGGAGGATCCGGCCTTTACGGACGACGGCACAGCAACCCCGGGAGAGGGACAGGCCGGCGGCGCGGGCACCTTCAGCAGCCGCAGCACGCGGAACTACGAGCTCGACCGCAGGGTGGAGCACACGAAGCGCGCCTCCGGGACCATAGAGCGCCTCTCCGTGGCCGTGGTGGTGAACGCCCTTCCCCTCCTGCCTCCCGCGCCGGTTTCCGAAGGCGAAGAAGGTGCGGAGAACGGGGCGCCTGTGGTCACGGAAGTGGATCCGGCGCGCCTGGAGCGCCTGACGAATCTGGTGCGCGGGGCCGTGGGCGCCGTCACCGAGCGGGGCGATTTGGTCACCCTTGAGGCCGTGCCCTTCGAACCCGTAGCCGAGCCCCAGGGCCTGCCCTGGTACGAGAGCCCGAGCGTGGCCTCCATGGCGCGCGCAGGCATGGCCGCGGCGCTCTTCCTGGTGATCCTGCTGACCGTAGTGCGCCCCGTGCTCAAGAGCTTCCTCTACCCGACCGTGGAGGGGGATGATCTTTCCGACCCGGCCCGCCTGTTGGCCGAAGGGGGCGAGCTGACGGAGGAAGAATTGGCCAGCATCGAAATTGGCGAGGGCGAGAGCCTGGAGGATATCCGGGCCAAGCTGAAGCCGAAGAAATCGTCGATCTCTGCGGACATGCTGGATACGGCCAATACCTATGACGACAAGGTGGCCCTCATTCGCATGATCGTGAACGAGGACGCGGGCCGGGTGGCCAACGTGCTCAAGAACATGGTCCGGGTGGACTAGGAGGCTAGGACATGGCGGATAAAGCAGAACTTCCGGATCTAGACGGCAACGATGCACTCCAGGCGGAGCTCGAAGCCCTCTCCACCACCCAGCGCGCAGCGGTGCTCATGCTGCTCCTGGGGGAGGAGCAGGCCGCGAGCATCATTCGCTACATGGACCCGAAGGAGGTCCAAGCCTTGGGCGCGGCCATGGTCTCCGTGGGGGATATCTCCCAGGAAGCGGTGAACGCGGTGCTCGACGACTTCATCTCCACCTTTAAGAAGCAGACGAGTCTCGGCCTTGGGACTTCGGACTACGTCGAAAGCGTGCTTCGGACTGCCCTTGGCGAAGACAAGGCCGCCTCCGTGCTCGGGCGGATTAACCCCACGTCAGCCAGTAAGGGGCTAGAGATTCTTCGCTGGATGGATGCCCGCGCCATCGCCGAGATGGTGCAGGGAGAACACCCCCAGGTGGTGGCCATCATTCTTTCCGTGCTGGAAAACGCCGTGGCGGCGGACGTGCTCAGCTTTCTGCCGCCGGAGGCGCGGCCCGAGATCGTCGAGCGGGTGGCGCGCCTCGAGACCGTGCAGCCCGCGGCCATGGAAGAGCTTGAGGCGATTATGCGTAAGCAGTTTGCCAGCCGATCCAGCTCCGCCTCGTCGAGCTTTGGCGGCGTGAAGGCGGCGGCGAAGATCATGAACCTCACGAAGGTGGACATGGAGTCCATGATCATGAAGGGGGTGGAATCCCTCGACGCCGATCTGGCCCAAGCGATTCAGGACAACATGCTCACCTTTGCCGATCTGGGCTCCGTGGATAACCGCGCGATTCAGACGCTCCTCCGGAATATCGAGCCCGATCTGCTCATGGTGGCGCTTAAGGGCGCCGATGAGATCGTGCGCGATAAGTTCATGTCGAACATGTCCGAGCGGGCGCGCGCGGTCTTCCTTGACGATATGGAAGCGAAGGGCCCCATGCGCCTCTCCGACGTGGAAGATGCGCAGAAGAAAATCATGCGCCAGGCCCGGAAGCTTTCCGAAGCCGGTGAACTGATGTTGGCGGCAGGCGATGACTTCGTCTAAGCCTGAAGCCCCCTTTGTGCCAAGTCCCCTCTGGGCCCCGCCCAGTAAGGCCTTTGCGCAGAAGGAAGTCCCTGCGGAGGAAGCGCCCTTTCGGCCCCTTGGGCTTGCAGCCTGTATCCGCCCTGCGGCTGAGGCTGCGCCCCAAGTCGAGGAGGGCGTATCGGTAGAGGCAGCCCCCACCGAGGCCGACGCCTTGCCACCATCTGAAGCCCTTGAGGCCCTGCTTGAGCAAGCCCGGGAAGAAGCCCGTCAGGCGGGGGAAGCGGCCGGAGACGCCGCCGGCTACGCCCGGGGTTTCGCCGAGGGCGAAGCGCAAGGGCGGGAAGCCGCCTATGCGGAAGGCTTAGCCGCGGGACAAGCGCAGGCAGCGGAGACCCAGGACGCCTTACTTAAGCGGCTCGATGGGATCGCCGAGGCCCTGGCTTCAGCGCAGGAGCCCCTGACCGAGCAGCTCGACGCTTTCCGACGTCTTACCCTGCACCTGGTGGAAACGGTGCTCCGGCGCGCCCTCGGATCCGGGGAGGATTTCCTTACGCCCCTGGTGGAAAGGGCCCTGGAAGCGCTGGACGAGCGTGATGCGGGGGCGGTAACTGTGTCCCTGAACCCTAACGATTACGGAGCGCTGGCGGAGGCGCTGGGCGCGCGCTTCCGGGAGCTGAAATTTACGGAAGACGCTGCGGTGTCGGTGGGTTCCGTACGCTTACACGCCGGGGCGACGGTGATCGACGATTTTATTGAGCAGCGCCTCGAAACCCTGGCCCGGGAATGGCTGGGCGAGCAGCAGGGCTGGCGTCCGGAGCGCTTGGGCACCCCGCTTACGCCTAAGGTGAGGGAAGTTGATGATGTGGCCGAGGCGGAGTGGACGCCCCTCGACGACCATCCGCCTGCTGAAAACGTGCCTCCTGAGGATGATCCGGCACCATGATTGCGGAACGCTGGGCTCAGGAAGCCGAGACCATGCTGCGCAGCCTGCGGCCCCCAGCGCCGGTGGCCGTGGGCACGCTGGTGCGCGTGGTGGGGCTCACCCTTGAAGCCCGAGGCCTCCAGGCGCCCCTGGGCGCCCTGTGCCGGGTCCGGAGCGATGACGGCGCCGCGGTGGATGCGGAGGTCGTCGGCTTTAACGATGGGGTGCTTTACCTCATGCCCTTTAGCGAACCCGTGGGCATTGGCCCCGGAGCCCGGGTCGCGCTTCTGGCCCGTATCCCTTCTGCGGCCCTTGGAGATGGACTCCTTGGACGGGTGATTGATGGGCTTGGTCAGCCCCTCGATGGCGGGCCTCAACCTCTTTGTGAGGATCGGCTCGGCCTTCGGGGCCTTCCCATCAATCCCATGGCTCGCGGCGCCATCGATACCCCCTTTGATGTCGGAGTGCGCGCAATTAACGGCTTGCTCACCTTGGGTCGCGGCCAGCGCATGGGCCTTATCGCCGGCTCCGGGGTCGGGAAGAGCGTTCTCATGGGCATGCTCACCCGGGGCTCGGAAGCCGACGTGGTGGTGATTGGCCTCATCGGGGAGCGTGGGCGGGAAGTTCGTGAATTCGTGCAGGAAACCCTCGGGCCGGAGGGCCTGGCCCGGGCCGTGATCGTGGCGGCCCCGGCGGATCAGAGTCCGGTGCTACGGCTGAAGGCCACGCAGCTAACCCACCTCATTGCCGAATATTTCCGCGATCAGGGAAAAAACGTTCTCATGCTCGTGGATAGCCTCACTCGCGTGGCCCACGCCCAGCGGGAGGTCGGTCTTGCGGTGGGAGAGCCACCCACGGCGAAGGGCTATCCCCCTTCGGTCTTCGCCCTTTTGCCGTCCTTAATCGAACGAGCAGGGGTCGGCCGGGGCGGCCATGGCGCGATCACGGCGTTCTACACCGTGCTCGCTGAGGGGGATGACGCGAACGATCCCATCGTGGATATCGCCCGGGCCAGCCTCGATGGCCAGGTCATGCTTTCACGCCGCCTGGCCGATGCCGCCCATTACCCGGCCATCGACCTTGCGGGCTCCATTTCCCGAGTCATGCCCTTGCTCGTTTCTTCGGAGCGCCTCCGCCGCGCCAATCTCGCCCGCCGGTTTTGGAGCCTTTATCAACAGAACGAAGATCTGATTACCGTAGGCGCTTACGAGGCCGGGAGTGACCCGGAACTCGATCGCGCCATCGCCAAGCGCGAGGAGTTGGCGCGCTTTCTGCAACAGGCCATGGACACGCAGACCACGCTGGCCGAAGCCGAAGGGGCTTTGGACGCGATGATGGAGGAGTAGGCGGCCCGTGACCGACCTCAAAACTTGGCAAACGCTGGTGGACCGCGCTGAGCACGCCGCAAATCGTGCGGAGGAGGCTACCCGCGCCGCGCGCGCGCAGTGGGCTCGGGCGCAGGACCGCCTCGAGCGCACCGCTGCGCTTCTTACCTCGGCCGAGCGCCCAGAGGCGATGACCGCTAGCGCGGATTTCATCCAGTTCCGGGCCTACCAGCAAAAGCTCCAACAGCTGCGCGCCCGGCTTGAGCGCGAAGCCTTTGTTTTATCTGAAGATTTGAAGGTGGAGGAGCGCGCCCTGGGCGAAGCCCGGGAGACGCTTCGACGCTACCGTCTGGTGCTTGAGCGCACTCAAGTCAGCGCAGCGAAGGCAGCTCAGCGGCAGGAACAGAAAGTCATGGACGCCACGGCTCTCGCGCGCTTTCTCAGCGCCCGCCGTGCCGGTGATCTCGCCGGAGGCCTGTCGTGATTGACGCCCATCTGCTCCTGAACCTCGGGCGCCCCCAGGGCGACGGTTTGCTGCTGGGCCCCTCAGCGCCGACATCTGGCACTGGAGAAAAGGGCCAGCAATTTGCCGATGCCCTTCGGCAAGTCCATGCCACGGGCCGGCAAGAGCTTGCCGCTGCTCCCATGCAGCTTCGCATTATTGGTAGCGCGCTTCGCGTGGTCACGCCGGCGCGTAACCTTGAGCTTGAAACCCAGGGCGAGGCAATCGCGTCCTCCCTAGAGGCACCTGGAACGCCGGTTTTGGTGGGGCCACAAGCGAGGGAGGCTAACGCGCAGGATGAGGACGCCGCCCAAGCGCTCGAAGCGATGGTTTCGACGGCTGCGGCCCCGACGGTGGACGACGCCCGAGCGCTTAAGCCCGATGAACATTCTCAGCCTGGCCGGGACCTGGGGACTTCCGAAACCGCCGCAGTCGTGCCGGTCAACATTCCGGTGGATCCCGCTGAAGGGCAGGGGGGGAAGGCCGCGATGCCGGTCCCTGACTCCCTAGCCCCCCTGAAGAGTGTGGCGGCGGCTCCGGCGGCTCAGACGGCTCAGACGGCTCAAACGGCTCAAACGGCTCAAACGGCTCAAACGGCTCAAACGGCTCAAACGGCTCAAACGGCTCAAACGGCTCAAACGGCTCAAACGGCTCAAACGGCTCAGCCTGGTCAGACCGCTCCTGTTCTTCCTGAGGGCTCCGTTGAAATCGTATCGGACAGCCAGCGCGGCGACGCGGTCTCCGCGGGTCCTGCGGAACGTGTGGCGGTGAGTGCTAAGGGCGCCCCGGCGCCTCGAGCGCCTCTCGAGGGCGCTGAGCTACGAGATTCGAAAGCGCCGCTGAACACGGATCGCAGTGCCCCGGTGGCCGTGGGCGCCGTGGCCCTAGGCCTTCGGGAGGCGCTGAAGGGAGAGGGGCGTTCCGCGCGGGAACTTCAGGGGCAACGTATTGAGGCGGCGTCTCGCCCCCAACGCCCCGCCGTCCAGGCGGCCAGTGGATGGGCGCTTAAACAGAATCTTGGGGCGCAGACCAGGGGCTTCGATCGCCCTGCAGCACAGCGCGCAGCGACCATGCCTTCGCCCTCCGCTGGAGCTGAGGGCGCACGCCCGGCAGACGGCCTGTCCTCACCCTTGCTCGCCGGCGCTGATCGCCGGGAGCTAGATCTGGTGGCTCTCGCCCGCCCCACGCCGGGCCTCGAAGGGGAAGGGGCGGAGCTGAGCGAAAAATTCGCCACCCAGCTGGCCCAGCGGGTGGTCGCGCAGGCCTCGGCGGGGCAGCTGACCTCACGCATTGCGCTTAATCCGGCGCAGCTTGGACCCCTGGAAGTTCGCCTTGAGCTTTCCGGGGATCGTATTGCGGTGGAGTTTCAAGCCCACCACGCCATGACTCGGGAGCTCCTGGGTGATGGCCTTGGACGCCTCAAGGAGGGGCTGGAGCAGGCGGGCTTTGAGGTGACGCGCCTCAGCACCGAGGGCCGGAGTGCGGGTGGCTCGGGCTTGGCCGGGCAGCAAGGCGGTGCCTTCGCCCAGAGTGGCCAGGCTGGGGGGCAGGCCTCCCAAGGGAACGGTCAGCCTGGGGCGCTGGGGGCGGGACGGTCAGAAGAGCGTTCAACGCCTGCCCAGGAAAGCGCAGGTAAGGCACAGGGGAGTCCGGGCAACGACACCGGGCTTGATATAACGGTTTGAGCTAGTATTGCAGCATAACCTTCGCGGCGTTTTCGCTGCCTTGGAGTGAACCATGAGCGACGTAGATAACCTTCCGGACGAGGAAGACGAGGGCAAGAAGAAAGGCGGTAATCGCCTTCTCTGGATCATCATTGGGGTGCTGTCCGTGCTCCTCATCGTAGGCGGCACCATCATGGGCACGCTCTACCTGTCGGGCTTCTTTGACAAGCAGGCGGAAGCCTCCGTTGAAGAGGAGCTCGCAGCTCTGGAAGAGGAGACCGCCGAGGAAGAGGATCCCCTCGCGGCGGCGCCGACCCCCAAGCCCATGCCTGATCGGGAGCGCTTTGAAGCGACCTACCATGAGCTAGAGCGACCCCTGACCTCAAACATCGCGTATTCGCGAAAGGTTATTCAGCTCAAGGTTGCCTTCATGACCTACTTCGACGAGCGGGTCTTCGACAACGTGCAGCGCCACGAGATGGCGATTCGGGCGGCGATCCTCGATCACCTCCGACTCATCACGGAAGAGCAGCTTGCCGAACCGGACTTTCGGGCCAATCTTGGGGAAGAAATCCAGCTTAAGGTGAACGCCATGCTTGAGGAGCTCGAAGATTTCGGGGGTATCGAGCAGGTTCACTTCACGGAATTCGTGGTCCAGTAGGGACGCCCGCGCTATGAGTGACGACGGACAGCTACTGAGTGACGAGGAACGGGCCGCCCTGGCGGAAGCCGTCGCCTCCGGAGATATGGCCTCGGATACGGGGCTGAATCTCCGGGCCGAGGTGCGTCGCCATGATCTGACCGCCGAGGATAGCTCCCTTGGGGTGAACGTCTCGTCCATCGATATGATCAACGAGCGTTTTATCCGCCTCTTCCGCCTGGGCATGCTCGAGAGCCTTCGCACCTCCACTAAGGTGAATCCCATGAGCGCGCGCATCGTGCGCTTTGGCGAATACCTGGAGACCGTGAAGCCGCCCCTTTCCGTGAATACGGTGCGGGTGAACCCGCTGCGCGGCCAGTCCATCGTGGTGATTGAGCCCTCCTTGATCTTCACCGCCCTTGACAATTTCTTTGGGGGCATGGGCCGGGGCGTGGCGAACTTGCCTGCGGGTCGTCTATTTACGCCCACGGAAACGCGCATCGCCAACGTCATCCTGGACATCATCTTTGCCTCCCTGAAGGAGGCCTGGTCTCCGCTCCTCGGCATCGACTTCGAGCACATGAGCAGCGAGATCAATCCCCAGTTCGCCCAGATCGCCGACGAAGACGATCTGGTGGTGTGGACTCGCTTTGAGTCGGAAGGGGAAGAGGGTGGCTGGGACTTGGTTTATCCCTACGCGTCCCTGAAGCCTCTGCGGGAGCTTCTGCGCAGCCGGGTGCAGACCGGCGACGGCGATGAGGCTTCCGATGCGCAGTGGCGCTCCGAGCTTAAGGAGGCAGCAGAGGATGCGCCCCTGGAGCTTCGGGTGCATATCGGTGAGCTTGAGATCACCGTGGACCACCTTAAACGGCTGAAGACCGGTGAAACCCTCTGGTTTGAGCGCTTTGATTACGCGCGGGTGATTGCGGAAGGCATTCCCTGCTTTGATGCGGAGCTTGGGGAGCGCGGCGGTCAGGTTCTCGCTGCGGGTCTCCGC
>JAUILI010000004.1 GCA_030433075.1 Gammaproteobacteria bacterium | reverse complement strand
CAGGGCAAAGCTCATCTCCCCGGCGCCGCCAAAGGCAAAGGTGGGATCCTGGGCGGCACGCACCTGGAAGTAGAGCTCATCGGAGCGGTAGTAGAGATGGCCCGAGCCCAGGGCAGCTCCCAGGGCTGACGGGAAGGTGGTCACGAGGAGGTAGTCCTCGAAGCGCTTCCGCTCGTCGCCGAGCTGCGCCCCGTAGGCCCTGAAGTCATGGGGCGCCTCAAAGAAATAGGCTTTGACGCCCTGGGAAGAGAACAGCTGAACAACCGTCGAAGGCCGATCGGCGATCCGAACAATTTCCGTATCGATGCCCAAGTCGCCGGTAAAGGGCACGCTAGGCGCGAGGGGATCGGTGCCCAGGAGCAAGCGAGGCGGATCGGTGATCGCAATGGTGTCGTCGAGCACCACCCCAAAGCGCTGCCCAGGCCCCTGGTTTGCCAGGAAACCGGTGTCCAAGGCGAGGAACTGACGATCGGCGGCCGCTAGCTGAAGCTTTTCGGCTTCAAGCAACGGGCCCGCGTCGGCGCGCGGCCCAGCCAGCGCGACGAAAAGCCCTTCCACCAACGTGTCGAAGCCCGACCCCGGCGTGGTGAAGGAGGAATTCGACAGCAGATCCGCAAGCAGGGAGAAGCCCCCGACGAAGGTCTCGGCATTTTGCCCGGAGAAGAAGCCCTGAAGTTCGGACTCGATCAGATCGAGAGGCGCGTCTCCGAACTGACCATCCCGGAAGCTAACGTCAAGGTATTGGTAGTCCGTGTCGAAAAGGACCTGGCCGGAGAAGCGGCCTTGCACATCGCCGCCCCCATTGGGAAGGCTCAGCGCCACCCGCCCGTAAGGAATGGCTCCGGTTGCGAGATCGACGTTAAAGGTGAGATCGAGCGCCGTCCCGGCCAAATCCGTGACCGGAGCTTCGAAGGTTTGAATATCGTAGGCAAGGCCCGAAAGAATGACATCGGCCGTGAAGGTTCGCTCCGCCGTCTCCGTGGGGAAAAGAATGGTGGGGCTGGCCGTCAGGAACAGCAGATCCTGGGTGGAGGTCAGCAACGCACCGGTATTGGCATCTACCAAATTCGTGCTGTCGCCTTCCGCGGGGACGGAGCGCCACCGGGCGCCCGCAATATCGGTCCCGAAGGCCGCGGGAATGGAAATCGCTTCCGCCGTGCCCCCGGCAAAGCGGAAGATGCCGGCCTCCACAGACGGATCGAAGGGGTCATACCAATAGCCGGGGTCCCCAAGCCCCACGGAGGCTTCATTCCCGAGCGAGAACACGGCCGCGAGGAGGAAGTCCTCAGGCGCGATGCCCGCGTAGCCCCGCCCAAGCACCGCACCATGGCCAGAGCAGCATTGAAGCGCCACGTAGCCCCGGTTGTCTGTTGCCAGCAGCTCCCGCTCCCCAGCGGTAAGCAAGGGGCTTTGAAATAGGGCAAGGCCGTCAATGCCAAGGCCCAGGCTCGCCGTGCTATCGAAGGCAAAGCTCAGCTGGAGCGCCGACGCGCTTGAGCCCGTGAAGAACCCGGCCACCTCCCCAAGGGCGGTATCGCCGACGAGAGACAGGGACGCCAAGGTCGTTGCGAGATCCGGCGCGCCTCCGGACAGCTGCTCAGCGGCAACCCCCGCATTCAGCAGGATGCTCGAGGGGTCGGAATTCGGCAGCTCGGTCACATACACCGCATCACTAAAGCTCGTTGCCGGAAGCACGCCGTTCTGCACCGGAGCACCAAACAGCCCAAGGTAGCGGCTCTCTGCGCTGTCGACGGGATTACGCAAAACAAGCTCTAAGCCGCCTTGGAACCCCCCTTGCTGAAGATCAAGCACCCCGTAGCCAAAGACCTGCTCGGCATTCAGGCCACTCTCACTTTCTACCGCAAAGGCACTCGCCGCCCCGAGCAGCGGGCCATAATTAAAGCCAAAGCTAGAAACCACAGTCGGGTCCGTCGGCGTGATGCTTTCCGTCGGGGAGACCAAAACCGTCTCGCTCTGCGCGAACAGGTAATCCAGGGGCACGTTGAATAGCAGCTGGGTGCTGGCGGTGAGGTCAGCGAAGGTCGAAGGGGTTCCCACGGCGACTAACAGGGCTCGCTGAACGTCCGTAAAGCGATCGGAAAAGTCGAGGTCGGCGAACACGCGCACCGGTGCGGGCCAGCGATACCAGTCCAAACCGGAAACGCCGCCGGGGTTCAGCGCCAGCTCCGTCACCCCGCCGCTCCGGGCACCGCTGAGGAACGCGATGCTGTCACCCAGCACAACGCCTCGGGGACCGAGCACCGGCGCCAGGGGATCGGCGTAGAGCCCGAGGGCGGCAAGGGGATCGAGGGGATCACGCAGTCCCAGGCCAAGACGCAGCGCAGGGCCACTCTGATCCAACGCCAACGGCGTGGTCAGCGCCACCGTGGTCGCCGCCACCAAGCTGGTTTGCTGATCCGGGGTCAGGGCCTGCGCGAGAGGGTCGAGGGGCCCCTTGGTATTTACGAACAACCCAGCCGCCAGGATGGGGTTCAGGGGATCGGCCGTGGAAAGGTTAAAGGCGCCGGCAAAGGCCTCACCCCCTTGGCCCGCAAAGAAACCGCCCAGCGAGGATCCCTGCGGATCCAGCGGTTGACCAAAGAGCAACCCAGGCTCAAGGGTCATCACCGCCGCGTTGCCTTCGGTACCGCTAAAGACCTGGCCAGAGAACAGCACTTCACTGAGAAAGTCCGCCTCACTACCAAACAACAATCGACCGCGGCTTAACTCTCCGGACGCAAAATCGATATCGAAGCTCACGGAGAAACCCGCAAAGGGGTCAATCGCCGAAGCTTGGGTGGCGGAGGGCTCAAAGCCACTCACCAGCGCATCCACTAAGACCGTGCCGGCGTAGGTGGCCCGGCCCGTCAGGTTTGCAGCAGCCGTGGGAACGCCAGAAAAAGCGAACAGCGTCGAAGGCAAATTGGCGTCCGTGACCAAGGCCCCGGTGTCGGCAAAGAACACGTCGATGCTCGGGCCATCGGGCGCCTCAAGAGGCCGATCCCACCGCTGCGCCAGTAGATTGTCCGCGCCCGGGAGCGCCGGAAGTTCAAGCGGGGTCACCAGATCGGCGGTATTTGGGCGAATCAAAAACAGCGCCTGATCCGCGGTCGCGGGATCAAGCGATGCGAACCCGGGAACATCGGGGTTCAGCGGCTCGCCATTCCCATCAACCATCACGGCCAACAAAGGATCGACGGCGGGATCGGAGGCGACCCCCGCAAAGAGCCCGACGCCCTCAAGCTTGCAGCAGGTCGCCCCGACGAAGAAACGACCGGTAGACAGCGAAGTTCGCTCTGCCTCTGTCAACGCGTAGCTCTTGAGCAGGGCGAGGCCACGAATTTCCGCATCTAGCCGCGCCGTGGTTTTGAAGCCAAAGGCCAGCTGCAGGTACTCAGCGCTGTCCCCCGTCAGAAAGCCCGCAAGCTCCGCAATGGCCGGGAAGCGCGCGGATACCGTCACGCCCGCTGCGTCATCAATCACCGTCATTGGCAAATCGGTCAAAAGGTATTCGGCGCTTTCCGTCGTTACTGCGGTTAGCCGACCCTCGGATAGCTGGGCCGCGAAAGGCGCCAGGTAGCGCGGAAAGGCGGCTTCGCTCGAGGCCTGCGCATCGGCCAGCACCACGTCCAGGACCCCGGTCATTTCCCCGGTGCTGATGTCAAGATCCGCAGCACCGAACAGCGCCTGGAATGCCAACGCATCACTCGAAAGAACCACCTCGGGCCCCGACCCGTCTCCTAGGAAGGTGGGCGCGCCTGCAGCATCAATCGTTACTCCACCGAAGGTGAGGCGGAGAGGCCCCTGAAGCACAGCGAGGTCCTTCACGGAACCCGCTGCTATGAGAAGGTCCTGCGACAGCGTCCGGAAGTCCCGATCGTCCCCCAGGGTCTCAAAAACCGTCACCGGCCCTTGAAGCCGAGTCCACTCCAACCCTGGAACCCGATCCAAGCGGGGGTCCTGAATGACCTGCGTGGACGCGGGGCTGCTTCCGTTAAGCAGATCCGCCGCCTGCTGGATTCGATCACTTCGAGTCGTGCCAGCCGGGACAGCCCCCAGCGCATCCCCCGCGAACAGCGGCTCCTGCGCCGCATTCTTGACGCTAACCCCTTCCTTAATCCCCTCCTCGGTCACGAGCAGCGCGCTCTGATTACCGGTCTCTAGCTGGGTTTGCTCTTCTGCGGTGAAAACGGCGAATAACTGGCTTACCAGCGCGTTGAACGGCTCCGGATCAAGCGTATCCGCAACGCCATCGCCGTCATCATCGAGGTCCGCGACATCACCGATGCCGTCGCCATCAAAGTCCGCGGTTTCGTTGGCGTCAAAGGGGAAGGCATCGGCGAGGTCCGCAACGCCGTCCCCATCGTCATCGAGGTCGGCCACATCGCCAATGCCGTCGCCGTCAAAGTCCGCGGTTTCGTTGGGATCAAACGGGAACGCGTCAGCCAGGTCGGGAATGCCATCCCCATCGTCATCAAGGTCCGCGACGTCGCCGATACCGTCGCCGTCGAAGTCAGCGGTTTCGTTCGCATCAAAGGGGAAAACGTCGACGAGGTCTTCAACGCCATCGCCGTCATCATCGAGGTCGGCAACATCACCGATGCCGTCGCCGTCAAAGTCCGCCGTTTCGTTGGGATCAAACGGGAACGCGTCAGCCAGGTCGGCAATGCCATCGCCATCGTCATCGAGGTCGGCCACATCGCCGATGCCGTCGCCGTCAAAGTCAGCAATTTCAGCAGGGTCTAAGGGGAAGGCATCTTCTAAGTCAGGGACGCCGTCGCCATCATCGTCGAGGTCTGCTGCATCACCGATGCCATCACCATCGGTGTCGATCAAATTCTCAATGGACCCTGCCTGATCAGGCTCATCTTGATCCGCCGGCAAGGCCCCGCGGCTAGCCGGATCAACCGTGGCGCTGGCCAGTGTTGAGGCATCGGGTGTTGTCGAGGTGGTGACCGTATAAGTCGGCGCGGCGACCGTTACGGTGGTTTCCGTCGTCGCCGTAAGCCCTGCATCTAGGCCCCCTACGTCGCCCCCAGTATCCAAGGCCGGTGTGGTCGAATCAGCGGCAACGGTCGTCGTTGTCGTTGCGACGGAAGTACTTTCGGTAGAGGCCACGGGCGCCGGCGCACTGGCTTCCGTAGACGACGTCTCCACGACGGCGATCTCGGTCGTGGTTTCCGCCGGAGCCGGCTCGGCCGCCGCTGGCTCCGGGGCTGCGGCCTCGGTGCTCGAAGCCTCCGGCGCGGCTGCCGCGCTGTCCTCTGTAGTACTCGCAGGCGCTTCCGAGGTTTCCGCTACCGCAGCAGACTCTGCGTCAGTGCTATCGCTCGCCGCGGGCGCACTCTCCGCTTCAGCGGCGGTATCACCAGAGCTGTCCGCCGTCTCGGCAGGTGCGGCGTCACTATCGGCAGCCTCAGAAGTCTCGGTGGGTGCAGCCTCACCATCCCCACTATCCGCGGGCTCTGCGGCCCCCTCCGCATCGCCGCCCTCTTCGGTGGTTGCGCCGGCCTCCTCCGATTCCGTAGAGCTGCCATTGTCATCACCACCGCCATCGGCATCAGCCTCTGCTTCCGCAGCGCCGCCCTCGTCGGAGCCACCCTCGTCGGAGCCCCCCTCGTCGGCACCGCTCTCATCAGCCTCGGCGCTCTCGCCGGCCCCTTCGTCAGACTCCTCCGCAGCGGCGTCTTCACCCTCTTCCGCTGAGCTGTCCTCGGCTTCTTCAGACTCCGCGCTCTCTTCGGCGTCACTGTCTTCGGCGTCACTGTCTTCGGCGTCACTGTCTTCTGCGTCGTCAGCGCCCTCTTCCTCAGCGGCTTCGCCTTCGTCCGCCTCTTCTTCGCTGCTGTCGCCTTCCTCTTCAGATTCAGAGCTTTCGCTGTCTTCTTCAGACTCTTCGGACTCTTCCGATTCCTCAGATTCCTCGGCTTCTTCTTCGCTCTCTTCCGCCTCTTCCTGGTCGTCGGTCACGCCGGCAGAGCTCGCGAGCTCCTCCGGCGGCTCGAGCAGGTATTCCACGCCGCCGGAGGAATCGACGCGGGCAAAGTTGAAGTCCGCGCCCTCACCGAGAACGGCCACGTTGCCCGTGGGCGAAGTCACGTCGATGGTGCCTTCGTAGGCACCCAGCACGAGGTTATTCGATGGGGTGAGCACCGCCTCGTAATTGGTGCCCCGAACGCCCACCACGCCTAAGGGGCTGGCTACCCGATAGCCCTCCCGATTGCTATCGGCCACGGCGCCCGTGGCGGCGCGGAACCCCCCTTGGTCCACACTCAAATTCTGGCGATTCAGCGCCGGCGCTGCGGGATCAAAGCGGTAATCATCAATGGATAGGCGTGTCGCTGGACGGAGGGTCATCACGCCGCGGTCGGTGAAGCGGAGCTGGGCTCGTCCCTTGGGGCCGGTGGTGAGGGTCTCGCCAACGTAGATGAGGTCTCCGCGCGTCAGACGTCGGGCGACCCCGTCGGCGGAAATGGCTTCAACTTTATTAAGTATTGCCGTTGCGCGAGCAGCGATTTCGGGCTCCGCCGCCACACTCGCAAGGGCCAGCGCCCATAGCCAGAACGCCAAAACCGCACTCGAGAATAGCCGCCCCGGGGCGGAGCGAAACACGCTTCCCATTATGTTCCCCAAACAGACCCTTCCGCAGCGCCCCCAACGGCGCAGCAAACCCGCACAACTCTAACGCGTTTAGGAACTTCGCTCACCCCATGGCAGCGGTAGTGCGCTTCCTCCTAGGGGCCCATGCGATGGCCAATATCGCGGCGATAGGCCATGCTGTTGAAGGCAATTTTCTCAATCGCTCCATAGGCTTCAGCGCGAGCGTCCTCAAACGCCGCGCCCTTCCCCACCACGCATAGCACGCGCCCGCCCTGGGTTTCCACCGCGCCCTCCGGCGAAAGACGAGTGCCCGCATGGAATACCTTGGCGCCCTGAACCGCGTCCAACCCGGAGATCAGCTCCCCGCTGGGATAGCTGCCGGGGTAGCTTTCCATGGCCAGCACCACCCCGACGGTCCAGGCGGGATCCACATCCAGGATGCATTCGCCCAGGCGACCCTCCAGTGCTGCCTCGCAGAGAGACGCCAGATCAGAACGCACGCGGGTCAGCACGGGCTGGGCCTCCGGGTCCCCAAAGCGGCAGTTGAACTCCACCACCCGCGGGTCCCCGGCCTCGTCGATCATGAGGCCCACATAAAGAAAGCCGCGGTAATGAATGCCGTCCTGCCGCAGGCCTTGAAGGGTCGGGCGCACGATGTGCTCGAGCACCCGGGCTTCCACCTCGGGGGTCACCACGGGGGCCGGAGAATAGGCGCCCATGCCGCCGGTGTTGGGGCCCTCGTCCCCATCAAAGCGCCGCTTGTGGTCTTGGGAGGTTGGGAAGGCGAGGAAATCTTCCCCATCGGCCATCACGATGAAGCTGGCCTCTTCCCCGGCCATGAAGGCCTCAATTACCACCTGGGCGCCAGGCCCCTTTTCGCCCCCCAGCATCTGCTCAAGCGCAGCCAGGGCGTCCTCCTCCGTCATGGCCACCACCACGCCCTTGCCCGCCGCGAGGCCATCGGCCTTGATCACGATGGGAGCCCCCTGGGCGCGCACGTAGTCCTGCGCCGGGGCCAGGGCATCGAAAACCGCGTAGGCCGCCGTGGGAATACCATGGCGCGCCAAAAAGGCTTTGGTAAAGGCCTTAGAGCCCTCCAGCTGGGCCGCCGCGGCCCGAGGCCCAAAGCAGGGCAAGCCTTCCGCCTCGAAAGCGTCCACCACGCCGGCAACCAGTGGTGCTTCGGGCCCGACGATGGTCAGGGTGACACCCTCTTCCCGCACCAGCGCAATCAATCCCGGGAAATCCATGGGGTCCAGGGCCACATTGCGAACCTTGGGCTCCTGCGCCGTCCCGGCGTTCCCCGGAGCCACTAGGACCTCAGCCACCTCGGGGCTTCGCGCCGCCGCCCAGGCTAGGGCGTGCTCCCGACCGCCGCTGCCAATGACCAATAGCTTTTTCATGCCGTGCGCTCCGAAGGCGAATCTTAGTGGCGGAAGTGGCGAACGCCGGTGAACACCATGGCCATGCCGGCCTCGTTGGCTGCCGCAATCACTTCCTCGTCGCGAATGGAACCACCGGGCTGGATCACCGCCCGAATCCCCGCCTCCGCGGCGGCGTCAATCCCATCGCGGAAGGGGAAGAAAGCATCAGAGGCCATGACCGAGCCGGCCACCTGGAGCCCCTCATCGGCAGCCTTGATGCCCGCAATCTTGGCGCTGTAAACCCGGCTCATCTGCCCCGCGCCCACCCCAATGGTGCGCTGGGCCGAGGCATACACGATGGCATTTGATTTCACGTATTGGGCGACGGTCCAGGCAAAGCGCAAATCCGCCCTTTCCTCCGCAGAAGGGGCGCGCGTGGTCACCACCGTCAGAGCGTCCTCGGCCAGCACGGGAGAGTCGCCGCTTTGGATCAGCATGCCGCCCCCCACCTGTTTGTGCTGCGCCGCCTGCCCAGGCGCCGCGAGGGGCCCGCAGGCCAGCACGCGGATGTTCTTCTTCCCAGCGAAGGCCGCGAGGGCGCCCTCGTCGATGCTGGGGGCGATGACGACCTCGACGAACTGACGCTCAACAATGGCCCGAGCCGTGGCTTCGTCGAGAGCTTCGTTGAAGGCAATGATGCCCCCGAAGGCACTGGTGGGATCGGTGGCGAAGGCCCGGTCATAGGCTTCGGAAAGGGTCGGCGCCGTGGCCACGCCGCAGGGGTTCGCGTGCTTCACAATCACGCAGGTTGGCGCGGTGAAGGCCGACACACACTCCAGCGCCGCATCCGTATCCGCGATGTTGTTATAGGACAGGGCCTTACCCTGTAGCTGAACGGCGCCGGCCACCGTCCCCACCTGGGGCCAGCCGCGGCCCCGGTAGAAGGTGGCACTCTGATGAGGGTTCTCTCCGTAACGCAGCCCTTGCCCCCCTTCCAGCGTGAGGTGGCGGGTTTCGGGCACGGCTACGGGGGCCCCCTCGTCGTCCCGAGCCCCTAGCCAGTTGGCCACGGCGGCGTCGTAGGACGCCGTATGGGCGAAGGCCCGGGCCGCCAAACGATAACGTAGGGCCAGATCTGTGGCGCCATCCTGCGCCTCGAGAGCTTCGAGTACCCGGTCGTAATCCCGGGGATCGGTGACCACCGCCACCCGGGCGTGATTCTTCGCCGCAGAGCGCACCATGGCCGGGCCGCCGATGTCGATGTTCTCGATCGCGTCCTCGAGGGTGCAGCCCTCCTTCGCAACCGTGGCTTCAAAGGGGTAGAGGTTCACCACCAGCAGGTCGATAGGATCAATGCCGTGCGCCGCCATGAGGGCGCCGTCCGTGCCACCGCCAGCGCCATCTTCCCGGCCCAGCAGGCCGCCATGGATCTTGGGATGAAGGGTCTTCACCCGCCCATCCATCATTTCAGGAAAGCCCGTGTGCTCAGACACTTCGGTCACGGGCAGGCCCGCAGCCCGAAGCCGTTCGCAGGTGCCACCGGTGGACAGCAAGGCCACGCCCCGTGCCACCAGTGCCTCGGCAAAGCGCTCGATGCCCCGCTTATCGCTGACGGAAAGAAGGGCCCGGCGAACGGGAATGGGGTGTTTCATAGCCAATCACTCCGAGGGTTGGGGCTAGAGCAAGGCGTGCGCCTTCAGTTTGGTGCGCAGCGTACCGCGGCTGATGCCCAGAAGCGCGGCCGCCCGAGATTGATTTCCGTTCACGTAGGCCATGACCTGCGCCAGCAGGGGCCCCTCCACTTCGCCGAGGACGAGGTGGTAAAGGTCCACGGGCACCTCGCCATCGAGATCGGCGAAGTAGCTTTCCAAGGCGGCTTCTACGTGCGCCCGAAGGGGAATGCGGGAGGCGCCGGTCATGCGGCTGCGCGCCGGGCGCCGTAGAAATCGCTCAAGGCTTCCAGCTGCCCCTCCGGCGCTTCGATCGCATTGAAGCCCCGGCGGAAGGCCTCGCCGGCCTCGCCGAGGTCCGAGAGGGCCCAGCCCACATGCTTACGCGCAATGCGCGCCCCGGGAATGGGGCCGTAGAAGTCATGGAGCGCTTCGATGTGTTCAGAAAGCAGCGCCCCCTGCTCCGCGAGGCTGGGTGCTTCCCCGGGCGTCCCGGCGAGGGCCGCCGCCACTTGCCCGCAGAACCAGGGGCGCCCCTGGGCCGCGCGGCCAATCATGATGCCCGCCGCGCCGGTCTGCGCCAGCACCGCCAACGCTTTTTCCGACGAGTCAATGTCGCCGTTCGCAAAAACGGGAATGGAGACCGCATCGACGATCTCGGCGATGGTGTCGTACTCCGCTGCGCCGAGAAAGCGATCGGCTCGGGTGCGCCCGTGCACCGCCAGGGCCGCGATGCCCGCATCCTCAGCGAGACGAGCAATGCGTACGCCATTACGGTGCTCAGGGCTCCAGCCGGTGCGAATCTTCAGGGTCACGGGGACGGAAACGGCGGCCACCGTGGCCTTCAGAATCTCCGCCACCAGCGCCTCATCTTTGAGCAAGGCCGATCCCGCCGCCTTGTTGCAGACCTTCTTTGCGGGGCAGCCCATATTGATATCGATAATCTGGGCGCCCTCCTCGACGTTGAACCGAGCCGCCTCGGCCACGCTCGCGGGGTCACCGCCGGCGATCTGAACGCTACGCGGACCACAGGCTTCGAGGGGGCGGCGGCGCAGAGAGGATTTCCGCGTCTCTCGCAGACGAGGGTTTGAAGACACCATCTCGGAGACCACGTAACCCACGCCCAGGCGCCAGCACAGGGCCCGAAAGGGCGCATCGGTCACCCCAGCCATGGGCGCGAGCACCACGGGATTACGAAGCCGATAGGGACCGATGCTCGGCCCCGAGCCGTCGCTCGAAATCATGGGTTTAGCCTCCGGAAGGGCCCCGCTAGGCCCCGAGAATCCTCGCCATCTTAATGGCCCCCGGGAGGGATTGAAAATCGGTGAAAAAAACCATTGCGGCGGGGGGCCGTTTCCGTACAATCGCGGGCCTCTTCGCCACTAGATGAGGCTTTATGCACCCCTGACGATGCGGCGCTCCTTCGATGACGCCGCTAAGCAGAAAGCGAGCCGTTTGATAAAGGAGTAACCGATGCGAGCAGAGGCTGCATGGGTGGGCCGCGGCAATGCCGTTCCCCACGATCCAGGACCCCGGGCCAACACCGGCACCTTTACCCCCGAAGAGGGACGCCTTGACCACTTCATCCATCGCGATGGCATGGTCTTCGCCGGCACCCACCTCATCGTGGATTTCTTTGACGCCCAGGAACTCGACAATCTCGAGCTCATGGAGACGGCCATGCGCCGCGCGGTCAAGGTCTCCGGGGCCACCCTTCTCCATATTCACCTTCACCATTTCACTCCCAACGGTGGTATTTCCGGCGTTGCCGTTCTGGCCGAGTCGCACATTTCCGTGCACACCTGGCCTGAATGCGGCTATGCCGCCTTCGACATCTTTATGTGCGGCGATGCAAAGCCCGAACTTGGCGTGGAAGCGCTGAGGAAAACCTTTGCACCGAAACGGCATGAGGTGGCGGAACACCGGCGGGGCGTGATCGATGACGCGTAACGCCTTTACCGAGACGCTCTACGACGCCTACGGTCAGCGCTTCGCCATCGACGAGGTCTACTTCGAGCATCGGACCGATCATCAGCACCTGATGATCTTCCATAATGCGAAGTTCGGCCGCGTGATGGCGCTCGACGGCGTGATCCAGACCACCGAGCGTGACGAGTTCTACTACCACGAGATGATGGCCCACGTGCCGCTCTTCGCCCACGGCAACGCAAGGCGCGTGCTGATCATCGGCGGCGGCGATGGCGGCCTTCTCAGGGAGGTGCTGAAGCATCGCTCCGTGGAACACGTCACCCAGGTAGAAATTGACGCCTCCGTGGTGGAGATGGCCAAAACCTGGCTGCCCGGTCACTCCAAGGGCGCCTTTGACGACCCCCGCTTTCATCTAGTGATTGATGACGGCGCGGCCTTCGTTGCCAACTGCCAGGCGCAGTTTGACGTCATCATGATTGACTCCACGGACCCCATCGGGCCCGGGGAGGTGCTGTTTACGCAGCAGTTCTATGGTCACTGCGACCGTTGCCTCGCCGAGGGTGGGGTGATGGTCAATCAGAACGGCGTGCCCTTCATGCAGCTCGACGAAGTCCGGAAAACGTCCCAAGCGTTCCGGTCCTTGTTTGCCGATTGGCACTTTTATGGGGTGGCGGTTCCGACCTACATCGGCGGACTCATGACCCTAGGCTGGGCAAGCCAGACCCCTGCGCTTCGCCAGCAATCCATCGAGGTTCTTACCCGGCGTTTCGAGGACGCGGCCATCGAAACCCGTTATTACACCCCCGCGGTGCATGGTAGTGCGTTTGCACTACCCCGTTTCGTCGAGGAGGCGATCGGACTATGAACGAGGCGCTCGGCGTTGCTACGCCGGTTTTGCTGGAACCTGCTGGACCCGATTGGAAAGCGCTGGTAGCGCAGTACGGCTCCCCGCTGCTTGTGCTCGATTGCGATCGAGTACGGATGCAGTACCGCAAGCTCACCCAGGCTCTGCCCGGGGTACGCCTGCACTACGCCATCAAGGCCCTCCCTAACGAGACCATGGTGGCCACCCTCGCGGAGGAAGGCGCAGCCTTCGATATCGCCACGAGCGGTGAAATTGCCATGCTGGAAAAGCTGTTCATTGATGCGGCGGACACGATCCACACCCACCCCATCAAGCGTGACCAGGACATCAAAGATGCCCTGCGCTATGGATGCACCACCTTTGTCGCCGACAACATCGACGAACTGGAAAAGCTCGTGCCCTATCGCCATCGCGTTGCGGTGCTGATTCGCGCGAGCTTTCCCAACCCCGCAGCCCGGGTGGACCTATCCCGGAAGTTCGGCTGCGCGATCGGTGAGCTCCCGGCGCTTCTGGCGGCCGCCGATGCCCGTGGGCTTCATGTGAAGGGCCTGTCCTTCCATGTGGGCTCCCAGGTGGATGGCAGCCATCGCCACGTCCGCGCCATCGAAGCGTGCCTGCCTTTCCTTCGGGAACGGCGGCCCGGCGCCCTTGCCCGCATGACCGTGCTGGATATCGGCGGCGGCTTTCCGGCGAACTACGACGGCAGCGTGGAAGACATCGACGCCTTCTGTGCGCCGATTCGGGAAGCGCTTCAGGCCGTGCCGGAGCATGTGGAAGTGATCGCCGAGCCCGGGCGCTACCTGGCCGCGCCGGCGATGACCTGCCTCACCACGGTGGTGGGTCGGGCCAAGCGGGGCGATCGGATGTGGTACTACCTGGATGACGGGGTTTACGGCTCCTTCAGCGGGCAGATCTTCGACCACACCCACTACCCGCTTATCCCCCTGGACGCGCAAGGCGAGCCCCAGGCCAGCGTGCTGGCGGGCCCGACCTGCGATTCCGTGGATGTGATCGCCGAGGACTTCCCCGTGGGGGAAATGGCGATTGGGGCGCTGATTGTGGCCCCCATGATGGGTGCCTAC
This sequence comes from Gammaproteobacteria bacterium, assembly GCA_030433075.1. Classification (GTDB taxonomy): domain Bacteria; phylum Pseudomonadota; class Gammaproteobacteria; order Pseudomonadales; family Azotimanducaceae; genus Salivita. Next base: position 53,899 of record JAUILI010000004.1, on the reverse strand, counting down.
ACCGCGGCGAGCGCTAGCGAGTTCAACTCGCTGCCGAAGACCCGCGTCATTGCCTTAGCGCCCCCCGCCTCTATGGACGAAGCGGATAACGTGCTACGCCTCGCCTAGCGAGGCCCCACGCCGGCGCTGGCGTGAGCCCTACTCACCCAGCGTCGGCGGCCCTTCTAACAGCATGAAGCGGGCTTCGGCCTCCGCCACCACCTCCCCGCTCTCCTCGTCGACGATCTGCCCCTGAAGGTCCACCACGCGCTTTCGCTGCTTGAGGCACCAGGCCTCAAGGCGCAGGGCGGTCCCCGTGGCGACCGGGGCGCGGTAGCGCACTTCGGAGCGCGCCGTGAAGCCGGCCAGGCCCTGGAGCCAGAGCCAGTTCGCCATCACTTCATCGAGGGCCGTGAACAGCAGCCCCCCGTGGGTCACCCCCCGCCAACCACAATGTTCTTCCCTTGGCGTGTAGTGCCCCAGGCACCGATCACCCTGCATTTCAAAGCGCATACCCAAGCTTTGGGGATTCGTAGTGCTACAGGCAATGCAGTGCGCCGTTTCCTCAGCCATGGCTGGCCTCCTCACCCTGCGCCGAAGCCGTACCCACGAGGCACACCCAGCCGTCGGCTTCCCGATATTCAAAGTCTACCCCCACCCAAGCCTCGGCCACGGCCGCCGCCTGCGGAGGCAGGATGCCCGACAGGACGACCAACGCGCCGGGCTTTAGGGTCTTCAAGAGCTCCGGCGCCAGGCTAACCAAGGGGCCGGCAAGCACGTTGGCCAAGAGCGCATCGAAGCGCGCGCCCGAGGGCACGGCGTCCGTCACCATCAGCCGATCGGCCACGCCGTTTTCCACCCCATTGTGCCGCGTCGCCGCCAGGGCCTGGGGGTCGTGGTCCACTGCGACAGCCTCGCCAGCGCCGCACACCAGGGCCGCCAGCGCCAGCACCCCGGAGCCGCAGCCAAAATCCAGCACTGTTTCCCCCGCCCAGGGCCTTTCCGCGACGGCGGCCAGGCACTGCCGGGTGGTGGCATGGCCACCGGTGCCAAAGGCCAGCCCCGGCGCGAGGCGCACTTCCGCCGCCGTTTCCCCCGCCTGCGGCGCCACCGCAACGCCCTGGTCGTCCACGGGCACCACAGCGAGGCGATCATCGAAGCGCAGAGGCACAGCGAACTGAACCCAGGCGCGGACCCAGTCCGCTTCCTCCAGGGGCGTCATGGCCAGCGGCGGCAAGCTTTGCCCCTCCGCCACCTGCCAAGCGGCGAGCGCTTCCCGGAGCCGGGGTGCCAGCGCATCGTCAAAGGGAAAGAGCCCCGACACCACGACCTCCTGCCACAGGGGCATGGCACCGGGGGGCGGTTCCAGCAAGGGTTGATCCTTTGCGTCCTCGAGGCTTACGGCGGTGGCGCCCTGCTCTTCCAGCCAATCTGCCACGGCCTCCGCGAGGCCGTCGGATACGCTCAGCTGGGCCCGCAACCAGCCCTCAGCCATGGGCTGCTGCGTCCCCGTCGAGGCGTGCCACCGCAGCATCGATCGCCAGCCGGTAGGAGTTGATCCCAAACCCTGTAATCACGCCGATGGCCACATCGGAAAGATAGGAATGGCGGCGGAAGGGCTCACGGGCATGCACGTTGGACAGATGCACCTCAATGAACGGCAATGCCACACCGAGAAGCCCATCGCGTAGGGCCACGCTGGTGTGGGTGAAGGCGCCGGGATTGATGATGACCATCGAGACGCCGTCCTGCGCCGCCTGGTGAAGGCGGTCGAGCAGCGCCCCCTCGCTGTTGCTTTGGAAGGCCTCCAGCGCATAGCCCTGGGCCTCGGCTCGGGCCTGGCAATCGGCGTTGATCTCGGCGAGCGTGGCCCGGCCGTAGATCTCCGGCTCACGGTTGCCCAGCAGATTGAGGTTAGGTCCGTGCAGCAGCAGCAGTTTTTTCATCGCTTACTCTCCCTCTGGGGCGGCGCTCAGGACCGCCTGCAGCTGGCGGCTCAGGGAGGCCACGGTGGGCTCCCCCTGCAGCCGATAGGCCTGAAGTTCCTGGCCACGGCTGTCAAAAAACAACAGCGCCGGGGGGCCAAAGAGCCCGTAATCGGCCAGCAGAGCGCGATCTTGCGCCGTGTTGGCGGTGAGGTCGAGGCGCCAACGCTCGAAGCGCGCGAGGGCGTCCGCCACGGGCGGCGCAGGGAAGATCGAGCGCTCCATGACCTTACAGGCAATGCACCAGTCGGCGTAAAGATCGAGCACCACCGGCGGACTGCCGGGGGCGCGGTCCGCGAGGCGCTTGCGCAGGGCTTCGTAGCCGGCAAGGGTTTCGAAGGCCGGCGCCCGCTCTTCCGCGGGGCCCCCGAGGGGTCGGAGGGGGTCGGCGTTGCCCTGAATCCCTCCCCAGGCCAGGGCCACCCCCACCACTAAAAGCAGCACGCCGAAGGTTTTGCCCACCACACCCCAGCCCCGGCGCGGCGCGAAATCCAGCGCCCCCAAGGCGACCGCAGAGCCCAGGGCGAGCGCGGACCAGGCGAGCAAGGTCACTGGGCCCGGAAGCACGCGCTCCAAAAGCCAGATCGAAACCCCCAGCAGTCCCACGCCAAAGGCCTTCTTCACGCCGTTCATCCAGGCGCCGGCCTTGGGCAGCAGCGCCCCACCCCCAGCCCCCACCAGCAGCAGGGGGGCGCCCATGCCGAGCGCCAAAGCAAAGAGCGCGAGCCCCCCCAGGACGGCATCTCCCGTGGTACTGATATAGATCAGCGCGCCCGCAAGGGGGGCGGAGACGCAAGGGGAGACGAGTAGGCTCGACAGCACCCCGAGCAAGGCCACGGACCCGAGGCTTCCTCCTTCCCGGGGGGCGCCAAGCCATTGCTGCAGCCCCGCGGGGAGCTGCAGGGTATAGACATCGAACATCGCAAGGGCGAGCAGGGCGAAGAGCGCCGCGAAGACCATGAGCACGCCGGGGCTTTGCAGCCAGCCGTGAAGGTTCAGGGCACCGCCAAAGGCCCCCACGACCATGCCCAGAGCGGCGTAGGTGACGGCCATGGCCAGAACATAGGTCAGCGTCAGCTGGAGGTTTCGCCCCGTGCCCGTGGCCCCCTGACCCACAATGATGCTCGATAAGATAGGCACCATGGGAAGCACGCAGGGCGTGAAGGCAAGGCCAATCCCCGCCAGAAAGAAGAGCAGGAGCGTGCTGAAGCTAAAGCCCCTGGCCAGGCGCGCGGCCAAGGCCCCTTCTGGCGCCGCGGCTGCTACGGGCGAGGCGGTGACGCTCGGCGCAGCAGCCCGAGCGGGACCCGACGCCGTGACCATCCCCGCGTTGGCGCCTGCCAGCGCGATCCGGCGGGTCTCCGGGGGATAGCACAGCCCCGCATCGGCGCAGCCCTGATAGCTCACGCGCAGCGTCGCGCCCTCCGGCACCGGGCCTTCGATGCGTAGGGCCACGGAGAGATCGTTGTAGAACACCTCCACGGGACCAAAGTAAGGGTCATCCTTGGCCAAGCCTGAGGGGACCGTAGGGTCTAGGCGCGCCTCCGGCGCACCCTCGAGGGCAAAGGCCAGGCGCCCTCGATAGAGGTAGTAGCCCGGGTGGATTTGCCAGAACACCCGAGGCGACGCAGCGAAGGACGCCCCCACCACGAAGGCCTCATCTACCGGCAGGAAGTCTGCGCTGGCGCTGAAGCCCGGAGGGTTCTGGGGGGAAAAGGGGGCCGCCGCCGCGGTGGCCCCGAGCGCAATCAGCAGCGGCAATAGAAAACGGCGAAAACGGCTCACGGCGCTCGCTTAACCTCAAAATGGCCTAGGCGCGGGAGAATACCAGCTCTAGCCCCCTGACGGCGCAGCCCCCGCACCGTACACTGGGCCTCTGAGTCCTTTGCAAACGCCCCCCGATCCCCACCCCGGAGCCCCACCCCATGAACGCACTTCGCGCCCCCGGTCTCGCCATTCTGCTCGCCGTCCTGCTTGCCGGCGCTGTGGGCTGCGCCCCGGCGGAGGAAGCGCCCGCAGCCTTGGCCCTAAGCGAAGGCTGGATCCGCCTTCCGCCCCCAGGCCAGGACCGGAGCGCGGCCTACCTCACCCTTACTGCTACGGCCCCGGTGACGCTAGTCGCCGCGGAAAGCCCCCTGGCGGAGCGGGTGGAGTTTCACACCATGGTCCGGGACGGCGATCTCATGCGCATGCGCGAGCTTCCAACGGTCAGCCTAGAGGCCGGGGAAACCCGCCGCTTCGCCCCCGGGGGGGATCACCTCATGCTGTTTGGCTGGGCACCGCCGGCGCAGGGGGCGATCGGGGAGATCACCCTGATCGACGCCAATAACACGCGCTACACCGTGACCCTCCCCCTTCGGGAGCGCTAGGAGAGCACCATGGAAGAATCCCAGACCACGAAGGCCACGCCCCAAACGCCCAGCCCCTCCCGCTGGCCCCTGCGCCTTGGCCTTGCCGCCGCCGGCCTATTTTTCCTAGGGCTCACGGCGCTGGGCTGGTGGTGGAGCCGGGAGCCCGCCCCCTTCTCCGTGGAGGACGCGGCTCGGGCCCATGCCGAGGCCCGGCAGCGACCCCTGGTGACGGGCTACCTGACAACCCACACCCTTCTCGCCCTGTCCCAAACCCTGCTGGAAAAGCCCGGCGGCTATCTGTCGAACGACCTGCTGCCGCCCGGGGCCGTGGTGGACAACCTTCCAAATTGGGAATTTGGGGTGCTGGTACAGATTCGAGACATGGCCCGCATCATGCGCAACGATCTTTCCCGGGCCCAATCTCAGTCCGCCGAGGACCCGGCCCTCGCCGAAGCCGAGGGGAAATTCTTCTTCGACAACAGTTCCTGGCTCTTTCCCCAGACCGAGGACGAGTATCGCGACGGGGCCCGGCTCCTGGAGGACTACCTCGCCCGCCTATCCGACCCCCAGCAACCCAACGCCCAGTTCTACGCCCGGGCCGATAACCTGCGCGCCTGGCTGGCCACGGTCGATACGCGCCTGGGGTCCCTATCCCAACGTCTCTCTAACGCCGTGGGGCGACGCCAGCTCGACACGGCCTTGGCGGGGGACCCCTCAGCCCGACAAGCGACGGCCCGCCCTCGGGAGAGCGCGGAGAAAACGCCCTGGCTGGAAATCGACGACGTCTTCTATGAAGCCCGGGGGCAAAGCTGGGCGCTGCTGCACCTGCTCCGAGCCGTGGAGCGGGACTTTCACGACGTGCTGGTGAACAAAAATGCGCTGGTGAGCCTGCAGCAGATCATCCGCGATCTCGAGCCGACCCAGGACCCCATCTGGAGCCCCGTGATTGTTAACGGCACGGGCTTCGGCTTTCTCGCCAACCACAGCCTTGTGATGGCTTCCCACATCGCCCGGGCCAACGCCGCCATTAGCGACCTGCGGGATCTCCTCGCTCAGGGCTAGGCCCGAGCACGCGCGAACCCTAGGGGCGCCCCTATTGGGCGCCCTTGTGGCGCTCTATGGAGGCCTGGATCACCTGGCGAGCTTCCTCGGCATCGCCCCAGCCCGAAAGCCGGACCCACTTACCGGGCTCGAGATCCTTGTAGTGCTCAAAGAAGTGCTCGATGCGCTGGCGCAGGGTGTTCGGGAGGTCGGTGATTTCCTGAACGTCTGCGTATTCCGCCGTGAGCTTGGCTGGCGGCACGGCAAGGATCTTAGCGTCGTAGCCGGACTCGTCTTCCATGCGCAGCACGCCCACGGGCTTCGCGACGATGACGGAGCCCGGCAGCAAGGGGTAGGGAGTGACCACCAGCACGTCGGCGGGGTCCCCGTCCTCCGCGAGGGTCTCGGGCACGTAGCCGTAGTTGCAGGGATAGAACATCGGCGTGGCCATGAAGCGGTCAACGAAGATGGCGCCCGTGACCTTATCCACTTCGTACTTCACGGGCCCCGTCGCCGCGGGGATTTCGATCACAACGTTCACTTCCTCCGGGGCTCGGGGCCCGGGGGAGACACTGGAGAGACTCATGGGGGGATCTCGACTATAGACAACTTGAGGGGGTAAGGCCGAAGTATACCCCGTAAGTCCAGGGGATGCCTGGGGATTGGCCCTTTGACCCGCGCCTCCGGTATGATCCCAGCCGCTCAGCCTAAGCCGCCGGGGGGAACGGGGGTCCACACTGAGCGTTGGATCCGCCCATTGGAAACGGCGCCCTAGAGCGCTGCCCAGTGGCTCGGCTCGGCTTACGCATTTTTTCCTATAGAGAGGTTTGCATGGCGGATTTAGCACAGTCCCTGCAGATGTTGCCCCCAGCCTTTGGGGTGCTGGGCCTACTGGCAGCCTTCGTGATCTACGGCATGGTGAAGCGCTATCCCGAAGGTCAAGGCAAGGTGAAGGAAATTGGTGATGCCATCCACCTCGGCGCCATGGTCTTCATGCGCCGGGAGTACACGATGCTCCTCATGTTCGCGAGCATCCTCGTGGTGGCGCTGTACTTCGCGCTAAACGCTCAAACCGCCATCGCCTTCGTGGTGGGGGCCGGTTCTAGTGCCCTCGCGGGCTGGATTGGCATGTACGCGGCCACCAAGGCCAACGTACGGACCACCATCGCGGCGCACGATTTCGGCGCCCCCCAGGCCCTCTCCGTGGCCTTCTTCGGCGGCTCCATCATGGGCCTGTGCGTGGCCTCCCTGGGCCTCCTCGGCCTCGGCGCCCTCTACTACTTCTTCGGCGGCGACCCGGAAAGCGCCCACAACATCCATGGCTTTGGCATGGGCGCCTCCTCCGTGGCCCTCTTCTCTCGCGTGGGTGGCGGCATCTACACGAAGAGCGCCGACGTCGGCGCGGACCTCGTGGGCAAGGTGGAAGCGGGCATCCCGGAAGATGATCCCCGCAACCCCGGCGTCATTGCCGACAACGTAGGGGACAACGTGGGCGACGTCGCCGGCATGGGCTCGGACATCTTCGAGTCCTACTGCGGCTCCATGATCGCCTCCATCGCCATTGCGTCGACCATCGGCATCGCCGCCCTCGCCGGCCTCACGCCGGGGATTACGGAAGAAGCCGAATCCCGGGCCGCCCTCATGGGTCTGCCCCTGCTGCTGGCCTCCGCGGGCCTGATCTGCTCCCTCGTGGGCATCGTGCTCGTACGCCTCATGTCCGACCGGGAGCCGGCGACGGCCCTCCGCTTCGGCACCATCGGCGCCCCGATCCTCTTTATCGGCGTGTCCTACTTCGTCATCACCGGCACCGGCGTCTCCGCTGACGTTTGGATGTCCGTGATTGCCGGCGCCGTCGGCGGCATCGTGATCGGTCTCACCACCGAGTACTACACGAGCTCCAAGCCCATCGTGCGCATCGCCGAATCCGGGGAAACGGGCTCGGCCACGGTCATGATCACGGGCCTTGCCGTGGGCATGCAGTCCGTGGTGATTCCCGTGCTCGCGATCTGCGCCATCATCTTCGCGTCCACCCAGCTCGCCGGTCTTTACGGCGTGGGCATCGCGGCCCTGGGCATGCTGGCCACCGTCGGCATCACGATGGCTATCGACGCCTACGGTCCCGTGGCCGATAACGCTGGGGGCATCGCGGAGATGAGCGGCCTCGGCGAAGGCACGCGGAAGATCACCGACTCCCTGGACGAGCTCGGCAACACCACCGCAGCCATCGGCAAGGGCTTTGCCATTGGCGCAGCGGCCCTCGCCGCACTGGCGATTATCGCGGCGTTCGTGGAAACGGTGGAGCACACCCGGGCCAGCGCCGGCGCAGGAAGCTTCACCCTGCACATCGGCGATCCCCAGGTGCTGATTGGCCTGTTCCTCGGCGGCCTCATTCCCTTCCTGATCGCCTCCATCACCATGACCGCGGTGGGCGATGCGGCTATGGAAATGATTCAGGAAATCCGTCGCCAGTTCCGGGAAATCCCCGGCCTCCTCGAAGGCACGGGCACCCCGGATACGGCGAAGTGCGTGGACATCGCCACCTCCGCGGCGCTAAAGCGCATGCTGATTCCCGGCGTGATTGCCGTGGCGGCCCCGCCGGTCATCGGCTTTGGCCTGTCCGCAGAGGCCCTCGGCGGCGCCCTCGGCGGTGGCCTTCTGGGCTGCGTGCTCCTCGCACTCACCATGGCCAACGCTGGCGGCGCTTGGGATAACGCCAAGAAGTACGTGGAAAAGGGTAACCTCGGAGGCAAGGGCTCGGACGTTCACGCCGCCGCAGTGGTGGGCGATACGGTCGGCGACCCCTTCAAGGACACCTCCGGCCCGGCGATGAACATCCTCATCAACGTGATGGCGATCGTGTCGCTGGTGATCGCACCGCTGCTGGCCTAGGCCCGCAGCAGTCCGGCCGCCACAAGGCCACAAAAAAGCCCGCGAAAGCGGGCTTTTTTTTACCCCTAGAAAAGGGCTAGGGCGTGAAGGGCGGCAGCTTCTTCGGCACCAGCACGCGCTTAAGCCGCGCAATCTTCGGCAACCCATTCACCCAGGGGGTCGGCGCTTCCCCTTCAATGAGGGGCGCAAGGTAGCGCCTAGCCGCTGGAGTAATGCCAAAGCCATCCCGGGTAATAAAGCTCGCCGGCAGCTTCTTCTCCTTGTTCGCCACCTTGGCCAGGGGCGCCTCGCCGATGGACCAGCGATAGCGCGCACCGCTGCCGCGAACAATGGTGGGCATGACCGCATTCTTGCCCGCCAGGGCGAATTCCACCGCGGCCTTGCCCACCGCGTAGGCCTGTTCCACGTCCGTGGCCGAGGCAACGTGGCGAGCGGCGCGCTGGAGATAGTCCGCCACGGCCCAGTGATATTTATAGCCAAGGGCGTCCTTAATCATGGCCGCGAGGGTGGGCGCGACGCCCCCCAACTGCTTATGGCCGAAGGCATCCACCGTGCCCGTGTCCGCAAGGAAGCGGCCGTCGGCGTAGTGCGCCCCTTCCGAAACGGCAATCACGCAGTAGCCCACCCGATCGACGGTCTTTTTGACCTTCGCCAGGAAGGCCTTTTCGTCAAAGGCCCGCTCGGGGAAGACGATGATGTGGGGCGGATCATCCGGCGCCTCCTGGGCCAGCCCCGCAGCAGCCGCGATCCACCCCGCGTGGCGCCCCATCACTTCAAGAATGAACACCTTCGTGGAGGTCTCGGCCATGGAGGCCACGTCCAGCCCCGCCTCCCGGGTGGCCACGGCCACATACTTCGCCACGGAGCCAAAGCCCGGGCTGCAGTCCGTAAGGGGCAAGTCGTTATCGACAGTCTTGGGCACCCCAATGCAGGTCACGGGAAAGCCCATGGCCGTGGACAGCTGGGAGACCTTGTGCGCCGTATCCTGGGAGTCCCCGCCACCGTTATAGAAGAAGTAGCCAATGTTATGCGCGGCGAAAACCTCGATGAGCCGCTCATACTCGGCGCGGTTTTCTTCAAGGGACTTCAGCTTGTAGCGGCAGGAGCCAAAGGCGCCTCCCGGGGTGTGCTTCAGGGCCGCAATGGTGGCCGCGCTTTCCCGGCCCGTATCGATGAGCTCTTCCCGCAGCGCCCCCAGGATGCCGTTGGCTCCGGCGTACACCTTTCCGATGCGGTCCTTGTGGGCCCGGGCCGTCTCGATGACCCCCGCGGCCGAGGCGTTAATGACCGCCGTCACGCCTCCGCTTTGGGCATAGAAGGCGTTGGGCTTCGCGCCGCGGCGTGCAGTGGCTGACATGGTGGGCTCCCGTGGATTTCGCTGGGCGAAGCCTACCCGATCCCCCCCTGGGGCGCGATGCGCATGCGCGGGCCTGCGGGGATATGCGACACTTCTTCTTCGTTTTTTTGGGCTCTCGCCATGCCGCTTTTGCTATCGACGATTTGGGAGCTGTGCCTATTTCGCCGGGGGCCCGACGCCCTACCCGGCGCGCCGGCCTTCACGGCCCTGGCGCTCCTCATCAACCTCATCCTATCGACGGTCATCGGGCTCAGCCTCGGGGAGCGTAGCCTCACCGCAGCCCTCAGCGGCGCCGTGGTGGCCACCGCGGTGCTCGCCTCCGGATTGTGGTTTGTGCTCATGCTCCGGGGCCTGACGGCGCGCTTCCCCCAGAGCTTTTCTGCCCTTTTATGCACCGATGCGGTGCTGTCCTGCGCCCAATGGCCCGTGCTCCTGGCCTGGCCCAAAAACGGCACCGCGCCCCTGCTCATGCTTGCCGAGGTGGGGCTCATGGTGTGGTGGCTCGCTCTCTTCGCCTTCATTTTGAGTCGGGCCCTGGGCGTGGGCCGGACCCACGGCACCTTCCTTGCCCTCGGGCTTTTCCTGCTAGCGGCCATGGCCACCCAAAGCGTGCTTGGAGGCGCCCCATGAACCTCTTTTTTATGGGCATCGGCGGAACGCTCATGGGCAACCTGGCCCTCCTCGCTAAGGAAGCCGGACACGAAGTGCGCGGTTGCGATGGCGCGCTCTATCCTCCCATGAGCACGGTGCTGGCGGACGCGGGCATCGAAGCGCTCGAGGGCTTCGCCCCCGAGATGCTCACGCCGCGCCCCGATCTCATCGTGTTGGGAAACGCCGGCTTACCCCGCGGCCATGCCGGAGTCGAGGCCATGCTCGATGCCGGCATCCCCTTTAGCTCCGGCGCCCAGTGGCTAGGGGAAACCCTACTGCCCGGACGCCATGTGCTGGCGGTGGCGGGCACCCACGGCAAAACCACCACCACGGCCATGCTCACCTGGATTTTGCAGCAGGCGGGGCTGGCCCCGGGCTACCTCATCGGGGGCGTCGCCCGGGATCTCCCCCGCGCCGCCGAGCTCGGCGGCGGGCGCTACTTTGTGGTGGAGGCGGACGAGTACGACTGCTCCTTCTTCGATCGTCGCTCGAAGTTCGTCCACTACCACCCCCGCACCGTGATCATTAACAACCTTGAATACGATCACGCCGATATTTTCCCCGACCTGAAGGCTATCCAGGATCAATTCCACCTGCTTCTGCGCACCATCCCGAGCACCGGCGAGGTGATCTACCCGGAGGGGGAAGATGCCATCGAGGAAGTACTGGCTCGGGGGTGCTGGTCCACCCGCGTGCCCCTGGGGGCCCCGGCGGGGGACACCACCGCCCCCTGGCGCCTGGTCTACGGCCCCCAGAAAGGCGAGCCCCCTCGGGTGCTCCACGAGGGCGTAGACCTGGGCCCGCTCGTCCTGACGCTCAGCGGCCGACACAACGCGCAGAACGCCCTCGCCGCCATCGCTGCTGCACAGCACGTCGGCGTGGCGCCGGCGCAGGCCCTCGAAGCCCTTCGCGCCTTCCATGGCGTTAAGCGGCGGCTAGAGGTGCTCTATGAAGATGAGGACGTGGTGGTCTACGACGATTTCGCTCACCACCCCACGGCCATTCGCAGCACGCTTCAGGGGCTGCGGGAGCGGGCCGGGGGCGAGGAAATCATTGCCCTCATCGAGCCCCGGTCCCACACCATGAGCCTGGGGGCGCTCCGTCCCGCGTTGGCGCACTGCACCGCTCCGGCGGATGCCGCCCACTGGCTTTCCACGCCGCGCATTACCTGGGATTTAACCGGGCTCAGCCAGGACAGCATCACCCCAACAACCGTGCATCAGAAGGCAGAAAGCCTCATGGAGGCCGCCCTACGGCGCCCCGCGGGCACAAAGCCCCCACGACGTCACATCGTGTGCATGAGCAACGGGGACTTCCAGGATGTGCCCCATCGCCTCGCCGCGCTCTGCGAGGCCCGCGGGAAAGACGCCCAGCTCTAGGGCCCAGAGCTTAAAGCGCCGCTGCCATGAGCGGCGCGCTTCCGGCCTTGAGCGTTTGCTCGAGCAGGGTGATCTTGGGCAACAGCTTCGCCATGAAAAAGGCGCCGGTGCTGTGCTTGTCGTCCGCAAAGCCGGTCGGCACGCGCCCCGCCTCGGCCGCGCGCCGCGCCGCCGGCACCATGCGCTGCCAGAGGCAGGCGTAAAGCACGAGCCCGGTCAGCTCGAGGTAGTCCGCCGCCACGGCCCCGGCAAAGGTCGGATCCTCGGCGGCGCCAGCGACGAGCGCCTCCGTGGCGCGCTGAAAGGTGTCCAGCGCATCGCTGACTTCCTGGCCCCAGGGGCCTTCCGGGGGGCAGGCCGCCCGCAGGGAGGCCAGGAGCGCCATGGCCGTCCGGCCTTGCTCCCGCGCCGTTTTCCGATCGGCCAGGTCCATGGCCTGAATGCCGTTGGTCCCCTCATAGATCTGCGCGATGCGCGTATCGCGCACGCATTGCTCGAGGCCCCACTCCGCCAGGTAGCCATGCCCCCCCAGGACCTGCTGGGCCAGGACGCAGCACTCAAGGCCCCGATCGGAGAAGAACGCCTTGGCGATGGGCGTCAGGAAGGCCGCAAAAGCCTCCCCTTCCGCCCGGGCTTCGGCGGTGGTGCCGTAGCGCGCTTGGTCGAGCATCATCGCCACATAGCTGGCAAAGGCCCGCCCCCCTTCGTTGAAGGCCTTCTGCGTGAGCAGCATGCGCCGCACGTCGGGATGGACCAACAGGCTGTCCGCTTCTTCCGAGGAGCCCTGGGGATCCCGGCCCTGGCGCCGCTCCTTGGCGTAGGCCAAAGCGTTCTGGAAGGCGAGGTCCGCCGTCCCCAGGCCCTGAAGGCCAATGGACAGACGCTCGTAGTTCATCATGGTGAACATGGCCGCGAGCCCGCGCCCCTCATCCCCGACCAGCCAGCCCCGGGCCCCGTCGAAGTTCATGACGCAGGTGGCGCTGCCCTTGATGCCCATCTTATGTTCGATGCTGCCCACGGCGACGGCGTTGCGATCGCCGAGCGTCCCCTCATCGGTAAGCAGAAACTTCGGTACAAGGAAAAGGGAAAGGCCCCGATTCCCCGGGGGCGCGTCGGGGGTACGGGCAAGCACGAAGTGCACGATGTTTTCCGTGAGATCGTGCTCGCCCCCGGTGATGAAAATTTTGCTGCCGCTGACACAGAAGGATCCGTCCCCCTGGGGCTCGGCCCGGGTGCGCAGCAGGGAGAGATCAGAGCCAGCGTGAGGCTCGGTGAGGCACATGGTGCCGCTGAAGCGCCCTTCGTAGAGGGGCGGCAGCCACTGGGCTTTTTGCGCCTCCGAGCCATGGGCCGCCAGCAGCACGCAGGCACCGGCGGAGAGCGCCGGGTAAAGATAGAGACTGGCGTTGGCCGCGAAGAACATCTCCTCCAGGGCGACGCAGAGCTGCTTCGGCATGCCCTGCCCCCCGAAGGCGGGATCCCCCGCAAGGCCCATCCAGCCGCCCTGGGCGTAGGCCTCGTAGGCGGCTTTGAATCCCGCCGGGGTGCGCACCTGACCGTCTTCAAGGTGGCAGCCTTCCGCGTCCCCGGATTGCATCAGCGGGGAGAACACCTCGCTGGCGAGCCGTCCCCCTTCGCTCAGAATCGCCTGCGCGAGGTCCGCATCCAGGTGCGCCGTTCCCTCAGAGGAAGCCCAGCGCTCCGGCGCCTGAAAAAGGTCAAAAAGCAGGAAAGCCAGATCCGCTTCCGGCGCGGTGTAAGACAGCATGCCAATCCCCCAATTCCGCGTGCCCGCGTGGGCGCTCATGGTACCGAAGGTGTCCGCGGAAGGGGACGATGACCGTAGGAATTTCCCCACCCCCACCCAAAACCCGGCGACTCCCGGCACCCTTTAAGGATTGCTAGTGCCGGGGGACCGATGACTCACCTTTGGAAGCCCCTTGATGCCTGGGCCCGCTGGCTGCTGCCACCCCAGTGCCAGCTCTGCGGCCTTCCCTGCCCGGGCCCGGAGGATCTCTGCCCCGCCTGCCGCCCCACCCTGCGCCCGCTCCCCGGCGGCCTCGAGACGCCCCGGGGCACGGCCCGCGGCCCCTTCGCCCCCTTTTGCTACGGCAGCGGCGCCCAGGATTTAGTGCAGCAGCTGAAATTCCACCGCCGCCCCGAGGCGGCCCGGCTCATGGCGACGCTCATGGCCGAGGCCGTGCCCCGGCCTTTCTCAGCACACGCCGTGGTGCTCATCCCCCTACCCCTGCACTGGCGCCGACGCCTCCGCAGGGGCTTTGATCAAGCCCAGCTTCTTAGCCTCTGGCTCCACCGGCTAACGGGCTACCCCCTGCTGTCGGCCCTGCGCCGCCATCGCGCCACCGCCCCCCAAAGCCGCCTCCCCCGGGAGGCGCGGCTGGGCAATCTCGCTTGCGCCTTTCACGCCACAGCCCTCCCTAAGCCCGGGCTGACCCCCGTATTGATCGATGACGTCGCCACCACCGGCGCCACCCTCGGCGCCGGGCGCGACGCGCTCCTCGCCGCGGGCTGGGCGCCCCCCCTTCATTGGGTCTTCGCCTGGGCCCTGCCCCCGAGCCCACCTTGATTCTCAAGCCCGGGCGGGCTGTACTGCCGGCCTTTCCACCTGGGGACCCGAGGCCATGGACACGCCCTACGAAGCGCTTTCGCCGGATCGGGTCCTGACGATCCTAGAAGGGGAGGGCTATGCGCTGGATGCCCAGCTCATGGCTTTAAACTCCTATGAAAATCGGGTGTATCAGGTTGGCCAGTGCGATGGCCCGCCGCTGATTGCCAAGTTTTATCGCCCCGGGCGCTGGAGCGACGAAGCCCTGCAAGAGGAGCACGACTTCACCGCAGAGCTGGCCGATCGGGATATTCCCGCGGTGGTGCCCCTCGCGAATGAGGCTGGGAAAACGCTGCGCATCAGCGAGGAGGGGCTGCGCTTTGCCCTCTACCCGCGCATTGCGGGCCGGGCTCCGGATCTAGAGGACGACGAGGCCCTCGCCGTCCTCGGACGCCTACTGGGACGTATCCACGCCGTTGGGGCGCTAAAACCTTTCGAGCATCGACCGGCCCTCACGGTCGCGAGCTTCGGCCACGACAGCCGGGCCTTTCTCCTGGAAACGGGACAGGTGCCCTTCAGCCTAGAGAACGCCTACGAGACCCTGAGCGCCGATCTCCTAGCCCTCATCGAGGAACGCTTTGCCGCCTGCGCGCCGGAGACCCTTCGCCTGCACGGGGACTGCCACCTGGGCAATCTTCTTTGGCAGGACGGGGTGGCCCACTTCGTGGACTTTGACGATGCCCGGCAGGGGCCGGCGGTGCAGGATCTTTGGCTGTTCACTTCCGGAGATGTCAGCGAACAGGGGCCCCAGCTGGGTAAGCTCCTGGCGGGTTACGAGCGCTTCCACGCCTTTGATCGGCGCACCCTGACTTTGCTGGAGCCCCTACGCACGCTGCGCATACTTCACCATGCGGCCTGGATCGGACGGCGCTGGGAGGACCCGGCCTTTCCCCGAGCCTTTCCGGACTACGGCACCGATCGCTACTGGAGCCAGCACATTCTGACGCTTCGGGAACAGCTGGCAGCCCTCCAAGGCCCCCTGCCCGAAGTGCCCTAAACCGGCGGCGCCTCCCCCAGGGCCAGCGCCACGGGGGCGGCGTACTGACGCAGCACCCAGCGGTCGATCACCTCACTTTCCCCGAGGCGCGCCTCAAAGGCCGTGCGCACCGCGGGTTTCAGCGCCCCCTGGGCGTCGTGCAGGGGCGGCGCGTCCTGCCCCGTGAGGCGCTCATAGGCTTCGCCGTGGGTGGGCCAGAGGTGAAAGCCCTCATGAATCGCCGCGTCAATGGCCGAGGCCACCGCCTCCGGACTATCTCCCGGCTGGTCCAGGGGGGCACCAAAATGGAGATGCACCCGCCCCTTCCGCCCCGTAATACCGGCAATGATGTCCTGAAGGTCTTGCCCCGGCGCCTTCAGCGCTCCCGGCGCTGCCGCAAGGCTCCGGGCCTTCGCCACATCGCAGGGGTCGAGTTCGTAGGAGACCGCCACCGGCACGATGGACAGATCGCGCATCACCTCGGCGAAGGAGCGCGCGCCCTTACGCTGGCTAACGAAAAACATTTTGATGATCGCCGGATCGGTGCGGTCCTGCCCATCCTTCGCTCGCCCTTCGCGCTGCGCAATCCACACAGACGCCCCCTCCTCCAGGGAGTGATGGATGTAGGCGGAGGTCAGGGTGAAGGCCGCGAGCTGCTCCCGGAGCCCCGTCACGGAGCGCCGGACGATAAAGCTCTTATTCAGACGCATGAGATCGGCGGCGGCCTCCGTGGCCAGGAGGTTATCGCCGATGGCCACCCGGGCCGTGGGGAAGCCCGCCTGGTGGAGTGCGTAATTCAGCAGAATGGAGTCGAGGGCAATATCCCGGTGATTGGCCACGAACAGGTAGGCTCGAGCAGGGTCGAGGGCCTCCAGCCCGGACCAGCTGAAGCCGTCCGTGCTGCTTCGAAGCATGTGGGCCACGATTCCCTCGAGGCTCGCCTGGAAGTCATCGATGGTCTTAAAGTGACGGGTGCGTTGGAACAGCATCCGGCGTAGAAAGGGACGCAGCACCGGGAGCAGCCACGCCGGCGCCCAGGGCGCCCGAAAACGCAGCATGGCGTTCAACAGCCGAGGATCGCTCCGGAGGCGGGCCAGAACGCCGGGGAGCTCCCCGTCGCTGTAGGGGCGGATGGCTTCAAAGGGCGCGTCAGGGCTCAAGGGCGTGTCTTCGCGGCGAAAAACGCCAGTGTACGAAACCCCGGGGCCAAGCCCTAGGGAAAATCACCGAGGAAGGGGATCACATGAAAACCACGGGGCTTGGCGTACGACCCTATGAGCAGGGCTTAAGCGACTTGGGCGGCGGAAGCTGGGCCTACCTCCAGCCGGACGGCAGCTGGGGCTGGTCCAACGCAGGGCTGATCACCGACGGGGACGCAGCGCTCCTCGTCGATACGCTCTACGACCGCCCCCTGACGGAGCGCATGCTTCAAACCATGCGCGCGTCCGTTCCCGCCGCCGCGCACATTGGGCAGCTGGTGAACACTCACGCCAACGGCGATCACTGCAATGGCAACTGCTGCCTGCCGGAGGCCACCATCATTGCCTCGAAGGCCTGCGCCGAAGAAATGGCCCACGAGGATCCGGCCTCCATGGCCGCCATGGCCAAGGCCGCCCGGGCGGGGCAGCTCGGGGACCTCGGGGACTTTTTCCTTCACTGCTTTGGGGCCTTCGATTTCGAAAGCGTAGAGCAGCGCCTGCCCACGGAAACCTTCGAAGGGGAACGCACCCTCACCGTGGGGAACAAGGCAGTGCATCTGAAGCAGGTGGGGCCTGCCCATACCCAGGGAGACGTGATCGTTCACGTACCGGCGGATCGCACCGTCTTCACCGGCGATATTCTCTTTATCGAGGGCCACCCCATTCTCTGGGCGGGGCCCGTGGGGAACTGGCTGGCGGCCTGCGAACATATCCTGGCCTGCAATCCTGAGGTCGTTGTACCGGGCCATGGCCCCCTGACGGACGCAGAAGGTGTGAAGGCCGTCATGGCCTATCTCCGCTACATCCGGGACGAGGGCCGGCGGCGCTTCGACGCGGGGCTCAGCTTCGAAGAGGCGGCGCGGGAAATCAGCTTCTCCGACTACAGCAGCTGGGGGGACCCGGAACGCATCGCCGTGAATTTGGCGACCCTTTACCGGGAGTTCGAGGGCGATCACTCCGCCCCCAACGTGCCCGCCCTCTTCGGACTCATGACCCAGCTTTGGAAGGATCGGGCCTAGAACACCGCCGGCGCCGCCCGGATCACAATGGCCAGCCCGCTGAGGGTGAGCAGGGTGAAGGCCCCGCGGCGAAGCTGCTGTTCCTCCAGGGCCGGAGGCCAGCGCCAGAGCAGCAGCGCCGCCAGCAGTACGGCCAGGAGGCTAATGGCGGCGAAGCGAAACACGTCTAGGGTCAGCCCCCCAGCGGACCCCACGAGGGTGGTGCGCACCACGGTCGAGACCGCAAAGCACGCTAGCAGCGTCGCGCGAATGGTCCCGTGGGGCCAGGGCTGACGATAAAGAAACCACCCCAGCACGGGCCCCGCCGCCGCAAAGAGGCCGGCCAGCAGGCCGCCGCCGGCCCCGGCCAGGGCGAAGCCCCAGCCTGGAGAGCGGGTCTCCCGGGGCACGGGGCGGAGCATCATGGCGCCACAGCCAGCAACGATGAACACGCCCAGGAGCAACTCCGAGAGGGCCTGCATCTGCGCGTCGAGGTAGGTCAGGAGCGCAAGCCCCAGCGCCAGGAAAGGCACCTGCCCCAGCAGCAAGATGAGAAAACCCCGCGCATCGATGCTGCGCAAATGGCCCCGCAGGGACAGCACAATGTTGGCCAGGGAGGCGAGGCTCACCACCGCAGTGGTCACGGAAAGGGGGACGGGCGCCAACGCTGTCACGCCCGTGAGCATAATCATGCCCATGGCGAAGCCCGTGACGCCCTGCACATAGGCGCCCAGCAAGGCAAAAAAGAAGACGACCCATTCTGCGTACACGAAACCCCCGGGGCAGGCGGCGCGGAGTATACGCCGGCGCTGACCTTTTTCCGCCCCGGCGGCTGTGCGAGCATCACCGTCGCAAAGGGGAGCGCATCATGGAACTGAATCTTGCGGGCCGCACGGCCCTGGTCACCGGGGCCCATCGGGGGACGGGGCGCGCCATAGCCGCGGCGCTCGCCCAGGAAGGGGTGAAGGTCTGGCTGCACGGCTTCGAAGCCGCCGCCACGGAGGCCGCCTGCGAGGGCATCCCCGGGGCCCAGCCCTTGGTGAACGCCCTGGACTCGGACGCCGCCGTAGCCGAACTGCTTGCCACGCTGGGCGACAGCCCCTTGGATATTTTGGTGAACAACTACGGCCGCGCGTCCCGCGGGGCCCTCTCGCCCTTTAAGGAAGCGGCCTGGCTAGAAATGTACGAGGTGAACGTGCTCTCCGCGGCGCGCCTGAGCAGCGCGCTGCTGCCCAAGCTAGAGGCCTCCCGGGCCGGTCGCATCATCCACCTGGGGACCATCGGGTCCACCAAGCCTGCCGCCGAAAACCCCCACTACTACGCCGCGAAGGGCGCCCTCGCGACCCTCACCGTCTCCATGGCACAAAGCCTTGCGGGCACGGGCATTCGGGTCAATCTCGTGGCGCCGGGGATTATCCGGACGGACGAAGTGGTGGAGATGCTGACGGCAAGGGCCGCCAAAGCGGGCTTGGCAACGGACTGGCCAAGCGTAGAAGCCCACGCCACGCGCCACTGGTACCCGAACCTTCTGGGGCGGCTCGCGGAGCGGGAGGAGGTTGCGGACCTCGTCACCTTCCTGGCCAGCGACCGCGCCGCCTTCCTCCACGGCCAGCTACTGCGCATCGACGGTGGCGCCGTGCCCATCGTCTCCTGAGCCATGGACTACGGCTGGCCGGACTTCGTAGGAAACCTAGGGGTGCTGGCCGTGCTCAGCGCCTACTTTCTGTTGCAAACGGGACGGCTGGGGGCCGAAGCCCTCCGCTATAGCGCGCTGAATGCCCTCGGCGCCGTGCTCATCACCGTATCCCTGCTCTACAACTTCAATCTGTCGTCGATGATGATCGAAATCGCCTGGTTCACCCTGAGCGTTCTAGGGATCGTCCGTGCCCTTAGGGCGCGGCGGGAAGCCGGATAATGCTGCTTCGCCGCAGCCTCGGCGCCGCCCTGCTGTTTCTCGGCGTCCTGACCGTGGATCCCCTCGGCGCGCCGGACCTGCCCGGTCTCATCGCCGCAGCCGGGGCTCTCCTAGGCCTTGGGCTCATGGTTCCCAACGCCGTGCTGCTCCTGACCCTAACCCTGGGGCTGAGCGCTGCCCGCATCGACCTCGCGGGCCCCTGGATTCCCGGGCTGCTCTACCCCGCGGTGGCGCTGGGGGCTGCCCTAGGGCTGGGGGCACAGCTGGGGCGCCGCTTCCGCCGAGCGATGCTTCAGCGCCGCGAGGCACGGCGCGGAGAACCCTAGGACCGTTTATTTACACCCGAGAGCTAATCATTTTGAATTAAGGCCAGATCACAACCTGGGAGGTGGGGGATGAATTTCGAGTTTTCTGAAGAGCAGGATCTATTGCGGGAACAGGCCCGGAGCTTCCTCCGGGATCGCTGCGATAGCAAAGCCGTGCGCACCATCCTTGAGGGGGACGCGCCCTTCGACGAGGCCCTTTGGAAAGGCATCGTCGACCTAGGCTGGACGGCCACCACCATTCCTGAGGCCTACGGCGGCATCGGCCTGGGCCACCTCGAGCTGTGCGTGATCGCCGAGGAGCTGGGCCGGGTGCTGGCGCCGACGCCCTTCTCCTCCAGCGTTTACCTGGCCACGGAAGCCCTCCTGGCCTTCGGTAGCGAGGCACAAAAGCAGGCCTATCTGCCCAAGCTCGCCGCCGGGGAAATCATCGGCACGGTCGCGGTGGCCGAAGGCACGAAGGCCCCCACGCAGCGCAACCTCGCCACCCAAGCCGCGGGCGGCGCGCTCTCGGGCACCAAGCTCCCCGTGCCCGACGGTGACGTGGCCGACTTCGCCATCGTCCTTGCCAAGGATTCGGACAGCGCGAGCAGCTTTTACCTCGTGGATCTGACCGGCGCCGGGGTCAGCCGCAGCGCCGTATCGACCCTCGATCCGACCCGTAGCCACGCTGAAATCGTCTTCGACGGCGCACCGGCGGACCTCCTGGGCACCCCCGGGGCAGGTTTTGAGCAAATGGAGAAGCTCTTCGATCGGGCCGCCGTGCTCTTTGCCTGGGAACAGGTCGGGGGCGCAGAGGCGGCGCTCTACATGGCTCGGGATTACGCCATGGGCCGCTTCGCCTTCGGGCGTCCCATCGCCTCCTTCCAAGCCATCAAGCACAAGCTCGCGGACATGTATATCGCCCATACGCTGGCGCGCTCCAACTGCTACTACGGCGCCTGGGCCCTCTCCACCGATGCCCCGGAGCTCAGCGTTGCAGCGGCGACGGCGCGAGTGTCGGCGACGGAAGCCTTCCACGAGTGTTCCAAGGAAAACATCCAGACCCACGGCGGCATGGGCTTTACCTGGGAGTTTGACTGCCACCTCTACTACCGGCGTTCCAAGCTGCTGTCCCTGAACCTCGGCGCGCTGCCGCGGTGGAAGGATCGCTTGGTCACCCAGCTTGAACATTCCAACAGCTAACGGGCCAGTACGGGAGAACCGCTATGGACTTTGCAGATACCACGGAAGAAGCCCGCTTTCGCCAGGAAGCGCGGAGCTTTCTTGAGCAGCACGCGCCGACCCTCGCTGGCCGGCCCGGCGCCGAGGAATCGGAAAGCGATTTCCTTGCCCGGGCCAAGGCCTGGCAAAAGCTGAAGCAGGAGAACGGCTGGGCCTGCCTGAACTGGCCCAAGGCCTTCGGCGGCCGGGGCGCCACGCCCATGGAAATGATCATTTGGAACCAGGAAGAGGCGCGCTACAACGTGCCCACCCAGCCCTTTGCCATTGGCCTGGGCATGTGTGGCCCGGTGGTCATGGGCTTTGCCGGGGAAGAACAGCGCGCCGCCTACCTTCCCAAGATGGCCTCCGGAGAGGAAATCTGGTGCCAGCTCTTCTCCGAACCGGCCGGCGGCTCGGACGTCGCCAACCTGCGTACCCGCGCCGTGCAGGACGGGGACGAGTGGGTCATCAACGGCCAGAAGATCTGGACCTCCGGTGCCCAGTACTGTGATTACGGCATCCTCCTGACCCGAACCGACCCCTCCGTGCCCAAGCACCAGGGCCTCACCATGTTCATCGTGAACATGAAGGCGCCGGGGGTGGAGATCCGGCCCATCAAGCAGGCCTCGGGGAAGTCCGGCTTCAACGAGGTGTATTTCACGGACGTCCGCATCAAGGACGACCACCGCCTGGGGGCCGTGGGCGAGGGCTGGAAGGTCTCCATCGTGACGCTCATGAACGAGCGCCTCGCCGTGGGGTCTGCTAGCGGCCCGGACGCCAAGGAGATGCTCGCCCTGGCGCAAACGCTGGAAGTGGACGACCGTCCCGCTTTGGAAAACAAGGCCGTGCGGGATCGCATCGCCACCTGGCACTGCGAACAGTCCGGGCTCCACTTCACGAAGCTTCGGGTGCAGTCGGCCATGTCCCGGGGGGAAACCCCGGGGCCGGAGAACTCCATTACCAAGATCGTCTCCGCCAACAAGCTCCAGGGCATTGGCAGCTACGGGATGGACCTCATGGACATGGGCGGCATCCTCGTGGATCAGGATGGCCAGGACGACAGCTTCTACGGCGCTTGGCTGAGCGCTCCGGGGCTCCGCATCGCCGGGGGCACGGATGAGATCCTCCGCAACATCATTGCCGAGCGGGTGCTGGGCCTCCCCGGCGATATCCGCGTGGACAAATCCATTCCCTTCACGGAAGTGCCTCAGGGCGGGAAGGGCTAGCGCCCTTTCCCACCCCCACACAAAAAAGCCCGCTTTCGCGGGCTTTTTTGTGTCTACCAGATTTTCACCCGGGCTTCCGGCGGCAGATAAAGGGCATCCTCCGGCGTCACGGCGAAGGCTTCGTAAAACTCGGGCACGTTTCGCACGGCGCCGTTGGCCCGATATTTCGAGGGAGAATGGGGATCGGTCATGATCCGCTCCCGCAGCGCCTCGGGGCGATACTTGTTCCGCCAGATCTGCCCGTAGCCCAAAAACACCCGCTGAAGCCCGGTGAAGCCATCGATCACCGGGGGCGTCGCGCCCTCAAGGGACAATTGGTAGGCCAGAAGACCAATGGTGATGCCGCCTAAATCACCGATGTTCTCCCCCAGGGTGAACTCCCCGTTGACGGACAGGTCATCAAACGGCTGATAGCTGTTGTACTGAGCCACCAGTTGCCCCGTGCGACTCTCGAACTCGGCCCGGTCCTCGGCGGTCCACCAGTTACGCATCACCCCATCGCCGTCGAAGGTCGACCCTTTGTCATCAAAGCCATGGCCAATCTCGTGTCCAATGACCGCACCGATGGCGCCATAGTTCACCGCATCATCGGCGTTCATATCGAAGAAGGGCGGCTGAAGAATCGCCGCAGGGAAGACGATCTCATTAAGGGGCGGCATGTAGTAGGCGTTCACCGTTTGCGGATTCATACCCCACTCAGAGCGATCCACCGGTCCCCCCTGGCGGGCCAGCTGCCGCGCATACTCCGCCATGGCTGCCCGCTCGATATTCCCAAAGAGGTCATCGGCGGCGATGCGCAGCGCGGAGTAGTCTCGCCACTGGTCCGGATAGCCAATCTTCGTGGTGAACTTCGATAGCTTCTTGAGCGCTTCCGTCTTCGTGGTCTCGGACATCCAATCGAGGTTCTTGATAGAGACCTCATAGGCCTTCAGCAGATTCCCCACCAGCGCCTCCATGCGCGCCTTCGCCTCCGGCGGGAAGTGCTTCTTCACGTAGGCCTTCCCCACCACTTCCCCAAGGGTGCGATCCACCGTGCCCACGGCGCGGCGCCAGAGAGGCCGCTGCGCTTCCGTGCCGCGCAGCGTTTTGCCGTAGAACGCGAAGTTCTGCGCATCAAGCGCCGGAGTGAGCACGTCGGCGCGGGTATTGAGCACCACCCAGCGCAGGTAGGTTTTCCAGTCGTCCAGGGGCGTGACCACGATGAGATCGTCGAGGGCTTCGAAGTAGCTCGTCATCATGAGCACGAGCGCTTCAAGATCTTCCAGCCCGCCCGCAGCAAGGTAGCCGTCCCAGTTGAAGTTGGGCATCACTCCGGCCAGGGACTCCACGGGCACCTTGTTGTAGTTCGTGGGCCAATCCCGGGCGGCTTCCTTCGTGATATGCGCTTCGGCGAGGCGCGTTTCCAGGGCCAGGATCGTCGCTGCCGCCGCGGCGCCGTCAGGCAGCCCGGCAAGCGCAAACATCTTGGCGATGTGCGCCTCATAGGCGGCCCGCAGCTCCTGGCTTCGCGCATCGTCCTTCAGGTAATACTCCCGCTCAGGTAGGCCGAGACCGGCCTGCCAGCCGTAGATCATGTAGCGGGTGGGGTCCTTGAAGTCCGCCACCTGTCCCACGCTCACGGGCACTTCGTAGCCCCGGCGATTCGCCTCGGCGAAGTAGGGGCCAAGGTCCGCATGGGTTTCCAGCGCGTCAATGCGCGCAAACTCTGGCGCCAGGGGCGCTACGCCCCGCTGCTCTCGCCCTTCAAGATCCATGTAGGAGGCGAAAAGATCGCCGATCTTCTGTTCATCGCTGCCCTCGGGATGGCCGCCCGCGGCGGCCTCCTCGATGATCTCCCGCACGTGCTCCTGGGCCTGATCCCGCAGGATGCCAAAGCCCCCGTGACTGCTTTTATCGGCGGGAATCTCCGTCTCCGCCAGCCAGCGGCCGTTGACGTAGCTAAAGAAGTCATCGCCGGGGCGAACGGTCGTATCCATATTGTCCTTATCGATGCCGGCGCCCAGGGGCGGCGCAGGGGCCGCCGGCGCGGGCGCTTTCCCGCAACCTCCAAGGGCAGCGGTCAGGACACAAAACGCGAGGATTTTACGCATGGGGTTCTCTCAAGCTGGGCGCCGGTGGACGCCCCGGCGACATGAGGGGCATGGGACCGAAACCCTCTCTCCCTGTCAACGACCTCGCGCCCTACCGGGGGCCAGCGGTTGTCACCGCGGAGCGCGCAGGCTAGCTTCAAGACTTTCGGGAGAGAGGGAGCACAGCCATGGGAACGCTAGCCTTTAAGAGCGGCCTTGCCCTAGGGGAGATGGTTCGCCGGGGAGACATCGGGGCAGAGGAGCTGCTGGAGTACTACCTCGGTCGGGTCAGCCGGTTCAATCCGGACCTGAACGCGGTGATCCAGATGATCGAAGAGTCCGCCCGGGAGCGCGCCCGGGAGGCGGACCGGGCACGGGTGCGGGGCACCTTTTGGGGTCCCTTCCATGGCGTTCCCATGACCATTAAGGAAAGCTTCGACGTGGCCGGCATGCACACCACCCGGGGCAACGTGGCGCTTAAGGACAACGTCGCCACCACCGATGCCCTGGCCGTCACGCGCCTAAAGGCGGCGGGGGTCACGCTCTTTGGCAAAACCAACGTGCCGCTGAACCTCGCCGACTTCCAGTCCTACAACGACATCTACGGCACCACCAATAATCCCTGGGATCTGGGCCGGAATGCCGGGGGCTCCTCCGGAGGCTCCGCCGCCTCCATGGCCGCGGGCCTTGCCGGGGTGGAAAACGGCTCGGACATCGGCGGCTCCATTCGTAATCCGGCCCACTACTGCGGCGTTTTCGGCCACAAGCCCACCTGGGGCCTGCTGCCGCCCCGGGGCCATGCGGCGCCGGGGGTTCTGGCCCAGTCCGACCTCACGGTCATTGGGCCCATTGCCCGAAGCGCCGGCGACCTGGAAGCGCTGCTGCTGGCCCAGGCCGGCCCGGACGAAATCCACGCGCCAGGCTACCAGCTTGCGCTCCAGCCCCCGGCCTTCCGAAGCCTTGGCGATCTTCGCGTAGCGGCCATGGTGAATAATGAAGCCGCACCCGTCTCCCAGGAAACGCAGCGCCGGGTGGAAGCGGTGCTCGGCGCGATCAAAGCTGCCGGGGGGCAGGTGGACTACGACGCACGCCCCGACTTCAATCTAAAGGACGGCCACGAGGTCTATCAAACCCTGCTGTGGTCCGTGATGGCCTCTCGCAATCCGGACGAGGCCTACCAGGCGCTTCGCGCCCAGGCCGAGGCTCTGGATCCTTCCGATCAAAGCGAACGGGCGCGAACGCTCCGGGCTCAGGTGGCCAGCTACCGGGATTACGGCATGGCCAACGAGGCGCGGACGCGCATGCGCTGGGCCTGGCATGAGTTCTTCAAAACCTACGACGCCTTCATCACGCCCATGATGGCCACCCCAGCCTTCCCCCACGACCACGGCCCCATGGGCCAGCGCGTGCTCATGGTGGACAACACGCCCCGGCCCTACTTCGAGCAGCTGTTTTGGGCCGGCATGGCCGTGAACAGCTACCTGCCGGCGACGGTCATTCCCACGGGGGCCGTGGGAGAAGGGCTACCCATCGGGGTGCAGATCATCGGTCCGGAGTTCGGCGACCTTAAGCTGCTGGGCATGGCGAAGATGCTTGAAGCAGAGGGCTTCACCTTCGTGGCACCGCCGGGCTACGACGACTAGCCGCGGTAGGCCGCCCACCAGAGGGGCATGAGGGCGATCCCGAAGCGCCGGGGTCGCCCCCGTTCCTGCCGCAGGCGCTGCTGCACCCGGGCCACGGCTTCCGGGGCGAGATCCATCCGCAGGGACCCTTCCAGCAGGGCCAGCTGGGGGACCACGGGGCCAAAGCGCCAGGCGAGGCCCAGGTAGTAGTAGGCCGTCTCATAGTCCCGATCGCCGCCCCGCCCCATGCGCCAGGCGTCACTGGCGGCTAGGGCCGAGGGCCCATGACCCGCTTCTCCCGCCCGCCCATGGGCCCAGCGCGCGCGCGCCGGATCCCGCTCGCAGACCCCATGCTCAGGTTCGCTGTGAAGCCAAAAGTCTCCGAGGCGGGCAAGCGCAAGAGGGTAAGCGCTTGCTAACTGGAAGAAAGGAAAGGCCTTTGCCGGGGCGTAATGGGGTACGCTCAGGAAGCGCTCCCCCAAAATCAGCGCAGCCAGCGCGTCCCCAGCCCGAGCGGCCCACTGAAGCCGATCCGCCTGAGCATCCGTCAACGCGGCTGGGGCGCAGGGCGCCAGCCCCGCCGCCGGGCGCCGCAAGCGGCTAGCGCCCGGGGTTGGCGACACGGCCTTCAAAGCGCGCAGCGGGGCGAATCACCTCATAGGCCTTCACGATGGGTTCGAGCTCCGCCGGCGACGCTCCATGAAGAATCACGCCATCGGCGCCGCAGTCGAACTGATCAACCACGCGCTTGGCGCATTGCTCCGGGGACCCCATGGCGCTCGCGGCCAACCAGGCTTCCGGGATCAGGGGCGCGACGCGCTCCAGCTCCTCCGTGGACGCCTTTGCGTCTAGGGCGCCCTTGAAGTTCGCCACGAAGGGATCGGCGCGGAAACGCTCGAGCACTGCCTTATCCCACCCGTTCACGGAAACGAGGATGTCCCCATAGGCCTGCAGGTAGGTGGCCATGCGGCCCACAGTTTTCTTCATGGTAAGCTCATAGCTGAGATGGTCGCCGATGGTGGCGAGCACGGACCAGACGCGCACGGAGGCGGGGTCCTTGCCGGCATCCGCGGCGCCCTTGCGCACGAGGCGGACGCATTCCGCCAGCGTTTCGTCGGTGAAGAAGGTGTGGAGGATCACCCCGTCGAAGACCCGCCCCGCAAACTCCAGGGTTTTCGGGCCCAGGGCGCAGAGCATGAGGGGAATGTCCTCGTTGAAGGCGGGATCCTGGGCCAGCCAGGGATACTTGCCCGCCGGGCCGTCGTGCCCCAGAACCGTTTCCCCCTGCCAGAGGCGGCGCATGATGCCGCAGAAGTCTTCCATGCCCTTCATGGTGATGCGCGGCAGCCCCATTGCATCAAAGAGCCCATCAAAACCCCGGCCCAGGCCCAGGGCGAAGCGCCCGCCGGTTAAGCGATGCATGGTGGTGGCGTAGGTCGCCGTGACCAGCGGATGGCGGGTGTTGTGGTTGGTCGCGCCAGTGGCAATGCCGATGCGCTCGGAAACGGCCCCCACGGCGCCGGAAAGCGTGGAGGCATCCTTCAGATTGAAGCGCTCGGAGATAAAGGCCGAGCCGAGCCCCAGGCGCTCCGCGTCCAGCGCTTCCTGCACTAAATCTCGAGGATTATTCGTATGCCCCGCCAACGTGTAATAGCCCAGCTCGGGCTTTAGCAGTCCCTGATCCATCGCCCCTAGTCCCCCCTTTCCGGTTCGTCATCCAAGGCCAGCGCCGCCGCCGCATCGGCGTGGAGCTGGGTCGTATCTAAAAGTGGCACGGCGCCGTCGCCGTCCTTCAACAGCAGGCCCAGCTCCGTGCAGCCCAGAATCACCGCCTCTGCGCCCTCTGCCGCCAGCGCTGCCACCGCGTCGGCCAGCACCCTTCGGCTGTCCTCCCGCAGCACGCCACGCACCAGCTCCTGGTAAATAATCTCATGAACCCCGGTGCGCACCGCAGCCTCAGGGGTTAGGACCTCCAGCCCGAAGCGGTCCTCAAGGTAAGCCCGGTAAAAGGGCTGCTCCATGGTGAAGCGAGTGCCCAGGAGGCCCACGCGACGCACCCCTTGCCCCCGGAGCGCCTGCCCCGTGGGTTCAGCGATATGCAACAGGGGCAGGCCGCTGGCCGCCGTGATCGCGTCGGCCAGGCAGTGCATGGTGTTCGTACACAGCACGAGGTGCTCCGCCCCGGCGGCAGCCAAGCCCCGGGCCGCAGTGCCCAGCTTCTCTCCTAAGGCCTCCCAGGCATCGGCGTGCTGGAGCGCTTCGATTTCAGCGAAGTTGGCGCTCCAGAGCAGCAGTTCCGCGGAGGCACCGCCCCCAAGGCGCGCCTGCACCTGCTGGTTGATGCGGGCGTAATAGGGCTGGGTCGATTCCCAGCTCATGCCCCCCAGGAGGCCAAGAATTTTCACGGCCGGGTCCGGAGCACGGCGGTGGGGAAGGCCGCCACGCTTTCGTTGCCGTCCTTGGCCACGGCGGCCACGGCAAAGAGATAGTTATCGATCACCATGCCTTTCAGGGTGACGTGATCCACCTTGCCCAGCCAGCGCGCGTGGGTCCACTGCGGCGCGTCCGTCTCCCGCCACAGCAGCTTGTAGCCGGCGAGCTCCGGGTCCTCCGTGGTGGTCCAGCTGAGCCAGGTATCGGGCGCCACAACGCCACCAATCTTCACGTCCGTCGGGGCCGGGGGCGCCGAGGCCAAGCTTGCCAGGGTCACCACGTTAACCGCCGTAAGCGCCGCAGCATGCTTAAAGTCCACGAAGTCGATGGTGTCGCCGTAGAACACCCCGTTCTCCGTGCGCAGATCTTGGTGCTGACGATCGTAGTGCTCGTGGCTTTCCATGATCCGTACCCCGGGAAAGCCTGCATTGTTGAAGGGCGTGTGATGACCGCCCCGGCCAAAGCGATCCAGGCGATAAACCATGCGTGCCTTCAGCTTGGGGAAAAACTGCTCCGTGAGCGCGGCAACGCGCCGGGCCAGCTGCCGGGAGGGGCCATCCACTTCGCCGCCATAGCGACGATAGTTCCACCCTTCCGGGCGATACTCGGGCACGGGAATCGCTTCGGAGAACACGCGGAACTCCGCGTTGCTGATGATCCCGTCGATTCCCGCGATATTGCCGATCATGTCGTTGTTCAGGACCGCCTCAAGGCCCCAGCCTTCCTCTCGGGCCAGCGCGGCCAAATGGGCACCGCCGTAGAGCCCCTGCTCCTCCCCGGACAGCGCCGCAAAAACGATGGACGCCGAGCGAGGCCCCGCCTGGGACAGCACCCGGGCCGCTTCTAGCACGCCAGCGAGACCGGAAGCGTTGTCGTTGGCACCGGGAGCGTCCGTTTCACCGTCGCTGGGGTTCGACGCCCGGGAGTCGATGTCCCCGGCCATCAGCACGTAACGCGACGGGTCGCGACCGCGCAGAATGGCGAAGACGTTCACCACTTCCGTGTCCACGGGAATGCGCGTGGCCGGGTCCCCGGGGACGAGGGTGCGCTGCATCCGCACCTCAAGGCACCCGCCGCAGGCCGCGCTAATGCGCTCGAACTCATCGCGCACGAAGCGTCGGGCGGCGCCGATGCCCCGCGTTTCGGACGCGGTATCGGACAGGGTGTTGCGCGTACCAAAGGCCACGAGCTGCCGGATATCCGCCTCAATGCGAGACGGCGACGGGGCCTCCGCCAGCGCATAGAGGCGGGCGTCGAGCGCCGGCGGTGCAGGTTCAAAGGCCGGGGCAGCGAAGGAGGTCGGCGCCACCAAAGCGAGGGCCATGCCCCCAAGGGTCAGGAACGAAGCTAAGCGCATGGGTAACCCTCCTAGAATCGGGAGGGGTGATGGTGGGGGAAATCACCCAAGGGGGAAAGGGCCCTAGAACCGAGCGGACGTCCGGCGCGTATCGAGAGCAAGAAGGCGGATGGCGTCGAGCTCATAGCCGGCATGGAGACGCTGCTCCCGGGCGAAGCCTTCGATGGCTTCCAAGGGATGCCAGGCCACCTCGAGAAGCTCGCCCCGGTCGAACCATTCGATGGTGCGGTCGACCACCGCCGTGTAGACCCGATGAAAGGCCCCTTTGTAGCGGTAATCGCCAACCTCCCCGAGGGAGGGCACGGCAATGCGGAGCTCTTCCTGGAGCTCCCGGCGCACCGCATCCTCGGGGGCTTCGCCGTATTCAATGTGCCCCCCGGGCAGGCCCCAGTGGGCGCGCTTAAAATTGCGCACGCCGGAATGGACCACCATGAGGAAGTCATCCCCGGAACGAAGGATGCAGCGGGCGGTGCGCAAGCGGGGCGCGGATCGGCGGGCAAACAGTCGGCTCACAAATACGCTCAGTCACTTTTGAAGCTTTGACTATACGCGGCCTAGATGACCCTTTCCTTAACCTCGAGATGGTAAGCTCGACGCCGTTTCACGACGCACAGGGAATGGGTGAGATGGCGAGTTTTCTTCGGAGACCCCAAGGGCTCGGGGCAGCGCTGCTGCTGATGGGTAGCGCCCTGGCCAACGCCCAGAGCGGGGGCATGAACGTTGACGATCCCCGGCTGGCGCGGACGGTCACGGAACGCCCCTTCGAGGTGGTGATCGATCGCCGGGCCTGCGGTACCCGGGGGGTCTACGTTCAGGTGCTGGGCGCCGGCGCGGACGATCTCGAAGACGCCCAAGCGGGCTCGGGCTATCTGGTCTGGGTCGACGGGAAGGCTCGGGTACTCATCGACATGGGCCCCGGCTCGGCGCTCCGCTTCGAAGAGTCCGGCGCCGACTTTAAGGACCTCATCGCCGTGGCCTTTAGCCAGCTCCACGTCGAGCACAGCGCCGATTTGCCCGCTTTCCTCCAGGGCGCAGCGCTCCTTAGGCGCAAGGAAGACCTCCCGATCTTTGGCCCCAGCGACGGCGAAAAAACCCTCGGGCTCAAAACCTGGACACGCCGGCTCCTCGGGCCGAACGGGGCCTACCCCCACCTGGCCGATTTCTTCTCGCCCTTCTCCCAGGGCGGCTTCGAGGTGCTCCCGGAAGAAGTCGACAGCACCGGCCGCAAGCCCTGGCGGGGCTTTCGCCGCGATGGCATCGCGCTTTCCGCCATCGCCACCGATCACGGCCCGGGCACGAGCCTCGCCTGGCGCGTGGACGTGGGCGACGTCGGCATCACCTTTACCGGGGACACGGGGAACCGGCGCCAAACGGTGAAGACCCTGGCGGAGGGCTCGACCATCATCGTCGGGCACCACGCCGTACCGGAAAATGTCCGGGGCTTCGCCCGGGACGAGCACATGCCCCCCTCCCAGCTCGCCAAGCTCGCCGAGGAGGCCGACGCCACCCTGCTAATCCTCTCCCATCGCACGCCCCGCACCCGGGGCCGGGAGCTTCAAAGCCGGCGGGAAATCGGCACCCTCTTCAAGGGGGCGGTGCTCTTCGCCAACGACCTGGAATGCTGGGAACCCTAGGATGAGTGCCTTGGAGGATCGGGACCGCCCCTTCCTCGCGGCCTATCCCTTCGCCACGCTGGTTACCCCGGCGCTTCAGGTGGCCGCCGCACCGCTGCGAGTGGCCGGGGAGGGCCTGCTTGAGGGCCACCTGGCCCGGGCCACGGGGCGCCGCCTCGGGCTAAACGAGGGGACGGCGCTCCTGGCGATTTTTCAGGGACCCCACGGCTATATCAGCGCCCAGGACTATGCTCCCGAACCTGCCGTTCCCACCTGGAATACGGTGCGCCTTGAGGTCCAGGGCACCCTGATCATCCTTGAGGACGAAGCGGCCCGGCGCGCAGCCCTCGCCGCTCAGCTTCAGGCGCTGGAGGGACCCCACGCGCCGGCGGTGAGCGAGACCCTCATCACCCAGCTTCTGCCGGGCATCGTGGTCTTTCGCCTGGGCAGTTTGAGCCTCCGCCGAACCTTTAAGCTCGGGCAAAACAAGACACCGGCGACGCAAGCGCGCCTCGCGCAGGCCCTCCGGGGACGAGGCGCCGAACCCCTCGCCGCGCTGACCGACGGCCAGGGCGGCGATCGTGATCACTGGCCGCCCCTTCCCTGACCCGGAGGCGCTCCTGGCCCTCTGGTTTGGGCCAGCGCCCGCCGGCCTTCCCCCGCCCGAGATCAGAAGGCGTTGGTTTCGCGCCAGCGAAGCTGAGGACGCCCGGCTCCGAAGCATCTTCCTCCCGGCGCTGGAGGCCGCAACAACCGTCGAAGGCTGGCCGAAAAGCACCCCTCGGGAACGGCTCGCCCGGGTGATTCTGTTGGATCAGCTTCCGCGCCACTGCTTTCGCGGCATGGCCCTTGCCTTCGCCTTCGATGCCCTGGCCCGCACCGAGGCGAAAGCTGCCCTCGCCCGAGGCGATGAAGCTCACCACGCCCCGGCGCAGCTGCTCTTTTTGACCATGCCCTTTCGCCACAGCGAAGCCCTGGCCACGGTCTGTGCGCTACGCCAGCGCTACCGCGCCTGGCTGCGCCGCTGGGAGGGTCATGCCCAGGCACCGCTAATCCTCGATTTCGATCGGAGCGCAGCCAGCCTAGAGGGGCGCCTTCGCCGCTTTGGGCGCGACCCCTGGCGCAATACGGCCCTGGGTCGTCCCTCGACGGCGGAGGAGCGCGCCTTTCTGGCCCCTAAGGGGAAAAGGGCGCCGTGAACGCTTGAAATAGCGAGGCACCTCGGCGACCCTTGCGCTGCGGGCGCCTGCTCGCCTCTCGGGCCGCTTTGGAGGACACCCATGACCTCAGATGACGCCCTCTTCCTCGCTGAAATGAATGGCGTGGCCCCCCTCGCGGAGAGCCACCTGCGGGTGCGGGCGGAAAGCCCCGAAGCCCCCTCCCTAGCCCAGCTGGCGCGGCGCCAGGCCGCCGCGAATACGGCGAAGGACAACAACACCCTCACCCTCGGGGAAGTTCCCCCCGTAGACCCCTTCGATGAAATCGCCTTTAAGCGGGACGGGGTGCAGACCGGGGTGTATCGCAAGCTTCGCCTGGGCCGCTATCCCCAGGAGGCGACCCTTGATCTCCACCGCATGACGGTCCGGGAAGCTCGAGAGGCGGTGTGGCGCTTTGTGCACGACGCCCAGCGCGCAGGGCTTCGCAGCGTCGTCATCACCCATGGCCGGGGGGACCGAAGCGAAACCCCCGGGCGGCTCAAAAGCTACGTCGCCCACTGGTTACCGACTCTTCCCCTGGTGCTCGCCTTCCACAGCGCCCAGCGCCACCACGGCGGCTATGGCGCCTGCTATGTGCTGCTGCGAAAGAATGCGGAAAAGCGGCAGGACAACCGGGAGCGCCACGCCCGGCGCACGCCCCTCGGAGGCCGCTAGAGCGCCATGGCCATGGCGCAGCGGTCCCGAAGGCCGGCGTCCCGCTCGGCGGCAAGGGCCTCCGCAAGGTGGGGCGGCAGGGTGGCCTCGTCTAGGAAAGAAAAGCCAAAGCGCGCGTAGAAGGGCCCGTTAAAGGGCACGGTACGGAAGGTTGTCAGGGTGAGCCGGGGGCAGCTGCGCCCTCGGGCCCAGGCGCAGCTGAAGGCCAGCAGGGCACGCCCGACGCCCCGCCCCCCGAAGGCGGGGGGCACGTCGAACTCCCGAAGCCAACCGTCTTCGCCACGCTGATCAAGCAAGGCGAAGCCGCAGAGCGCGTCGTCCTGCTCGGCGACAATGAGCCGGTCTTCCCGCAGCGCAAGCTCAAGCACGGCGTCGGTCATGGAGGTCGGCGAGGCGGCCAGTTCGGGGTGGGCAGTCTCTAAAAATCGCTGCGCCGCCGCGCGCTCCAGGGCGGGGATTTCCGGAAGATCGAAGGCCAGCGCGCTGCGAATCAGTACGGTCACGGGGTGAGGGGCTTTTCGAGCTCAAGAAGGCGGGGCCGAAACCCCAGCTGATCGTAGGTGGCCCGCGCCCCCTCGTTGGCCGCGAGGACCTGAACCCGCAGGGTGGCGCTGCCCCCCTCGCGCGCAAAGGCCTGGGCCACGGACAGCAGCGCCCGGGCCGCACCCTGGCCCCGGAAGGCGGGGTAGACGAAGAGCTCCCCGAGGCTCGCGTAGGTGCGCTGCCCCTCCGCCAGGGCGCTATCGGTGACACGGGCCAGCACGCAACAGAACCCCGCCATCTGGCCCTTTCGCTCCGCGAGAAAGATTGCACCGCGAAACGCCATGCAGCGCTGCACCATGGCGTCCACATAGCGCGCCGCCACGGCCGCGCCCTCGGGAAGGCGCGGCTCCACCGCCCGCTCGAAATCCTGGAGCGCCGTCACCGCCTCGATGAGCACCGCGCGCTCCTGCCGTGGATCGCAACGGCGAAGGGAAAAGGGTTGATTGCCCTCGGTCATGGCGCCCGCTCCGGAAGAGAGGCCTCCATTCTTCGCCCCCCGCGGGCCCAGGGCAAGGGGCCGACGGCGCCCTCGCCCTTGCGTGGCGGGCGGCGCCTACCTAAGATTCGCTTCGCAACGCCTAAGGGGTGGCCTGAGCGATCGCAGGCCTGAGACGTTTTCCGCGGAAACGGACCCTTTGAACCTGATCCGGTTAGCACCGGCGTAGGGATAGGTGGCCATTTTCGCTATGCCCCTCACCTCACCGCTTCCGGGTCTTCATCTCACGAGAGAAGGAGACTGCCATGCTGTCTACGTTATTTCGCGCAAGCCCCTTACTTCTGGGCCTGAGCCCCCTAGCCCTCCTGGCTAGCCCCGCGCCCCTGGAGGAAATTGTCGTTACCGGCGCCCTCCAGCCCCGGACCCTGGAGGAACTGCCTACGGCCGTCACGGTCTTCACCCAGACCGACCTGGAGGCCCGGGGCCAGAGTCACCTTGAGGGCCTTCTTGCCGAAAGCCCCAACGTCAACGCCGCCAACGGCGGAGGGCGGGCGCGCTTTTTCCAAATGCGCGGTATCGGAGAGCGGGGTCAATTCAGCGAACCGCTGAATCCCTCCGTGGGCCTGATTCTCGACGGTGTCGACCTGTCCGGGGTCGGCGGCGCCGCCCAGCTTTTTGATCTCGAAGCGGTCAATCTGTTCCGCGGCCCCCAACCGGGACGCTACGGCGCCAACGCCCTCGCGGGGCTCATGGTGCTCGAGAGCGCGGCCCCCCCGGCACCCGGGGCCCCGAGCACGGGAACGCTCACGGCGGAGGGCGGCAACCTGGGCACCTACGGCCTGGCGGGCGCCTTCGGCACGCGCCTTTCCGACCGCCTGGGCGTGCGCGTCGCCGCCTTCGATCGGCAAAGCGATGGCTGGATGCGGAACCAAACCCTCGGCAAGGACGACACGGGGAACTACGACGAGCGCGGCGCCCGGCTCCGCCTGGCCTACGCCCTCGCCCCGGCCTGGGACCTCGACCTCAGCCTAAGCCGGCTAGAACTGGACAACGGTTACGACGGCTTCACCTTCGATAACAGCCGGCGTAGCCTCGCCGACGCGCCGGGGCAAGACGCCCTGGACAGCACGCTTGGTAGCCTGCGCCTAACCCGAGACGACCTCCCCGGCGGCCTTCGAGCCACGCTGCTGATCGCCGGAAGCGAGGGGCATAGCGATTACGGCTATGACGAGGACTGGACCTTTGAGGGCTTCCACCCCGATGGCTACAGCTCGGAGGATCGCTACCGCCGGGATCGGCAAACCCGCACCGCCGAACTGCGCCTCCAGCAGCTTGAGGGGGATCGGCCCTGGACCCTGGGCCTGTACCAACACCGGCGCACGGTAGACCTGCTGCGGGATTACACCTTCGCCCCGGGCCCCTTCACGAGCCAGTTTGAAACGGAGCGCCGCGCGCTTTATGGCGAGCTGGGCCGGACGCTGGCCGGCCCCTGGCGCTTTGAGGGGGGACTGCGCCTCGAGCAGCGCCGGGACCGCTACGACGACAGCGCCGCCGTGCGCTTCCGCCCCCAGGAGACGCTCCTCGGCGGTCGCGCCGCCCTACTTTTCGACGGCAGCGAGGGGTGGACGGCCTATCTTGCGCTCAGCCGGGGCTACAAAGCCGGCGGCTTTAATAGCGATGGCACGCTCCCAGAGGACCTCCGCAGCTTCCGCAGCGAGGGGCTTTGGAACGGTGAAATCGGGCTCCGAAGCCGCAACGCCGATGGCACCTTGGCTGGCGCCCTCACCCTGTTCTGGATGCAGCGGGAGGATCAGCAGATCAGCACCTCCATCGTTCGCGTCCGGGACGACGGCAGCGCCGAATTCATCGACTTCACGGGCAATGCGGCGGAGGGCCGCAACTACGGCCTCGAAGCCGAGGGACGCTGGCAAGCAACGGACGGGCTGAGCCTCCAGGGCACCCTTGGCCTATTGGCGACCCGCTTTGATCGCTACGAAAACGGCGCCGGCGATGCGCTCACGGGGCGCGACCAGGCCCATGCCCCGCGCTACCAGTTCTCCCTCCAGGCGCGGCAAGCGCTGCCGGGGAACAGCACCCTGGAAATCACGGCCCTCGGCAGGGATGGCTTCTACTGGTCCGACTCCCACGATGCGCGGGCTCGGAGCCTGTATCGCGTAAACGCCCAGCTGACCCTGCCCCTCGGGCCCGCGACCCTCGCGCTCTATGGACGCAACCTCACCGATGAGCGTTTTGGTACGCG
Organism: Gammaproteobacteria bacterium; assembly: GCA_030433075.1. GTDB lineage: Bacteria > Pseudomonadota > Gammaproteobacteria > Pseudomonadales > Azotimanducaceae > Salivita. Next base: position 17,597 of record JAUILI010000004.1, on the reverse strand, counting down.
CGGCTTTGGCGGCTTTGGGAATGACCCCCGCAATGGCTACGCGGTGGGGGAATACCTCCAGCTCGGCGCGCCGCGGGAAGTCGGCGCCCGCCTGACCCTAAGGTGGTAAGCCCATGAGCCTCTGGTCCGTAGAAGCGAGCCTCTACCCCCTCGATCGCCAGTACATCCCGGCGATCGAAGGGTTCATTGCGGCCCTGGCACACCCCGAGCTCACGGTCACCGTAGGCCCCATGAGCACGCGCATCGAGGGGCCCCGCGCCGTGCTTTGGGAACGGCTAGAGCGCGCCCTCGATACCCTAGAAGAGGGTCCTCGTGCCGCGCTGGTGCTCAAGGTGCTGACCTTCCCCGCCACCGCGCCCCACCCGGACGCGGCCTACGGGGCGCCATAGCCCTCCTCGGAGAAAGGGGGCAGACTGCCCCCTGAAAAGGAGCGCACCATGCTAAGCCCTGCCCTCACCGCCCTCGAACGCCGATGGCATGAAGAAATTCCCTTAAGCGCCGCCATGGGACTGAAAATTGTGGATGGCGATGACGGTGCCCTGACCCTAAGGGCGCCCCTTGCGCCGAACCGGAACGTGCACGGCACGGGCTTCGCCGGCAGCCTTTACGCCGCCGCCGCGCTCTGTGGCTGGGGCCGGGTTGCGCTCACCCTTGAGGCCGCGGGGCTCGACGGGGAACTGGTGATTGCGGAGGGCACGATTCGCTATCGCCGCCCGGTGACGGAGGCCTTAGCCATCCACACGACCCTCGGGGCGACGGAGCGGGAGGCCTTCTGCGACACCCTTCGCAGCGAGGGCCGGGCCCGGCTGACCCTAGCGGTCTTCGTGAACGGCACGGAGGCGGAGAGCTGCGCCCGCTTTGAAGGGGTCTATGCCGTTAAACTTCGGAGCTAGGGGCGCGCCCTAGGGCAACACCCGCTCCCCCAGTTCGAAGCGCACCACGCTTTCCACGCCATCCCAGCCCAGGCCCCGGGGATCCGGGGCATAGCGCCAGCGGGCGACGGCGGCCCGGGCCGCCGCGTCAAAGACCCCCTCCGGAGCCGCCTCGACCACTTGTGGGTTCCCCACGGCGCCGTCGGCCCCAACGGCATAGCGCACCCGCACCCACCCCTCAAGACCGGCGGCCTTCGCTGCGGCCGGATAGGTGGGCATGGCCCCCTGCACAAAGCGTAGGGGAGGCACGCCATCGCCCCCAGGCGCCGCGCAGCCGGCAAGCAGGGCTAGGAGAAGGGCAACGACAAAAATCCCGCAGCGCATCACAGGGGCAACCTCGGCTTAGGCAGGGCGCGGAGCGCTGCAGCGTCCTCCAGCGCAGGATCGAGCTTCGCTCCGGCCCCTAGGGGCCGGAGCGCCCAACGCCAGCAGTGGGTGCCGGCGGGGATACGATCCTTCGGCAGTACATCGGGTCCGCAGGCGCCCGTACCCACGCCGCGCTGCTGCAGATCCAGGTGCAGCGTCAGCCGGGGCTCGGGCTTAAGCGCATGGCGATGATCCACCGCTTCCAGCTGCGCATCGCTAAAGTGGGACACGCTGAGCTCGCCCCCGGGTGGCGCGAGGAAAAGGAGGCCTTCGCCCCCCGCACTCCGCTGCGCCCACCAGTGCACGTCCCCACGGTTTCCCGAGGCCTGGGGGGCAAGATAGGTTTCCGAGAGGGCATCGATGGACGCGCTGTAGCGCCCAAGGGCGCTGGCAAAGCGCCGATCCCGGTAATTTTCGCGAGGGCCGAGGCCTAGATAGGTAGCCTGGTCAAAGCGCTTCGGCAGGGTGCAACACACCCCCACCCGCGGCACGTCGGCCAGCGCCGCTTCCAGTACGAGCCCTTCCTCAAAGACGAGCCAGCCCGAGGCGGTGGCATAGCAGCGCTGCGCATAGGGCAGGGAAAGCCCGGTAGCGGTGACCAGGGACCCGCGACGCAGCACCCCATCCCCTTGCCACTCCACGGCCTCGAGGCGCGTGGTGAGGGCCGCCAGGCCCTGCTCTCGCCACCGGCGAAGGGGGCCTTGGGGCACGCTCCCCCGGGGGATGCCGTCGTTATCCAAGGGGGCCCGCCACAGCGAGGGCGCGAGCGCCGACAGCCAAGGGGCACCCTTGTCCGGGCCCAGGGCTTGGAGCGCGCCGGTCACGCCGTCAAAGCGCGCCGTGAGTCCGTCCTGAAGAACCAGCGTCGGGCCCCGGGGACCGTCTGTCCAGGGTCGGCGAGGCCTCCGGGATTGCTTGGGCTTGAGCTTGGGCCCCGTGGCCACGGGGAAGGTCGCCTCCCGGAATACCCACCCCTTCGGCACGGCCTCCGTGCCCTGGCCCTGCTCAACGCGCACCCGAAGGCAAAGCTGGCTCCCCGGGGAAAGGGTCGGCGCGTTGAACGGCACGGCCAAGACGCCCCTTTGCCCCGGCGAAAGATGAGGCGCGGAAAGCCGCCCCCGCTGCACGGGCTGGCCATCGCGCTCCAAAGCCCAGCGAAGCACCAGGCCCTTCGTCTCCGTGAAATCTTGCTGGCTGCGCAGCTTCAGCGACCCGCGGCGGCCATCAAAGCCCTCGAGCTGCAGGGGGGAGGCCAGGGCAAGATGTTCCCAAAGCCCCGGGTGAGGGCGGCGGTCGGGGTCGACCAAGCCGTTTAGGCAAAAGTTTCGATCGTTGGGGACGTCCCCAAAGTCGCCGCCATAGCCATAGGCCCGCGCCTCCGGAGCCTTCCCCGGCAGGGTGAGGCCCTGGTCGACCCAATCCCAGATAAAGCCCCCTTGAAGCTGGGGATAGCGGTCGAAAAGGGCCCAGTAATCGGCCAGCCCACCGTTCGCGTTGCCCATGGCGTGGCTGTATTCGCAGAGGATAACGGGAGCGTCCACGGGCGGCGCCTCGGCAAAGCGCACCAGCCCCTCGTGGCTCGGATACATGGGGCAGATCAGATCCGTGGCGGGCACCGCAAAGCCCCGCCCGGCGCCGAGGCGCCGCGCCAGGGGGCCCCCTTCCAGCGCGTCCCAGGGCCTTTGAATGGCGCCTTCGTAATGGATGACCCGCGTGGGGTCAAAGGCCCGAAGCCAAGCCGCCTCCGCATCGTGCACCGGCGCATAGCCCGCTTCGTTCCCCAGGGACCAGGCAATAATGCAGGGGTGATTTCGATCCCGCTGGGCCATGCGGCGGATTCGGGCGGAGATGGCCGCCTCAAAGCGGGGGTCCGCGGCCAGGCTGTGCTGCCGTGCGTGGCACTCAACGTTCGCCTCATCAAAAACGAAGAGCCCGATCTCGTCGCACAGATGATAAAACACCGGGTCATTGGGGTAGTGCGCCGTGCGCACGGCATTAAAGCCAAAGCGCTTGATCTGCAGAAGATCCGCGCGCTGCTCCGCCGTGCTTAGGGTCTTGCCCCGTTCCGGATGGTGCTCATGGCGGTTCACCCCGCGCACCGTAATGGGAACGCCGTTGACGCAGAGCTTTCCCTGGTCGATGGCCACGGTGCGAAAGCCCAGGCGCGGCGCGATCGCCTCCACCAACCCACCCGAAGGATCAAGAAGCTCGAGCACCAGGCGATAGAGCGTGGGCGCCTCCGGGGACCAGGACTTGGCGCGACCGTAGCGCCCGGTTAGGCGGACCCGAGGCCCCTCGCTGGTCAGCGTGGACCATACGGTCGGCTCCGCCGATACCCTGAAGCCCCCCTCTACCCCCCGCCCCAGGGGGCGACCGGAAAGGGTTTCGAGGCGGGCCCGCAGGCGATAGCCGGGAACCGCGGCGCTCAGCTCGGCCTCCACGGACCAGGCCCCGCCCGCCTCCGCGCGAAGCGTGAAATCTGCCAAATGAATCGCCGGCCGATGGTATAGGCGCACGCTGCGATGAAGCCCGGCCAGCCACCAGTGGTCCTGATCCTCAAGCCAACTGCCATCGCTGTAGCGCACCACCATGAGCGCGAGCACGTTTTCCACGGGCTGCAGGTGGGAAGTGACATCGAAGTGGGCGGGAAGGCGAGAATCCTTGGAGAACCCTAGGTAAGCGCCGTTCAGATAAACAAAGACCACGCTTTCCGCGGAGCCCAGCTCCAGCGTGACCTGCCCCCTGCGCCAGGCTCGGGGACAACGAAAGCGCCGACGATAGACCCCCGTCGCATTGTCGTCCGGGACCTCCGGAGGCGCTTCCGGGAAGGGCATTTGCACGTTCGTGTAATGCGGGGCATCGAAACCCTGAAGGGGCCAGGCCCCTGGAACCGTGAGGGCGGCCCAGCCCTTATCGTCATATTCGGCGGAGAGCACCGCCTGCGGCACGGCCTCGGGACGCTCGTAGCGCGCAAAGCGCCAGCGCCCATCAAGGCGCAGGGCCCAGGGTCCAAGGGCCGGGGCCCCTGCCCCCCGCAGGGGATCGCCTGCGCCGCCCTCAACCCAGGCCCGGGCCGCCTCCACGGTAGGCGAGGCGCCCACCACAGCCCTCATGGGTAAGCGCCCTTCGGCGACCGCTTCCGGGTCCCGCCAGAGCGCGCGGCCCGCGGCGGAAAAGCCCGGCCGAAGGCCCGCCGCTGCCCTAACCATGGGCGCCTTCAAAACCCGTGCGATCAAAAATCATGGCCTCGTCGGCGAAGGCCTTGAACTCGAGCCCATTGCCCGAGGGGTCCAGGACGAAAAGGGTGTGCTGGGCGCCCCGGGTGCCGGGAAAACGCTCGTGGGGCTCGATGAGGAAGGGCGCTTCCGCGGCCTTTAGGCGATCCCGCAGCGTCTCCCAGGTGCCTAAATCGAGGATCAGCCCAAAGTGCCGCGCCGGCACCGCGTGACCATCCACGGGATTGGTGGGCACCGCCTCGCCGGCCTCCTCCGCTAAATGCACGGTCACCTGGTGCCCGAAGAAATCGAAATCGATCCAGCGATCGCTTTCCCGGCCGAGGCCACAGCCCAGCACCCCCGCATAAAAGCGGTGGGCAGCGGCAAGGTCCTGCACGGGAATGGCCAGGTGAAAACGGGGACGGCTCATGGGGCAACCCTTATGAAGAAGCAGGCGCCCATCTTGCGACCTGCCTAGGGCCTTGCCAATGCCTGCGCAAGGGTCGGCGCCAGCCGGAGCAGGCGATGAGCGAGGGCCAGGGTCGCTAGGCCCCGCTGGAGGTTGTCCCCGCGGGTGGCCACGGCGAAGTAGCGATCTCCCTCAAGATGATCGGTGAGGAAGCGCTGCGCGAGCATCCAGGCCATGGCCGCTGGGGCCCGAGCCAGCGCAGGCAAGGATTCCTCCGGGAGGGGCCCGAGGGGTTCGAGAAAGGCGGCGCCGGCAGCGCCGAGGCGGGCGAGGAGGGCCTCCGCCGCCTCCGCCTCCCGTTGCTCCTTGGGCGAGGCCACGGAGCGAAGGAAATCCCCAAAATCCATGGCCAGGGTTCCCGGGAGCACGGTGTCGAAATCCACCACCACGGGCGCGAGGCCCGGCGCCAAGGGCAACAGCACATTGGCCAGCTTGGTATCGCCGTGAATCACACGAGTGGGTCCGCCCAGGGGATCGGAGCCCAGGGCCATTTCGAGCTCGCCATGCTGGCTCCAGGCCTCCGGGCCCAATACCCGTTCCGCCTCGCGATGGGTCGAAAAGCGGGCCCGATGATGGTCCAGGGCGTGATAGCCCGGGAGCGCTGGCGCAAGCTGGTGCGCGGGAAAATCTTCGAGCGCCGCCAGCAGGGCGCCCAGGGCCCGACCCGCCTCGGGCGCGCGCTCCGGCGTCCGTTCCGCGCCGCCGTGGGTCTTAAGAAAGGCAAAGGCCCGCCAGCAGCCATCGTCTTCCTTGAGCCAGGATGCGCCCCCCTCGGCCAGCACGGCTTGGGGAATGGGAAAGCCCTTCCCCGCGAGATGGGCCAGCACCCGTGCGCCATTGCGGCAGGGGATCTCCGGATCAGGAAACACGGCGGGGTTCACCCGCTGCAGAAGCACATCGCCCCCGGCCCACTGGGCCCGGCGCGTGGCATTGATATGCCCTCCGGGGAGCACGGACCACCGAGCCCCTTCCGGAATGCCGAAGGCTATCCCCAGCTCACGAAAGCGTGCCTCGAGGGTCATGGCAGGGGCTTTCCCAGGAGCGCCGCAGGCAGCGCAAAGCGCGCCTCCCCGGCCTCCAGCGTGAGATAGCGCTCCGCCAGCGCTGGGAGCTCAGAATCCCCGGCCACCAAGGCCGTAGCCAACACCAATAGCGCCTCCCCATGGGGCGCAAAGGCCGCCAGCGGCCCGCCTTCCGCCAGGGCCGGCCCGAGAACCTTGAGAGAAGCCAACCACGCCCGGCCCTGCGCCACCCAGGCCGGATCGCCAGGCGCCTTACCCGCTAGGGCCCGCAGCATCAAGCTTTCTGCAGGGACGAAATCCACCGGGGTGGTCAGCGGGGTTCGGGCATCGCGAGGCCGGGGCACGGCGACTTCGCCGCGGAGGCGTCCATCAAGGCCCTGGCCCAGAAGCCGCTTGTACCAGCGCAGGGGGACCAGGGCGGAGAAGAAGGTTTGCAGCGCGCCAGCGTGCCGGGGGTCCAAGCCCAGGGCGCCGCAGGCCCGGGCCCCGGGGAGGGGCTCGCAGGCCGTGGTGCGCGAAAGCAGGGAGAGGAAGGCCCCTAAGCGCGCCCGGTGATCCTCCGACGCCGGGGGCGCCTCGCACCAAAGCGCCTCCGCCACGGCGGGCAAGCGGTCGTGCAAACGCCCATCGAGCACCGCATCATCCACAAGCTCGCCCCATAGGCAGCCTTCCCCGCCGAGCAGCTGGCCCCGCACCGGGCCTGGCACCGTTTCCACGCCATCCGCCAGCGCCATCACCCGGGCGGGCCCGGGCTGCACGTCGGCGAGCTCCGGCGCCGCGAGCAGCGTGTCCTGGGCCGCCACCAGGGCGTTGGCCCCCACCCCGGGGCTAAAGGCCAGGTGCCGCGCCGCGGGTAGGGCGAGATCCAGGTAATAGGGCGAAGACAGCAGCGCGTCGTGGCCCTGAGCCAGGGCGGCTTCAAGCGTCTCCACCCGCCGCCAAACCTGCACCGTCACCTCCCGCGGAAGGGCGGGGTGGAGCGCTTCATCCCACAAAATCAGGCGCTTCCCCCGCTGCGCGCACAGCGCGGCGAGGGCGCGGCTAAACCATTGTTGCACCTCAGGCCCGGGAGAAAGGCCGCGCTCTGTGCACCAAGCAACGCGACGCCGATCCTCAAAGGCATAGACGGAGGCTGGCACCTCATCCCCCCCTAAATGGAGATAGGGGTCCGGGAAGCACTCTGCGAGATCGTCGAGGAGATCGTGAATCAGCGCCCAGCTCTCCTCCCGGGTGGGGTCCAGGGCGTAGGGCGAGGGACCAAAGGCCCGGGGCAGCTGGGCAGGCACCGCCCCCGCCGCGCATTCCGGATAGGCGAAGAGCAGCCCCCCGGCGTGGCCAGGAAGGTCAAGCTCGGGAACGATCCGAATCCCCCGCTGCGCTGCCGCTTCTCCGAGGCGATGAAGGGCGTCGAAGGACAGGTAGCCCTCCCGGCCACTCGCCCTATGAAGCCTAGGGCGACGCCGGCTTTCAAAGGCCACGCCCTGATCGTCCGACAAATGAAGATGCAAAACGTTCAGGCCCAGGGTCGCCAGGGCATCGAGGGTCCGATGCAGAGCCCCCTCCCCCAGGGGGTGGCGCGCGGGGTCGAGCAGAAGCCCGCGCCAGGGCAGCGTGGGTTCATCCTCGATCACCACGGACCGCACGGGCCCCGGCGCCAGGAGCCACTGAAGGGCCCGGGCCAGCCCCTGACGCAGCCCTGCGGCAGCGCCGGCCTGAAGGCGTCCGCCCTCGGGAGCCAGCTCAAGGACAAAGGCCTCCGCCCCTTCGCCGGCGCTGGAGCGCGCGCCCTCGAGCACCAGGGGATAGGGGCGCTCCCCTCGGCCGAGGACCGCGTCGAGGCGTCTCTGCCAGTGCTCAAGCTCCAGGGCGTCACCGGCGAGCACCGACGGCCCAGGATGCAAAATCACCCCCTGGGCCAGGGGAAGGGTTTCAGAGCCCGGGACGCAGCTCCGAGGTTTCGGCATCAGCATGGGGCGCAGCTCAGGCAGACGGCGCGCTTGAGGGGCGTGGCGTGATCTGGAAGACTTCGCCGCCTTCTTGGGCGATGCTTGCGCTCGAACCGCTGTGGAGACCTCATCATGAGCGACCTAGACATCCAGGGGCGCATGCGCGCCATCATCGCCGCCGAAGCCAAGGCCATTTCCGCGATTGCGGTGGACGATGCTTTTGAAGCCGCGGTCCGCGCCATGGCCGCGTGCGAAGGCAAGGTGCTCACCACGGGCATTGGGAAGGCGGGATACATGGCGAGCAAGTTTGCCGCCACCCTGTGCTCCACGGCAACGCCTGCCCATTTCGTCCATCCGGCGGAGGCCGCCCATGGCGATCTGGGCATTGTCGGGGATCGGGACTGCATCATTGCCTTCTCCACCTCGGGCAAAAGCCGAGAAGTGCTGGAGATGCTCGAGCTATCCCGCCACCTGGGCATGGCCACCATCATCGGCGTCACCTCCCACGCGGACTCTCCCCTGCGCGATCTCTCGGACATCGTGCTCGACATGGGCATCATTGAAGAGCCTTGCCCCCTGGGTCTCACCCCCAGTGCGAGCATCGCGGCCATGCTGGCCATTAGCGATGCCCTCGCCTTAACGCTCATGGAGCTGAAGGGCGTCAGCAAGATGGACTACGGCTTGCGTCACCACGGCGGCTACCTGGGCCGGGCTGCGCGCACCGATAACGCCTAGTAAGGCGCGCTCATAGCGCGGGATCGGCGGCGGGGCGCATGAGGCTGTGCACCACGCCGTAGGTCTGACCGCGATCGATGCCAAAGAGCTCCGCGCAGGCCATGAAAAACATGCGCCAGCGCTGCACCCAAAGGGTCCCTTCCGCGGGACCATAGGTTTCGTGGCACAGCGCCTCCACGGCGCCCCGCTGCGCATCGAGGTTGGCCAACCAAGCATTGCTGGTGCGCTCGTAGTGGGTGCCGTCCACCCACCAGCGCTGTTCCACGGTCATCACCTCGGGAAACTGCTCGAAGAGATCTTCCCGAGGCATGATGCCGCCGGTGAAGAAGTAGCGCTCCATCCAGCCGTCCCCGTCGGCGTAGGGGTAGGCCAAGCTGCGGTGGCAAAAGACGTGGGTAAAGAGCTTCCCGCCGGGGGCGAGCCAGCGCGCGCAATGGCTTAGGAGCGCCCCGTAATTCCGCATGTGCTCAAACATCTCGACGGAGACGATGCGATCGAACCGGGCCTCCGTATCCCAAGCCCCGACGTTAGCCGTTTCGATGCGAAGATTCGTCAGCCCCGCGGCCTCGGCGCGCGCCTCGATATGCGCGCGCTGGCTGGCGGAATTGGAGAGCGCGACGATTTCCGCCGCCGGGAAGTGGCGGGCCATCCACAGCGTCAGGGAGCCCCAACCACAGCCAAGCTCCAGAATCCGCATCCCATCCTCTAGCCCTGCCCGCTGGCAGGTGAGGGCCAGCATGGCCGCCTCTGCATCCCCAAGGCGCTCCACGCCGGGGTCGAACAGGGCGCAGCTGTACTTCAGCTCGGGGCCCAGAACCCGTTCAAAGAAGGCCGCAGGCACTTCGTAATGCTGCGCATTGGCGGCCTCCGTGGCTTCCGCGATAGGCCCTTCGCGAAGGCTGGCGAGGAACGCCGCCTGCCGCGCCTCCGCAGCGACGGGACCGTCCTGATGGATCTCCCGCAGGCGCTGACGAATCAGTCGTCGCATGCCAAAGCGCGCCAGGGGATCGGGGATCCACCCGGCCTCGCAGAGCGCAGCAAGGTCCAACTAGGCCGCCTTCGGGGGCGCCCCAAGGCGCGGATTGGGCAGCCCTTCACGCACGTAGAACGGAACCACTTTGAGATCCCACACGAGGCCAAGGCGCTCCAGGGCTTTCAGGAAGTACCAGCCGATATCAATCTCCCACCAGTAAAAGCCCAGGCGGGCCGAGGCGGCAAAGTGATGATGGTTGTTGTGCCAGGACTCCCCAAAGGTGAGCCACCAGAGCCAGGGGTTATTCCGAGACTCATCGCCGGTCTTGTAGCGCTTGGCGCCAAAAACGTGAACCAGGGAATTGATGGTGAAGGTAGCGTGATAAGCCAGCACCGTACCCACAACCCCGGCCCAGAGCAGGGTTTGGCCGCCGGTCACGCCCGATTCCGGATAGGCCTGCCCATAGAAGTAGCCAATGAAGAAGTAGAGCGTGTAGGACAGGATGGGCACGACGGTGTCAAAGCGATCGATAAAGCGGAGTTCGGGAAACTTCGCGAAGTCGGAGATCAGCTCCGTGCGGCTTCGATAGTTCCCCGTGGAGAGGAACCACAGCATGTGACTCCAAAGGAAGCTGTCCTGAACCGGCGAGTGGGCGTCCTCCGGGCCATCGGAGTGCTTGTGGTGATGGCGGTGGTGGGCGGCCCACCATAGCGGCCCTCGCTGCACGGCGCTGGCGCCCATGAGGGCCAACACGAACTGCATGCCGCGCCCGCAGCGGAAGGCCCGATGGGAGAAATAGCGGTGATAGCCCACGGTGATGCCCAGCACGCGAATCGCATAGGTCAGGAGCATGAGCCCTACGGCAAAGGCGCTCACCTCCGTAAAGAAAACCAGTAGGCACGCCAGGTGCAGCCCGATAAAGGGCAAAATCCGGGCGCGATCGATGGACCGGTCTCCGTCGGCCTCGGGGCCAGGGGCGCTGGCATGGGAGTCAAACCACGCGACGACGGTCGCGAGGCCCTGGGGCTTGGCAGATGCTGAGGACACGGCGTTTCCACTTATATACTGAGAAAATTCGGGGCGGAGCATACCCCAATTCAGGGGGCTTCGGCGCCTTGCAAAAACTTCGAGGAACCTATGGTCGCCCAGGAAACGGAAGGGGTCATCCAGTTTGCCTATCACTTAAGCCCACCGAGGGATCGGGCCCAGGCTTGCGCCCGCGCCGAAGCCCTCGAGGCCCTAGCCGCCCCCTTTCGCCGCGCCGGGCTGCTCGGCCGAGATCCGGCCCGCTATGACGGCCTCGCCTACGGCAACGTGAGCCTGCGGGAGGGCTCGGGCTATGCTATTACCGCCTCCCAGCGCTCGGATCAGGCGATGCTCAAGGCCAAGGACGTCTGCTGGGCCTCGCTTCAACGCGGCGTAACCGGAGCGCTAGAAGCCGAGGGCGATCGCCCCCCTTCCTCCGAAAGCCTCGTGCACGAAGCGCTCTACCGGGCCTGCCCCGGGGCCCAGGCCGTGGTGCACGGCCATCACCCGGCCCTCTGGCAAGCCCGGGACGCCCTCGCCCTTCCGTGCACGGCGCCGGATGCGCGCAACGGCACGGAGGCCCTCGCCCAGGCGGTGACTGCCCTTAGCGAAGGGCAGGAAAGGGGATGCCTTGCCATGGCCGGGCACCGGGACGGTATGCTGTTTTGGGCGCCAACGCCCGAGGCCCTTCATCAACTGCTGGCGCAGACCCTCGCCCGGCTTTCGGATCTTCACCATGACGCACCCTGACCTGACCCTCCTTCGGACCCCGCCGAAGGCCCCCACGACCCTCCGCTGGACCGGCACGGCCCTCGATCTTTTGGACCAGACGCGTCTCCCCCAGGAGGTCACCTATCGCCGCTGCGAAGATGGGGAAGCCGTTCGGGAAGCCATCGTCACGCTCCAGGTTCGGGGCGCCCCAGCCATCGGCCTCGCCGCTGCCTGGGGCCTGGCCCTGGCCATGGGGGAAAAGGATGATCTTGAGCCCAACGCCTGGCGCAGCGCCCTCGAGGCCGCGGCCGATCGGCTTCGAAGCGCCCGACCCACGGCCGTGAATCTCGCCTGGGCCCTCGCCCAACAGCTAAAGGCCATCGACGGGGCGGGGCTAAGCGGCGCGCCGGGGCGCGCGCTCCTCACGGAAACGGCCGCTCGGCTCCAGTCGGAGGATGAGCGCGTGTGCGCAACCCTCGGCGCCTACGGCGCTTCCGTGATTCCCGACGGCGCCCGCATCCTCACCCACTGCAACGCCGGCGCCCTGGCCGTGGCTGCCTGGGGCACGGCCACCGCACCGATGTACCACATGCAGGCTGAGGGCCGACCCTTCAAGGTGTTCGCCGATGAAACCCGCCCCGTGCTCCAGGGGGCCCGGCTCACCGCCTTCGAGCTGGCCCAGGCGGGCATCGACGTCACCCTCATCACCGACTCCATGGCGGCCCACCTCATGAGCCGAGGGGAAATTGATCTGGTCATCGTGGGAACGGACCGGGTCACCGCCAACGGCGATGTGGTGAACAAGATCGGCACCCTTTCCGTTGCCATTGCGGCCAAGCATTTCTCCATCCCCTTCTGGGTGGCCTGCCCCCTCAGCACCTATGACCCGGCGACGGCCGAAGGGAGCGACGTCCCCATCGAGGAGCGGGCCCCGGAGGAAGTCACCCACCTCGGCGGCCAGCGCATTGCTGCTCAAGCTCCGGTGCGCAATCCGGCCTTCGACGTCACCCCCGCGGCCCTGGTCACCGGGGGCATCATCACGGAAGCCGGCATCGCCCGACCGCCCGTGGGGGCGGCCCTGGCCGAGCTCACGGCGTCCTAGCGTGGGCCGGGCCCCTTACATCACAGCGGCCGGCGCCCGAGCCCTTCGAGAGGAGCTGCAGACCCTGTGGCGGGTCACCCGCCCCGAGCTTACCCGGCGCGTGTCCGAGGCCGCGGCCCTGGGGGATCGCTCGGAAAATGCGGAGTACCTCTACGGCAAGAAGGCGCTTCGAGAGCTCGACCGGCGCGTGCGCTATTTAAGTAAGCGCCTCGACGAGGTGCAGGTGGTGGACCGCGCCCCGGGCCCCGAGGCGGGCATTCGCTTCGGGGCTACGGTGCAGCTAAGGGGCGAAGGGGAAATGAAAAGAGCCTTACGCATCGTCGGCTACGATGAAATCGACCCGGCGCGGCATTGGATCAGCATTGACGCCCCCGTGGCCCGGGCGCTGCTGGGTAAGCATGCCGGGGATACGCTGGCTCTTCCGGGCGCCGCCGGGCCTGAACGCTGGACCGTCGAGGCCTTCACCTATGAAGCGCCCTAAGCCCCGACCCTTTTCCACCCTAACGGTGGATCACCTGGTGCTCCGGGTGAAGGACCTTCCCCGCATGCGCGCCTTTTACGAAGACACCCTCGGCTGCCCCTGCGTCCGGGAAGAACCGAAGCTAGGGCTCTACCAGTTTCGCGCGGGCAACGTGCTCATCGACCTGGTGGTCCGGGGCACCCCGCTCGGCGGCGAGGGGCCGATCCATCATCAGGACGGCAATCTCGACCACCTGTGCCTTCGCGTCGAACCCTTCGATGCGACAGCCTTGCAGGCTTGGCTCAAGGACCTTGGCCTACCCGCCGAGGCGCCCCGGCAGCGCTTTGGCGCGGAGGGCTTTGGACCCTCGATCTACAGCGCGGATCCGGAAGGGAACCGCCTCGAATTCAAAGGGCCTGCCCATGCCGGCGTCTGAAATTGGGCTGCTTGAGACCTTAAGCTCCCTATTTACCCGGGCCGAGACGGCCCTGGGACCCTTCACCGTTGAAGATGACCCGGCCTGGCCGTCGCCGTGCCTCCAGGGCGTGGCGGGGCCTGGGCGTCGCTACTGGCAGCCCGTGCGCCAGCAGCCTCGCCCTGAGGCGCCTTTGGCGGGCCTCGGCGCCGCGCTCGACTGCCCCATTCCAGCGAGCCTTGAGGCCTTTTACGGGAGCTTCTTCAGCGATCCGATTACGCTGCCAAGCCCCTGGGGCTCCCTCAGCCTGACCCTACCCTGGAGCGCCGAGGAGTGGCCTAGGCTTCTCGAGAACCAGCTGGGCCATTGCCTTCAGCAACGCCGCTTCAAGCTCGAACCTGCCCCCTTTATCGCCGTGCGAGAGGGGGACGAGGACGGCATTATCTCCCTGCGCCTCCGAGACGGCGCCGTCGTCCTTGAGTGGCCCGGCCAGCGGACGCGGGAAACGCTAGCGCCGAGCCTCGAAGCCTTCCTCAGGCAGCTCATCGACGCGCTATAGGCTATCCTTGCGCCCCCGCTGCGCCGAGAACCCCATCATGAGCCCTGTCGACCTCCTCCCCCTTCATCTTGGATCCAAGGCCCAGGGCTCGGTGCGCGTGCCCGGGTCCAAGAGCCTCTCTAACCGCCTGCTACTTCTGGCGGCGGTGGCCTCCGGGGAAACCATCCTGACCCACCTACTGGATAGCGATGACATTCAGCGCATGCGCGATGCCCTCGCGGCGCTGGGGGTGGAAACGGAGAGTCGAGAAGGGGGGCTTTGGGTACGGGGCGCCGGCGGGCGCCTGAGGGCGCCGAGCGCCGAACCCCTGCACCTTCATTTGGGGAATGCGGGCACGGCCATGCGGCCCTTGACGGCGCTGCTCGCCCACGGGGAAGGCACCTTTATCCTGGATGGCGATCCACGCATGCGCGAACGCCCCCTCGGGCCGCTTGTGGATGCCCTCCGAAGCCTCGGCGCGGACATCACCTATCTTGGCGCGGAGGGCTACCCACCCCTCAAGATCGAAGGCCGCCCCCTTGCCGGCGGCGCGGTCCGCATCGATGGCACGCTCTCGAGCCAGTTCGTCACAGCACTGATGATGCTGGCGCCTCAGCTGCCCGGAGGCCTCACGATTCACCGAGAGGGCGAGCTGGTCTCGGACCCCTACCTCGATATCACCCGCCGCTGCCTGGCCCATTTTGGCGCGGATAGCGCCTGGCCTACCCCCCGAGAGCTCACCGTCCCGGAGGCGCCCCTGAAGGCTCCCGGGCTCTTGCCCGTGGAAGGGGATGCGTCCTCAGCCTCCTACTTCCTCGCCCTGGGCGCCCTCGCCGGGGGGCCCGTGCGCGTGACCGGCGTGGGCCGGGACAGCATGCAGGGGGATGTGGCCTTCCTAGATGTTCTCGCCCAAGCCGGAGCCATAACCCGCAGCGGACCGGACTGGCTCGAAACGGAAGGGGGTACGCTGCAAGGCATTGATGTCGACCTCAACGCCATCCCCGATGCGGCCATGACCCTCGGGGTGGTGGCGCTCTTTGCCCAGGGCCCGACACGCATTCGCGGCGTTGCCAACTGGCGGGTGAAGGAAACGGACCGCATCGCCGCCATGGCCACGGAGCTTCGAAAGCTCGGCGCTGCGGTAGAGGAACACTCCGACGGAATTACGGTGACGCCGCCGGAGGCGCTGCGCCCCGCGCAGATCGCGACCTACGATGACCACCGCATTGCCATGTGCTTTTCCCTCGCGGCCATCGGGGGCACGGAGGTGGTCATCGAGGATCCCACCTGCGTGAGAAAGACGTACCCCGCCTACTTCACCGACTTTATACAACTGTTTGACTAAACAACCTGGGAAGGCAAGGTGTGACGAAATTAATACTGGCGATTTAAGGGGCGGAGCGCAGGATTCACCTCATCAACCACCGTTAAGCTTCTATTAAGCAACGTTTTTATTCCGCAACTATTTCACTTTTTTTACGTGACAGGCATTGCGAAACGTTTCCATGTGTTTCAACATTCGCCCGTCCTCGTCACCTTACTGTCATGAACCCTCCGATATTTGCCTTAGCTTTGTTCAGGCGACGAAGGTTTCGTATTTGGCAAAAAGGGGCGCGGCAGAAGGTTCGTTTAAAAAAGAAGAGGTGGTGGCGAGGCGTCCCTGGGGAGGTCCGCTGCCTGGTTTGCGTGGCCTCGGCCGCGCTGGTGTGACCGCACTTTGGCGGCCCACCCCATTAAAAGGGACCCATTATGTTTAACAAGCACCCTCTTGCGACGGCCATCGGCTCCGTTGCCCTCGCCAGCGCCTTTGCTGGCGCCGGCGCGCTGCCGCAAATCGCCCTCGCTGAAGAAGCACAGCTCGAAGAAGTGGTGGTGACCGGCTCGCGCATCCGCCGTGCCGACTACGTCGCTAACGCTCCCGTGGCCACCCTCGGCGCCGATCAGATCGAACTGACCGCCACCGTCAACACGGAGCAGCTGCTCAACACCATGCCGCAAATGGTTCCGGGCTTCGACCGCACCTCGAACAACCCCGGTAACGGCACGGCCACCGTGGACCTCCGCGGCCTCGGCTCCAACCGGACCCTCGTGCTCATCAACGGCACCCGCGCCGTCCCGACCAACCAGAATGGTTCCGTGGACATCAACAACATCCCCACGGCCCTCATCGAGCGGGTGGAAGTGCTGACCGGCGGTGCCTCCGCTGTGTACGGTTCCGACGCTGTGGCCGGGGTGGTGAACTTCGTGCTCAAGGATGATTTCGAAGGCGTGGCCTTCAACATCATGACCGAGCAAACGGAAGAAGGCGATGCGGAACTGACCAGCATCGACCTCACCATCGGTGGCAACATCGCGGACGGCCGCGGTAACGTCGTCATCAACGCCCAGTACACGGACCGGGAAGACCTCTTCCAGGGCGACCGCAGCTTTGCCAACTTCGCCCAGTTTGATGACACGGATGCCAACGGCAATCCCATCCTCATCAACGGCGGTTCTTCCGGCGTGCCTGGCACGGCCATCTTCGCTGGCGGTCTTGCAGATTTCTCGCCCTCGGCCGGCATCATCTTCGACCAAAATGGCGCAGCCCGCCCCTTCGTGACCGGCGGCGACGACAACGATTTCTACAACTACGCGCCGGTGAACTACATCCAGCTGCCGCAAACCCGCTTTCAGGCAAATGCCCTCGGCCACTTCGACGTGACCGACAAGATGCAGGTTTACGGCCGCATGATGTTCACCCAGTCCAAGGTGCCGCAGCAGCTGGCTCCGACGCCGATCTTCCAGGCCGGCGCCGAGTTCACGCTGGACGGTAACCCCTTCCTGCCCGCAGCCACCCAGCAGCTCCTGTCCGATGCCCTCGGCAACGGCGTGGACACCGATGGCGACGGCATCGACGACACGGCAACGGCCTTCCTGCGTCGCCGTCTTGTGGAAGTGGGCGAGCGGGTCTCCGACGATAAGTACGTCAACTTCCAGCTCCTCGCTGGCGTTCGTGGTGACATCGGTGACACCGGCTGGACCTACGACGTGTACGTATCCGAAGGCGAGGTGAGCGGCTCCAACACCCAGCTCGGGAACGTGAACCGCGACCGCTTCCTCCAGGCTCTGCTTCTCGATCTAGATGCCGATCCCACCGGCGGCACCTGCCTGGATCCCTCCAGCAACGGCTCCACCGTGGGCTGTGCGCCGATGAACATCTTCGGTGAGGGCAACATTTCTGAAGATGCGGCGGCGTTCCTGCGCACGGCCGTGGCTGCGGAAGGCGAGTTCGAGCAGCGCGTCTGGGCTGCCAGCTTCTCCGGCGACCTCTTCAACCTGCCCGCGGGCGCTGTGGGCGCGGCTTTCGGCTTCGAGCGCATTGAGCTTCGTTCCGACTTCCGCCCCTCCCAGGACCTCGCGGCTGGCACCATTGCTGGCTTCAACGGCTCCCCCGCTTCCGGCGGCGCCTTCGACAGCGACGCGTTCTTCGGCGAGCTTCTCGTCCCCGTGGTTCGTGGCCTGCCCATGGCTGAAGCCATCGACCTCGAGCTGGCCTACCGCACCACCGATTACTCCACGGTGGGCTCGGTGGACAACTACAAGATCGCCGGTTCCTGGACCATCGTGCCTCAGGTTCGCGTCCGCGGTGGTTTCAACACGGCTATCCGCGCCGCCTCCATCGGCGAGCTTTTCTCTCCGCAGAGCGAA
>JAUILI010000075.1 GCA_030433075.1 Gammaproteobacteria bacterium | reverse complement strand
GCTCGACGGCTTTGAACAGGGCCTCTTGGTGGCCCTGGCGGCGCAGCGTCGGGCGCGCTGGACCCACGGCGCGGTGCGTCGACAGAGCGCTCGAAACCTTCGCGGCGCCCGGGCCGTGGTGCTGGGCACGGGGACCATTGGGGCGGACCTAGGGGCGGCGCTCACGGCCCGGGGGTACCACGCCATCGGCCTCAATCGCAGTGGCGCCCCGGCGCCGGGCTTTGCGGAGGTCTACCCCATCGGCGAGCGCCTCGCAGCGCTGGCCGGGGCCGAGGTGCTCGTTTCCGTGGTGCCCGCCACGGCGGAAACGGCGGGGCTGCTGGATGAGGGTGCGCTGGCCGCGCTGGCCCCCGGGGCCCTGTTCATGAACGTGGGGCGGGGAAGCGTAGTGCAGGAGGCCGCGCTGCTCGCGGCGCTGGAGGGCGGCCAGCTGGGCGCGGCCGTGCTTGACGTCTTTGACGCCGAACCCTTGCCCGAGGACCACCCCTTTTGGGCGGCGCCCCGGTGCTTTGTGACGCCCCACATCTCGGCGCCCACGGAGTGGGAAGCCGTGGTGCCGGTGTTTCGAGAGAACCTACGGAAGGTGCTGGCGGGGGAACCGCCCACGGGCCTCGTGGACCCGGGGCGAGGATACTGAGGGGGCGGGATCAGTCCGGGAGACCGAGCACCCGCTTGGCTACGATGTTCAGCTGAACTTCGCTCGTGCCCCCTTCGATGGAGTTGGCCTTGGAGCGCAGCCACTGGCGGGTAATGTCGAGCTCCCGGTCTTCGAAGCCTTCCCCCTCCCAGCCGAGGCCCTGCTGGCCCATGATCTCGAGCATGAGCTCAAACTTCCGCTTGTTCTGTTCGCTGCCGTAGTACTTGAACATCGCCGAGAGGTTGCCGTCGCTCTTGCCCGCCTTGGCTTCTTCATAGGCTCGGGCCGTGGTGAGGCGGAAGGCGTGATCATTCATGCGGTGCCGCGCGACCTTGTCGCGCATGATGGCGTCGCTGATCTGCCCATCGGCCTCGCCCAGGTAGTGCTTGGCCAGGTTTTCCAGGGCCCGAGCCGAACCGCCAAGGGCCGTGTTGCCGCCGATGCCACTGATCATCTGGCGCTCGTGCTGAAGCAGGCGCTTGGCGATGGTCCAGCCCTTGCCGCGCTCTCCGACCAGCTGGTCCTTTGGCACCTTCACGTTGTCGAAGAAGGTCTGGCAGAAGGGGGATGCCCCGGAAATGAGCTTGATGGGGGAGGTGCTCACCCCTTCGCTGGCCATGTCGAAGAGCAGGAAGCTAATCCCTTCGTGCTTGGGCGCGTCAGGCTCCGTGCGTACGAGGCAGAAGATCCAGTCTGCGTGGTTGGCGTAGCTCGTCCAGATCTTGGCGCCGTTGACGATCCAGTGATCGCCCTTGTCTTCCGCGCGGGTTTGCAGCCCGGCGAGATCGGAGCCCGCGCCGGGTTCGGAGTAGCCCTGGCACCAGCGAATCTCGCCGCGAATGATGGGCGGCAGATAGGTTTGCTTCTGTTCTTCCGAGGCGAACTCGAGGAGCGCCGGCCCGAGCATCCAGAGGCCGAAGCTATTGAGGGGCGGGCGCGCCTGAATGCGCCCCAGCTCCTGCTGGAGGATTTTGTTTTCGTCGGCAGACAGGCCACCGCCGCCATAGGCCGCAGGCCAGGTCGGCGCGGTCCAGCCGCGGCTGGCCATGCGCTCGAGCCACAGCTTCGAGTCGGGGTTTTTGAAGGTGGCCTTGCGGCCGCCCCAGACCGTTTCGTCTTCGGGCATGGGGGTGCGCATGCTCGCCGGGCAGTTTTCCTCAAGCCAGGCTCGGGTTTCCGCGCGGAAAGTTTCTAGATCGGTGCCCTGGCTTACGACTTCAGCGGTGCTCATAACAACTCTCCCCGAATGCATGATAGCCCCAGTCTAAGGGCTTCCCTCCTCGGGAGAAAGCCGTCACGAGTTGCCCGGGGCGAGCCCTTGGGGGGAAGATGGGGTAACACCGAACGTGCGGTAGGGGGTGCGCCGACGGGGCGCAGAAACCAAAGGGGAGAGAAAGGATGGCAATGAAAACCCGCATTTGCGATTTGTTTGGTATCGAGGTTCCCGTGCTCCTGGCGGGCATGGGGGGCGCCAGCACGCCGGAGCTGGCGGCGGCGGTATCGAACGCTGGCGGCCTGGGGGTCCTCGGGGCGGCGGGCTGCGGCCCGAAGCAGCTCCGGGAGTGGATTCAGCGCACCCGGTCCCTCACGGATAAGCCCTTTGGCGTGGACACGCTGCTGCCTGCGTCCGTGCGCCGGGCCCGGGATCAGCAGCAGGCCGGGGAGGCGCCCTCCCCCGCAGAGCAGGTGGCTCCGCTCCAGGGTTTTGCGCAGCAGTTTATGGATGAGTGCGGCCTTGAGGCCCCGGATCCGGAAAGCCTAAAGGTCACCCGCGACCCCGATGAGCCCCTGCCCCTGTCGGCGGAGTTTTTTGAAGCCCAGATGGAAGTGGTGATTGAGGAGCAGGTCCCCGTGTATGTGTCGGGCCTCGGCAACCCCGGGCCCTGGATGGATCGGCTCAAGGCCAACGGCACCAAGGTGGGCGCCGTGGTGGGCAAGGTGAAGCATGCGGTGCAGGTCAAAAGCTCCGGCGTCGATTTTATCGTGGCCCAGGGCCACGACGGTGGGGGCCACAACTCCCCCATTGGCACCATGGCCCTCATTCCCCAGGTGGTGGATGCGGTGGGCGATCTGCCCATCCTCGGCGCGGGGGGCATTGGTGATGGGCGCGGCGTGGCGGCGGCTTTCATGCTCGGCGCCGAAGGGGTTTGGGTGGGCTCGGCCTTCCTCGCCTCCGATGAAGCAGGGATCTTTGATTTCCAAAAGCAGGCCATTGTGGATGCGGAGGAGGATGGCACCACCATTTCCCGCGCCGTGACGGGCAAGCCCGCGCGCATCATTCGTAGTCTCTGGACCGATTACTGGGTGCGGGAAGGGAAGGAGCCCCTGACCATGCCTTACCAGGGGATGATTGCGTCTCCCGTGCTGGCCGCAGCCAATCGGGCACAGCGGGGCGATATCAATCCGGGCTTCGCTGGCCAGGGCATCGGCATGGTGAAGGCCGTGCGTCCGGCGGCGGAGATTTTGCGCGAGATGGTCTACAGCGCGGAGCAGGCCCTGCAGCGGGCCTCGAACCTCCACCGTTAGCACGGGGGTAGGGCGTCCCTGGGGCCTGGGGGCCCCAGGGCGTGTCACAGGCCGCTGATTTCGCTAGTATTAACCACTTTCATTAGAGCGGAACTCCTCATGGCGAGCCCTCCTTCCCGCCGTAGCGCAGCATCCCAAACCCGGGACCGGCTCCTTGATGCGGCGGAAACGCTCTTCGCCTCCGAAGGCTTCGGAGCCGTGACCACCCGGGCCATCTTGCGGGCCGCGGGGCAGCGCAATGAATCGGCGCTGCATTACCACTTTGGGGGCCGGCAGGGGCTGATCGAGGCCCTTCACGAGCGGCGCATGGACCAGCTCGCGGGGCACCGGGGCGTGTTCATCGAAAAGCTGCTCAGCCGTAAGGCCCCCTTCTCCATTCAGGATCTCGCGGAGGTTCAAGTGCAATCCATCGCGAGCCTCGCAGGCAGCGATGAAGGCTTCCACGCCTACCTGCAGGGCATCGCCGACCTCGTATGCTCTCCCGAGGGAGAGTTTGAAGCGCTCCTCGACCGCTACGATCGCGCCCCAGAGCTTGAGGCCAGGCAGCGCCTGGCGGCGTCTTTTTCTACCGTGCCCTTTCCCTTACTTCGTCAGCGCTTCAATTTAGGGCGGCGCTTCATCCTCATGGCCATGGTGCAGTGGCTTCGCCGCCACGGCCATTTTCGGGGTAAGGCGGCGAAGGCCTTCCTCGCCGACCTTCCTCGCCTGCTCGAAGCGCTGCTGCAAGCGCCGACGGAAGCCGCCTAGGGCCCGATCTTGGTGTACCCTCGAGGGCCGGGGGGAAACGCATGATTTCAGAACAACGCAGTTGGCGCCGGCCCAACGGCCTCGTGCTTCGCGCCCAGGTGGAGGGGCCGGCCCAGCCCAAGGGCAGCGTGCTCCTCGCCCATGGCGGCGGGCAGACCCGCTACGCCTGGGGCGGTACGGCGAAGGCCCTGGCGGCGGCCGGATGGCTTGCCGTGGCCCTCGATCTTCGGGGCCACGGGGATAGCGACTGGTGCCCGGATCAGGACTACAGTAACGAAGCCTTTGCCGCCGATCTGGTGGCGGTGGCCCAAACCCTGCCCCAGCCTTGCATGGCCGTGGGGGCGTCCCTCGGCGGCATGGCCACCATGCTGGCGGAAGGGGAGCTCACCCCGGGCACCTTCTCCGGGGTGATCTTTGTGGACGTCACGCCGCGACTGGAAGCGGAGGGCGTGGCCGGCATCGTCGGCTTTATGCGCGCCAACATGACCGAAGGCTTTGCCGAGCTGGAAGACGCGGCGGAGGCCATCGAGGCCTATCTGCCCCAGCGCCGGGGGCGACGGAATCTCGAGGGACTCAAGAAAAACCTCCGCCTTGGGGACGATGGACGCTGGCGCTGGCACTGGGATCCGGCCTTCATGAGCGAAGGGCGGCACCAGGATCGGGAGCAGGCTGCGCTGCGCCTCGAAGCGGCGCTAGGGGCCATCCGCTGCCCTCAGCTTTTGGTGCGCGGTCGCATGAGCGAACTGGTGTCGGAGGCGGGGGTGGCGGCGTTCCGCGCCGCGGCCCCCTCGGCGGCCTTCGTGGACGTGGCGGGCGCCGGTCACATGGTCGCCGGGGATCGAAACGACGCCTTCACCGACGCCATCCTCACCTTCCTCGGGGAAGCGGCCGCTTAAGCGTCCGCTGCGTCCGCAGCGATGGGCACGAGGCCCTTGGGGCCGACCCCCAGCCGACCTACCGGGGCCCAGCCCCGGCGGACCCCCGCCTGAGGCCGAAGCATAAACAAATCTCCATTCATGCCCGTTAGGGCCCGAATGCCGCAGTCCCGCTGGGCGAGCTGACCGTGGGCGCGCATATGGCTGGGGGTGCCATGGGTGGGCACCACCAGCTCGGGCTTCAGCCAGCCATAGAGGGTTTTCAGCTCCTCCTGCGCCGGGTGCCCGGAGGCATGGATTTGGTGATCTTCGTCGCTGATCACCTCTACGCCGAGGCGCTTTAGGCGTTCCACGAGGGCGTCGATAAGCGGCTCATTCCCAGGGATGGCTCGGGCGCTAAATATCACCCGGTCCCCGGGTTCGAGCAGCAGGTCCGGGTGGCGATTGCGCGATAGGCGATCGAGGGCGGCGCCCGGGTCCCCCTGGCTGCCTGTGGCCACGGCCAGGCAGGCCTCGGCCGGGAGATAGGCGGCGTCCCGGCTGTCGATGTAGCGCCGCTCCGGATCCCAGTAACCGCTCGCCGCCGCGGCCTGGGCCATGGTTCGAAGGGAGCGGCCCAAAAGCGCTGGCGTGCGGTCAAAGCGCGCAGCCAGTCGGGCAAAGAGGTGGAGCCGGGCGATATTGCTGCCAAAGGCGGTGATGATCACCCGTCCCGGGGCGCCCTGAATGAGCTTGGCCAGGTCCCGTTCCAGCGAGCCCTCGGACAGGGAATAGCCCGGGGTGAGAGCGTTGGTCGAATCCCCCACCAGCGCATCAATCCCCTGGTCGCCCAGGGCTCGAAGGGTGCTCTCCGGTGGAGGCGTCCCCAGCCCCGGCGCGCCATCGAGCTTCCAATCACCGGTGTGAAACACCGTGCCCGCTGCGGTGGTGAGCACCAGGGCCTGGGCCTCTGGAAGGGAGTGGGTCATGGTGAGGTAACGGAGCTGGAAGGGCCCAAGGGAGAAGGGGCTGTCCGGGGGCAGGACCGTCAGGGGCACCTGGCCCTGAAGACCGGCCTCCCGAAGCTTGTTGGCCAGCACCGCCGCAGCGAAGGGGGTGCAGATCACCGGACAGCGGAGCCGGGGCCAAAGATGGGCGACGGCCCCAAGATGATCTTCGTGGCCGTGGGTGAGCACGAGGCCGCAGAGGGCCTCTCGCGCCCTCTCGATAAAGGTGGGATCCGCCATCTGTACGTGGGGTTCCTTAGAGCCGTGCTCGGCAAAGGTGACGCCACAGTCCACCATGAGCCAGCGATCGTCATGGCCATAGAGGTTGAGGTTCATCCCGATCTCCCCGGTGCCGCCGAGGGGCAGGAACCAGAGATCGCTGGCGCCGGGGCTGGCGAGGCTCATGAGCTGCAGGAGAGGGCCGTGCACCCGGGATGGGCTTCCGCCCAGGCCGGGCGCCGTCCCAGGAGCGGCGCATCCTCCGCCGTCGGCGCATAGGGCCGGCTCAGGCCGGCGAGCAGCCGCTGGAGCGGCGCCCCATCGCCCTCGGCGAGGCCATCGATGGCTTGCTGGGTGAGGTAATTGCGAGGAATGAGGGCGGGGTTTTTCCCGTTCATGCGTTCCCGCCGCGTGGCCGGATCCGCGGGGTCCGCGTGGAGCCGAGCGCCATAGCGCAAAATCCAGGCTTCCCAGGGCCCCTGGCGGGTGTGGTCCAAAGGCGCGTCTTCGTAAAAGCAGGGGGCAAGGGCTTCGGTCAGCGCTGGCCCCCGGGGGGCCCCGGAGCGAACCGCTTCAATGGCGGGAACGTCGGACAGGTAGCGGAAGCACAGGGTCGGATCCACCTGCGCCTCCTCCATCAGCCCCAGAAGCTCGCGCACCAAGCCCTCGTCCCGCGGTTCGAAGCGGCTCAGGCCGAGCTTGGCGGCCATCTCGTCCTGCCAGCAGCTTCGATAGTGGGCTTCGAAGTCGTTCAGGATGGCCTGGAGCGCCGGGGCATCCTCAACCACCAGGTACAGGGCGTTGCCCAGCTGGGCGAGATTCCACTGCGCCACCGCCGCTTGCTGCTCAAAGCGGTAGCGGCCTCCGTGGTCGCTGGTGTTGGGGGTCCAGCCCGGGGTGTAGCGATCGAGCCAGCCGTAGGGGCCGTAGTCGATGGTGAGGCCCAGCACGGACAGGTTGTCCGTGTTCAAAACGCCGTGGACGAAACCGAGGCCCGTCCACTTCGCCACCAGCGCAGCGGTGCGCCGGCAGATGGCCTCATAGAGCGCGAGCGTGCGCGCCTTGCCTGTGCCGGAAAGGTCCGGGAAATGGTGCGTTGTCAGGTAGTCGAGGAGCGTCTGGAGCGTTTCCGGCTCCTGCCGGGCCGCCAGCAGTTCAAAGTGCCCAAAGCGCAGGAAGCTTTCCGCGACCCGACATACGATGGCGCCGGGTTCGGCTTCCACCTGGCCGTTGTAGAAGCGGTCGCGCAGCACACCGTCCCCGGTGGTCAGCAGGGCCAGGGCCCGGGTGGTGGGGACGCCGAGGGCCGCCATGGCCTCGCTGCACACGTATTCCCGAAGGGAGGAGCGCAATACGGCGCGGCCGTCCGCGCCCCGGGAATAGGGGGTGGGGCCGGCGCCCTTCAGCTGCAGGCTTTGGCGGCGACCGGCCTCGTCAACGAGATCCCCGAGGTTGATGGCGCGTCCATCCCCCAGCTGTCCGGCCCAGGTGCCAAACTGATGGCCCCCGTAGGTCATGGCATAGGGCGTTGCTCCGGGCCAGGCGGCGTTTCCCGCCAGGCAGGCCAGCAGGGTGGGGCTCTTCAGTATTTCAGGGCTTAGGCCGAGCTCCGCTCCCAGCGCCTCATTAAGTACCAAGGCCCGGGGCGCAGCGACCGGCGTCGGCTCCACATAGGAGAAGAGCGCATTCCGCGGGGCGCGGGGCTTCGGGCCCCTCTCCGGATCCGCGGGCAGAAGGGCCGCATAGTGCTGCGCGAGAGGTGGAAGCGTTGGGCTATGGGTGGTCATGGCGGGCAGTGTACGGCTCGCGACGCCCAGGGCAAGGGCGCTCCGTGGCACCGGCGAGGGCCGGCGCGCTACCATAGGCCTTTCCTCCCAAGGGTGTTGTCCCATGCCTCGCCGTCCCCTGCTGCTTCTGATCCTGTGCCTAGGCTTTTTGCTGGGCTGCGCGGGGGTGGGTCCCCGGGCCTTGGAAACGGCCCGGGGCAGCTACAACGAGGTGCTGCGGGATACGGCGGATGAGCAGCTCCTCGCCAATCTTGTTCGCCTGCGCTACCGCGATCGCCCCTTCTTTCTTGAGGTGAGCGCTGTCACCACGCAATTTCGCTTTGCCCCGAATGCTGGCGCAGGGTTGGCCGTGGAGGGCTTTCGAATCGATGACGATATCGCCCTCTCCGTCGGCGGTGGCTTTAGCGAAACCCCGACCATCTCCTATGCGCCGCTCCAGGGAGAGGACTTCGCTCGCCGCCTTCTCTCGCCCCTAAGCCTCGATGCCTTGGTGTTGTTGAACCACTCGGGCTGGAGCACGGAGCGGCTCTTCCGCCTCGCGGTTCAGCGGGCCAATGGCCTTCGCAATGCGGTTACGGCTTCCGGGCCGACGCCGGCGCAGGCGCCGGACTTTGCTGAATTCGCCGCCTTTGCGAAGGCCCTTAGGGCTCTGCAGCTGGAAGATGCCTTGCTGCTCGGGCGGCAGGGGGCGAGCGATGGGGCGGCCCTCACCCTAGCCGTGACAGCGGACGGCGCCGCCCTTCCGGCCTTTCGATCACTTCGGGAATCGCTGGGCCTGCAGGAGGGGAAGACCGCTTACCGCCTTCGCGCCGGCGCCCAGGCTGGGACCGGCGAGGAAATCGTGATTCAAACCCGATCCCTAAATGGGGTGCTGTATTTCCTGGCGAACGGCGTAGCGGTGCCCGAGGCCCATCGCGCGGCGGGGCTTGTGGTGACCACGCGGGATGCCAGCGGACGGCCCTTTGCCTGGGATTCGGTGCTCGGGGGGCTGCTAACCGTGCAGGTGGCGAAGGGGCGTCCGGCGGGGGCCGCGGTGGCCATTCCCTACCGGGATCACTGGTTCTACATCGATGACCGGGACGCCGATTCCAAGGCCACCTTCTCGCTTTTGATGCAGCTGTTTGCCCTCCAGGCGGGGCAGCGGGGCGATACCTCGGCCCCGGTGCTAACCATTCCCGCCGGCTCCTAACCCCCTTCCCGCCCCTTCGCCCCCCGCCCCATAATCGACGCATCACGGGAAAGGGGGGGGATGACCCATGGATCGACGCGCATTTTTGAAAGGCACCACCCTGGCCGGCCTGGCGGCGCCCTTGCTGCTATCGCAGGTGCATCAGGCCGTCGCCGCGGTTTCCGGGAAGAGCGCCGAGGCGCTGGCCCAGGACGAAGGCTTTTGGCGGTCCGTGCGGGGGGATTACCGCCTAAAGCCCGACTACATCAATCTTGAAAATGGTTACTACTGCTTCATGCCCGAGGCCACGCTGGAGCGCCAGGTGGCCCACCTCCGGCGCGTTAATTACGAAGGTTCGTACTACATGCGCACGGTCCGGCAGAGCAACAAGCGCCTGGTTGCGGAGAAGGTGGGGGCTGTGGTCGGGGCCCCGGCGGAGGAAATCGCCATTACCCGCAACACCACCGAATCTTTGGATCTGGTGATTGGCGGACTCGATTGGAAAGCTGGGGACGAAGCGGTGATGGCGGCGCAGGATTACGGCGCCATGCAGAACCACTTCAAGCTGGTGGCGCGGCGCTACGGCGTCGTCAATAAGGTGGTGTCCGTGCCCAATCATCCCGAGAGCGATGAAGCGCTGGTGGCGCTCTATGCCAACGCCATTACGGATAAGACCCGCCTGCTGATGATCAGCCACATGATCAATATCACCGGGCAGGTGCTCCCCGTGCGGAAGATCTGCGATATGGCTCACGCTCGGGGGGTTGAGGTGCTGGTGGACGGGGCCCATGCCTACGCGCATGTGCCCTTCCAAATGGCCGAGCTGGACTGTGACTACTACGGGGCCAGCCTGCACAAGTGGCTGAGCGCCCCCCTAGGCGCCGGGCTACTCTACGTGAAGAAGGAAAAGATCCCGTCGCTGTGGCCCCTGCTCGCGGCGCGGGATCTCCCCGATGACGATATCCGCCGCCTCAATCACACGGGCACCGATCCCGTGCACGTGGATCTCGGTATTCTCGACGCCTTGGAATACCAGGCGGCCCTCGGCCTGCCACGCAAGGCGGCGCGCCTCCACTTTCTTCAGCGCTATTGGACCGAGCAGCTGCGGGGCGTTCCCGGCGTAATCGTGAATACGCCGGCGGAGCCGGCGCGCCACGGTGGTATTGGGAACGTGGGCCTAGAGGGATGGGATCCTCGCGACCTGGCGAAAACCCTGCTGGACGAGCACCGCATCTTCACCGTGGGGATTGATCGCCCGGGGGTGCGAGGGCTGCGCATCACGCCGAACCTCTACACCACCCTGGAGGAGCTGGACACCTTCGTCGCCGTGATGAAGCGCCTTGCTGCTTAAGCCCTAACTCTGGGGTCCTAGCGCGGGCCAAAAAAAACGGCGCCATGAGGCGCCGTTTTTCGTTTCCCTAGAAGGCGAGGCGGTTTACTTGGCCGCCTTGCGCTCCTTGGTTTCCTTGATGACTTCTTCCGCCACGTTCGCCGGGCAGGGCGCGTAGTGGGAGAACTCCATGGAGAACTGACCACGACCGGAGGTCATGGTGCGCAGATCGCCGATGTAGCCGAACATCTCGGAGAGGGGGCAGTCGGCCTTCACGCGGACGCCCGTGGGGCCCGGCTCCTGGGACTTGATCATGCCCCGGCGACGGTTGAGGTCGCCGATCACGTCACCGACGTGATCTTCCGGGGTGAACACGTCCACCTTCATCACCGGCTCGAGGAGCTGGGGCTTCGCCTTCGGCACGGACTGGCGGTAGGCCGCCTTGGCCGCAATTTCGTAGGCGATGGCGGAGGAGTCCACGGGGTGGAAGCCACCGTCGAGGAGCGTGACCTTCACGTCGAGGAGCGGGAAGCCCGCAAGCGTCCCTTCGTCCATGGAGACGCGGAAGCCCTTTTCCACGGCGGGCCAGAATTCCCGGGGCACGTTACCGCCGGTGACCTTGGACTCGAACACGTAGCCCGACCCCACTTCCCCGGGCTCCACGGAGTAGTCGATCTTAGCGAACTGCCCCGAACCCCCGGTTTGCTTCTTGTGGGTGTAGGAGTCGGAAACGGGGGTGGTGATCGTTTCCCGATAGGCCACCTGAGGCTTACCGACGGTGACGTCGACGCCGTGGGTCCGCTTGAGGATGTCCACCTTGATGTCGAGGTGAAGCTCGCCCATGCCCTTGATGATCGTTTCCCCGGACTCTTCGTCCGTCTCCACGCGGAAG
>JAUILI010000074.1 GCA_030433075.1 Gammaproteobacteria bacterium | reverse complement strand
ATGGATGCGGAAGGCATCACCATCACCCCCATTCGCTTTGTCTCCGGCGCCGCCACCCAGGCCCAGGTGTTCTTTGACAACGTACGGGTAGATGCGAGCCAGCGCGTGGGCGAGGAAAACGACGGCTGGACCGTCGCCAAGTACCTTCTCGAATTCGAGCGCGGCGGCGGCGCCTCGGCCCCGGGGCTCCTGGAAGGCGTGGAGGACCTCCACACCTTTGCCGAAGCCCTTCCCGAGGCGGAGCGCAGCGCCCTCACCCTGCGGCTGCATGCGCTGACCTCGCGCATCGAAGCCCTCGAGATGGCCGAACTCCAGGCCCTCGCGGAAACGGAGCGCCGCGGCTCCCCCGGGCCCGGCGCCTCCATGCTGAAGCTTCTGGGTACGGAGCTGAGCCAGGCCCTCACGGAGCTTCAGGTGGAAGCCCTCGGCCCCTATGGCCTTGTACACCAGCCCGAGGCCCTGGCCTTCGAGAGCAACGTGGCCCCCGTGGGCCCGGCAGCGGGACTCACCACCGTGCCCTTCTACCTGAACAATCGGGCCGCCACGATCTACGCGGGCTCGAGCGAAGTGCAGCGCAATATCATCAGCAAAGCGGTGCTCGGCCTATGACCACCCGGCTTTGGCTCGTGCGCCACGGGCAAATTCAGGCCAACGTCGACGGGCGCTGGCACGGCAGCACGGATAGCCCGCTCACCGCGGCGGGGCAGGCCCAGGTGGCCGCCACGGGGGCGTGGTTTAAGGCTCAGGAGCGCCCCATCACGGCGGTCTATGCCAGCCCCCTGCAGCGCACCTTTAACACCGCCGCGGGGATCGCCGACGCCCTTGGCCTCCCCACCCAGCCCGAGCCCGCGCTCCGGGAGTACGGCATTGGCGTGCTCGAGGACACCCCCTTCGCCACCCTGAAGGACGAGCTCGGCTTCTTCGAGCGCATCTTCGGCGACGGCGCCTGGGCCCCGGAGGGCGGGGAAGCCCGGGAGGCGGTGGAGCAGCGTATTCAGGACATCTTAGCGGCGCTGGCCACGCGCCACGCCGGGGAAGAGATCGTCGTGGTGAGCCACGGCGCCGCCCTGGCCCTGGGCCTTGCGCGCTTGCTCGCCAGCCCGGACCACCACTGGGCAACCCTGCATAAGAACAACTGCGCCGTCTCCGAGCTGTGCTTTACGCCGGCCCCGGAGCTGCGCCAATTCAACATGACCGCACACCTTGGGGAGGGATCGGCATGAGCTACGAGTTTTGCACCACGGAAGCGAAGGACCACATCCTAACGGTCACCATCAACCGGCCGGAGCGCATGAACGCCCTCCATCCGCCGGCGAATTTGGAACTCGGCGAGGTTTTCAACGCCTTCGACGCGGACCCGGACCTCTGGGTGGCCATCATCACCGGCGCCGGGGACCGGGCCTTTAGCGCCGGCAACGACCTGCGCTACCAGGCCGAAGGGGGCAAGCGGGGCCCCATGCCCCTGGGCTTTGGGGGCTTAACGAGCCGCTTCAACATGAGCAAACCGGTGATCGCCGCCGTGAACGGCGTGGCCATGGGCGGCGGCTTCGAGATTGCGCTGGCCTGCGACATCATCCTGGCCTCGAAAACGGCCCGCTTTGCCCTGCCCGAACCGAAGGTCGGCCTTGCCGCCCTCGCCGGCGGTCTGCACCGCCTGCCGCGACAGATTGGCACCAAGGCCGCCATGGGCATGATCCTCACGGGGCGCCACGTCCCCGCGGAGGAAGGGCTCCAGCTGGGCTTTGTGAACGAGGTGACGGAGCCGGAAGCGCTCATGGACCGGGCCCGAGCCTGGGCCGCCATGATCTGTGAATGTGCACCCCTATCTATTCGGGCCAGCAAGGAAGTGGCTTACAACGGCCTATCCCATGCCAGCCTCGAGGAGGCCATGGCCGCCACCTACCCCGGCGTGAAGGCCATGGTGGAGAGCCAGGACTTCATCGAAGGACCGAAGGCCTTCGCAGAGAAGCGCCCCCCGAACTGGAAAGGCTGCTAAGGGACCCCACCCCGCACCATGACCACCCCCGAGGGGTCCGAACCCCGAGCACGCTTAGACGATGCGGCGGCCTCCGCGGAGGCCGCCTATAACCGCTTCGTCGAACGGCACCTGACCCGCAACTACCTGGGCCACCTGGCCCATGGACTGCTGGGGCAGACGGGCTTTCGCCTGCTCAACGCCCCCACCTTCCTGCCCGCCTATGTGATGTTTCTCTCCGGGGGCTCGAACTTTGCCGTAGGGGTCATTCTGTCCCTCCAGGCCCTGGGCATGGTGATCACCCCCCTCATTGGGGCGAATCTCATCGAACACCGGCGCCGCGTGCTGCCCGTGGGCTTCGTCACCGGGGGCATCATGCGCGGCACCGTGCTGCTGATTGGGCTTGCCGGGCTGTTTTTGCCACCGCCGGCGGCGCTCATCGCCATCGGGGTCTTTATTCTCGCCTTCGGACTATTCATGGGTATTCAAGGAGTTGTCTTTAACTTCTTGATGTCAAAGGTTATCCCTGTCTCAAAACGGGGCCGCCTCACGGGCCTTCGGAACTTTTTGGCCGGGCTTACCTCCGCAGCCGTGGCCTGGCTAGGAGGCACCTTCTTCATCGGCGAAACGCCCACGGTGGAGGGCTACTCCTACACCTTCATCATGGCTTTCGTGCTGACCTCCGTAGGCCTCGCCATGCTCGTGGTGATCCGGGAGCCGGAACCGCCCACGGTGCGCGCCCCCACGGCCCTCGGCAGCCGGCTGAAGCAGATTCCCGGCCTGCTTCGGGAGGACCCTGCCTTCGCTCGCTATGTGGGCGCTCGGGGCCTCGCCACCATGGGACGCATGGCGGCCCCATTCTACATCCTCTTTGCGGGGACCAGCCTTGGGCTGACGGGGCAAACCCTGGGCATCCTCACGGCCGCCTTCACCCTGTCGGGCACCTTTTCGAATCTGGCCTGGGGGGCCCTGGCCGATCGCCACGGCTTCCGCCTGGCCTTCCTCGGGGCCATCGGCCTGTGGGTGGCCTCCACCGCGGCGCTCATGGTCAGCAGTGGCCTGCTACTCACGGTTCTGGTGTTCATCGGCATCGGCGCCGCCTTCCAAGGCTTCCAGGCCGCCTCCATGAACCTGACGCTAGAGTTCGGCCATCGCGACGAACTCCCCATGCGCATTGCCCTAGCCAATACGGCCTCGGAGTTCGCCGGCACCCTTGGCCCCCTCCTCGGCGGTGCCCTGGCCACAGCCCTGGGCTACGATGCGGTGTTCTACGCCTCCATGGCCTTCCTCATCGCCGGGGGCGGGCTCGTGCTTCGCTTCGTGCCCGAACCTAGACAGGGGAGATAACCCATGCTCGATCATTCCGGCCAGCCCATGACCGCCGCCAGCGCGGCGGCCGTGGACGCCTACGAGGGCTTCCTCGACGCCTACGGGCGCTTTTCCCCCACGGTCCCCGACGCCCTGAAGGCGACCCTCGAAGCGGATCCGGAGATGCCCCTGGCCTGGTGCGCCCGGGGTGCGCTCATGATGCTGTCGGGCAAGGGCGAGCTTCGCCCCGTCGCGGAGGCCTCCGCCGCCAAGGCCCAGGCCCTCGCGGCCCAGGGCACCCCCCGGGAGCAGGCCCACGCCGAGGCCCTCGCCGCCTGGGTGGGCCATGACGAGGCTAAGGCCCGGGGCCTCTGGGACGCCATCCTGGAGGATCACCCCCAGGATTTCTTCGCCCTAAAGCTGTCCCAATTCAGCCACTTCTACGCCGGCGGCGGCGCCCCCATGCGCGCGGTGATGGACGCTCTTGCGCCCAAGTGGTCCGAAGCCACCCCCCGCTACGGCAAGTTTCTGGGCATCCATGCCTTTGCTCTGGAGGAGAACGGCGCCTATGACGAGGCCCAGGCCCTTGGCCGCCGCGCCGTGAGCCTCGATCCGGAGGATCCCTGGGCCATCCACGCCGTGGCCCACTGTCTCGAGATGGAAGGCCGCACCGCCGAAGGGCTGGCCTGGGTAGATGGCCACGGAACGCACTGGGCCAACGCCGGCACCATGACCGGCCACCTGGCCTGGCACCGCGCCCTCTTTGCCCTGGAAACGGAGGGGCCCGAGGCGGTCCTCGAGGACTTCACCACCCGCTACCAGGTGGGGGACAGCGAGGAATATCTCGATCTTTGCAACGATATTGCCCTGCTCCAGCGTCTCGCCCTGCGGGGCCTCGCCGTGAAGCCTGCCTTTGCCGCCGTGGCCGATCGCCTGGGTCCGCGCCTCGGGGAGCACATGCTGGCCTTCTGCGATGCCCACTGGGTGCTGGGGCTGGCCGCCGCTGCGCGCTTTGACGAGGCGGAAGCGGTCCTTACGGGGCTGCGAGAGCGAGGCGCCCAGGGCGATTCAGACGCGGCGCCCTATCGGGAGCTGGCCGTGCCCCTGGGGGAGGCCTGCCTGGCTTTCCACCGCGGCGCCTACGGCGCCTGCTGGCGGGGCATTCAGGCCCTCCTGCCGATCCTTCATCGCCTCGGAGGTTCCCACGCCCAGCGCGACCTCTTCGTGCAAATCATGCTGGCCGCCGCAGCGGAAGACGGCGCCCAATCCACCTTTTCGACGCTCCTCGCCGAGCGTCAGCGGACCGGGCACTTCGTGCCCCAGGCCGCCTAAGCCCCTAGGAGCCCTCCTTTGGACCGGAAACTGATCTTCCTCCTCGCCTTCACCGGCGGCTTTGTGATCATGTCCATCGAGCTGCTCGGGGGGCGCATTCTGGCCCCCTGGTTCGGCTCCAGCGTCTATGTGTGGGGCAGCATCATCACTGTGTTCATGGTGGCCCTATCTCTTGGCTACCTCATCGGCGGGCGCCTGTCCCTTAAGAACCCGAGCATCAAGCGCTTCGGGGCCCTCTTTATCGGCGGCGCCCTGCTCCTCGGGCCCCTCTACGGCTTCGGGGACAGCCTTATGGAAGCGGTCTTTACGCAGGTGGAGGATCCCCGCTACGGCTCCCTCCTCGCCTCCATGGCCCTCTTCTTCCTGCCCACGGTGATGCTCGGCATGATCTCCCCCTACTCCGTGCGCCTCCTGGTGCAGGCGAAGGACGAGAGCGGCCAGGTAGCGGGGCTTTTGTACTTCGTGTCCACCTTCGGCAGCGCCCTCGGCACCCTCGGCACCTCCTTCTACTTCATTCTCTGGTTCGAGGTGGATACGATTCTGCTGCTGCTGAGCGGCGCCCTCCTAGCCTGCGGCGCCCTCGCCCTGCTCGCCCCCCACCAGGAGGCCTAGCCATGCTTCGCGCCCTCGCCCTTTTGTTTCTCGTGCTTGCGCCCACCCTTCGCGCCGAGATCATTCACGAAGAACGCTCCCTGTACCGCAATATTCTGGTCCGAGACCTCGGCTCCGAGCGCTGCCTGCTGTTCACCGTGCGCCGCTCGAACCGTAATCAGAGCTGCCTCGATTTAGACGACCCGGACCGGCTGATCTTCCCCTACGCCC
Organism: Gammaproteobacteria bacterium; assembly: GCA_030433075.1. GTDB lineage: Bacteria > Pseudomonadota > Gammaproteobacteria > Pseudomonadales > Azotimanducaceae > Salivita. The sequence continues at coordinate 5,810 of JAUILI010000074.1, read as the reverse complement.
GCATGATGCTCTCGGGCCTGCTCGTGACCCCGGAGCCCAAGCGCATCCTCATGGTGGGCCTCGGGGGCGGCACCCTGCCCAAGGTCTTCAGCGCCCTCACGCCCGAGGCAACGCAAGATTTGGTGGAAATCGACGAAGCGGTGGTGACCGTGGCCAAGCGCTTCTTTGCCTTTAAGCCCACGACCCAGATGGCCGTGCACGTGCAGGATGCGCGGGTCTTTTTGAAGCGCGCCGCAGCCCGGGGCCTCACCTGGGACTACATCATGCTTGACGCCTTCACCGGCGATTACATTCCCGAGCACCTCATGACCCGGGAGTTTCTCGAGGAGGTGAGCGCGGCGCTCACGGAGGACGGGGTTTTGGTGGCCAATACCTTTGCCTCCAGCGCCCTCTACGACGCGGAAACGGCCACCTACGCGGCGGTCTTCCCTGCCCTGGCGGAAGTGCGTCTCGATGAAACGCTGAATCGGATTTTGGTGGCGCAGAAGCGACCCTTCCCGGGCGCCGAGGACCGGCAAGCTGCGGCGGAAGCGCTGCGCCGCCCCCTGCGACGCTTTGCCTCCGACCCCCTGCCCCTGGCCCGAAACTTCAACGTGGCCCCGCGCTTCGCCGAGGACACGCGACTGCTAACGGATCAGTACGCCCCCGTTAACCTTCTGCAGCAGCAGTAGCGGCTTCCGCGGGCTCGAAGGTCAGGGCCGCAGAGTTCATGCAGTAGCGAAGCCCCGTGGGCGCCGGGCCATCAGGGAAGACGTGCCCGAGGTGGGCATCGCAGCCGCTGCAGAGGACTTCCGTGCGCACCATGAAGAGGCCCCGGTCCTCCCGTTCCCACACCGCATCGCCGTTGACGGGTGCCCAGTAGCTGGGCCAGCCCGTGCCCGAGTCATACTTCGTGGCGCCCTCGAAGAGGGGCTGGTTGCAGCACACGCAGCGGTAGAGCCCCTCGCGCTTTTCGTCCCAAAGGGCCCCCGTGAAGGCCCGCTCCGTGCCCCCCTTCCGCGCCACCTTGTAGGCCTCCGGGGTGAGCATTTCGCGCCATTCCGCATCCGTTTTCGACATCTTACCCATGGCCATGCTCCCTGCTATGCTCGCGACCCTTTGATCGCCGGAGGCCTAGCTTAGGCTTTCGGCCCAGCCGTCTGTCAACACACCGGGGCGCCCCATGGCCAGCATTAAGAAGTCTCGAAAACTCGAATCCGTTTGCTACGACATTCGAGGCCCGGTGCTAAAGGCGGCGAAGCGGCTGGAGGAAGAAGGGCACCGGGTGCTGAAGCTGAATATTGGCAACCCTGCCCCCTTCGGCTTCGAAGCCCCGGATGAACTGATCCAGGACGTCATCCGCAACCTGCCCCAGGCCCAGGGCTACTGCGATAGCAAAGGCCTCTATGCGGCACGGAAAGCGGTCATGCAGCGCACCCAGCAGCAGGGTATTCGGGGCGTGGACGTGGAGGACGTGTTCATTGGCAACGGCGTCTCCGAGCTCATCGTCATGGCCATGCAGGGCCTGATCAACGATGGCGACGAGGTGCTCGTGCCGGCCCCGGATTACCCCCTCTGGACCGCAGCGGTCACCCTTGCCGGGGGCAAGGCTGTGCACTACCGCTGCGATGAGGGCACGGGCTGGCAGCCGGACCTGGACGATCTCGAAAGCAAGGTTTCCGAGCGCACCCGGGGCCTCGTGGTGATCAACCCCAACAATCCCACGGGGGCGGTCTACGAGCGCGCCATGGTCGAGGCCCTCGGGGCCTTCGCCACCCGCCACGATCTGGTGCTCTTCGCCGACGAAATCTACGACCGCATTCTCTACGACGGCGCCGTGCACGTACCCCTGGCCTCGGTCACGGAAGAAGCCCTCGTGCTCACCTTCGGGGGCCTTTCGAAGAACTACCGCGCGGCGGGCTTCCGCACGGGCTGGATGGTGTGCTCCGGGAATCTTCGGGGCGCTCGGGACTACCTGGAGGGGCTGGAAATCCTCGCCTCCATGCGCCTCTGCGCTAACGTGCCCACGCAGCACGCGGTGCAAGGAGCCCTCGGGGGCTATCAGAGCATCAACGATCTCGTGTGCCCCGGCGGCGCCCTTTACGAGCAGCGGGCGCTCGCCTATGACGCCCTAACCGCCCTCCCGGGGGTGAGTTGCGTGAAGCCCCTCGGCGGCCTTTATCTGTTCCCCCGGCTGGATCCGGACCACTACCTCATCGAAGACGACGAGAAGTTTGTGCTCGATCTGCTGACGGAAGAGAAGCTCTTGCTGGTGCAGGGCACGGCCTTCAACTTGCCGGACCGGCAGCACCAGCGCTGGGTGTTCCTACCTCGCCAGGAAGAGCTCCGGGACGCCCTGGGGCGCTTTGAGCGCTTCCTCGCCCGGCATCACCGCTAGGCGCCTGCTCGCGCGCACTAGCCCGCGCCGACGGCGTACACCACTTCATCTTCGAAGCCCGTGATCACGGGGCGATAGCCGGAAAGTGCCCGGTCTAGGGCCGGGTCCCCCGTGTCCACCTGAAGGGGGCGCCCCTCGAGGGTCAACAGCTTGCTGCGGGTCGCCACGATGTGCCATTGGTCCGGAGCCAAGCGGCGCAGAAAGGCCGGGGACAGCTGCTGATTGCCCCGGCCGAAGATATGGCCCTGGCCGCTAATGGCCGTCACCACGAGGGCCACGGTCTTTCCTTCGCACAGCGCCAAGAGCGCCTCCGCCGTCACGTCCTCGGCAATGCAGGCGCCGTGCTGAAACACATCCACGCCGAGAAGGGTTTTCTCCGCCCCGAGATGGGCAGCGATGGCCGCCGTGGTACTCCCGGGGCCGAGGACCCAAAGCGTGTCGCCGCTGCGATCCATGCGCGCGGCGATATCCGCGGCGATCTCCTCGAGCACGAGGGGCTCCTGCTCCCGACCGCTGATCTTCGTGGCCTGCACCCAGCGCGGCGCCCCGGGCACCGCAAGGGCCCCGTAAAAGCGGGTCTTCACCACCCCCTCGCGGAAGGCGGCCTCGTCGATATCGCGCACCTCTCCCTCGCAGCGAGTAATGAGCGCGCCGCTGCGCAGCCCCGTGATGACCTCCGCCGCCCCTTCCGGCGTCACCGCGAAAACGCCGGAGTGCATCTTCACCCCCGCGGGCACCCCGAGCACTAACGGCGGATCCCTTAGGTCCTCAAGGGCCGAAGCCACGTCCCGGGCCGTGCCGTCACCCCCCGCAAAGAGCAAAAGATCAATGCCCGCCTCCACTAGCGCGCGGACCGCGCGCTGCGTATCAGCGCCGGTGCTTTCCCCCTCCGCAGCGCCAAGGATCGTCGAAGCAAGCCCCGCAGCCGTGGCCGCGTCCTCTCCCATGGCGCCAGCCCAGGTGAGCACCGTGAGGCCCTCGGGCGCGAGGCCCGTAAGGGTCCGGGTCATGCGCCCGGGAGCCCGGGGTTCAGCCCCCCGAGCCAGGGCCTCCGAGCGCACCGCTAAGCCGTCCGAGCCTTTCAGGGCCGTCGCGCCGCCAATGCCGGCCCAGGGATTCACCACCACACCCAAGCGAAAGGAACTCATGCAAAGGCCTCCTGCCAGTGAGCTGCCACCCGTTCCCCCAGGGCCAGGGCCGAGGTCAGCCCCGGGGATTCGATGCCAATTAAATGCAAAAGACCTCCCCCGTCCTCCAGGGACTGCGCCTGCCAACCAAAATCCGCCGCGGGCGCCCCGGGTCCGACACGCTTAGGACGAAGCCCCACATAAGCGGGGCTTAAGCGCTCCGGATCAAGGCCTGGAAAGTAGCTTTGAATGGCGGCGGCAAAGCACTCGCGGTCGGCGGTGAAGGCGTAATCCTCCGACTCCCGCCAGGCGACGTCTGGGCCAAAGCGCGCCTGACCTCCCAGATCGAGGGTGAGGTGAATGCCCAGGCCTCCGGGCTCCGGGAGCGGGTACACGAGACACGGCGCGGGCGCTTGCCCGCCGTAGCTGAAGTAATGCCCCGCCGCGTAATAGGGACCTTCGACCCCATCGAGGACGTCCCGAGCCAGCGCAAAGGCGCCAAAGCCCGCGGCATTGAGGCACCGCCGCGCTTTCAAGGTCAGGGGCGCACCGGCGCTCGTGCCTTCGAGCACCACGCCGCCCCTTTCCAAGCTTAAACGCGTCACGGCCGTCTGCAGCACCAGCTGCGCCCCTGCGGCTTCTGCCTCCCCGGCCAAAGCCAGCATGAGGCCATGGCTATCCACGATCCCCGTCTCCGGTGACCACAGGGCTGCCGTCCCCCGGAGCGCCGGGGCTTTCTGGCGAAGGTCTGCCTCCGTGAGTAGCGTAAGCCCCGGCACGCCAAGAGCATCGCCCCGAGCCTTCAGGGCCTCAAGCTCCGGAGCGCCCCCTTCCCCCTGGGCGACGATGAGCTTGCCAAGCCTCTGATGCCCGACCCCCCGGGCTGCGCAAAATTCGTAAAGCAGTTCCCGCCCTCGGCAGCAGAGCGCCGCCTTCAGGCTGTTTTCGGGGTAGTAGAGACCCGCATGGATGACCTCGGAGGAGCGGCTGGAAATCCCCTGCCCAAGGGCAGGGGCTGCCTCCAGCAGCCACACCACCTCCCCGACCTGAGCCAGGGCTCGGGCGCAGGCAAGGCCCACCACCCCACCGCCGATGATCACCGTATCGACGGTGTCAGCCATGATTCCCTGCCACGGCCAGGCCCGCCGCCGCCAACAGGTGACCGGCTTCCCCCGTTGCGCGGTAGGGGGTCAGGGCAAAGTCCCGGCGCCCGCCCTGAGCCCGGCGCAGGGCATCAAAAATCGCCGAGGGCGTTTGATTCCCGGCGGCCAAAGCCTCTCGGTAGCGGGCGCTGAGGGCTCGGAGCTCCAGGGCCTCCGCCAGCGCTTCCCACCCCGCCTGGCGCGTCGTGCCCGGCACGATTCGAGCTTCCGGCGGCGGCGCTAGGGCCGCGCTGTAGTGATCCTCTCGGGAACGGCCCAGGGTTTCGCAAAGTGCGTCATACAGCATGGCCGTGCCCCGGAGCTTGCCCTCATCGCTATGCCCCGCGATATGCGGCGTGGCCAGAGCAACAGCCTCCAACAAAGCCAGGGGTGGCGCGGGCTCCGCTTCGAAGACGTCAAGCGCCACCCAGTGCCCATCGCCGCGCTGCAAAGCCGTAAGGAGCGCCCCATCGGGCACCACCCCGCCCCGCCCGGCGTTCAACAGCACCCGCCCTCGCGGAAGGGCGAGGAGCGCCTCGGCGCTGAGCCAGGGCACGGTGGGATGGGCCCCGCCCTTGATGGCCGGGACGTGAAAGGTGATGGCGTCAGCCGCGAGCACGGCCTCGCGGGACCACGCCGGCGCCGCCAGGGGAAGCCCAAGGGCCTGCCGGGGTGGATCGTAAATACCCACCTCAAAGCCCAGGGCTGCGAGACGCTTCGCAACCCGTCCGCCCACGGCTCCGCCCCCAACCACGGCGAAGCGTGCGCCCTCGGCCAAGGCGCCGGCCAGCACGGCCTGGGCCGTGGCCACCATGACCCAATCGGCGACGGGGTCCGCATTGCAGCCCGGCGCATGGGCAAAGGGAATGCCCCGCCCCGCCAGGAAAGCCTCATCCACGTGATCCACGCCCGCCGTGCCCGTGCCCACGAAGCGGGGCTGCGCATCCCCTAGCAGGGCGGCGTCGATGCGCGTTTGGCTTCGCAGCAGAAGCACGTCCGCGGCCTGAGCTTGCGCCGGCGTCACGGCGCGCCCGGCAACGCGCGTAAGGACGCCGAACTCCGCGAAGAAACGCTCCGCCTCGGGCAGGTTTTCATCCACAAGCAGCTTCACGACAGGCGCAATCCTTAGGCAACGCTAGAGCGCATAGCCTACCAGCCCGCCAG
>JAUILI010000073.1 GCA_030433075.1 Gammaproteobacteria bacterium | reverse complement strand
GCGCGCTGAGCACCGGGCAGTGCTCGTAGAAGGCCGTGAAGGCCGTGGCAACCTCATAAAGGTGGGTGCACAGAAGGTGGGGCAGGCCCTGGTCTCGCACCTGCGCAAGGACATCTTCCGTCCGGAGTAGGGTGAGTGCGAGGCTCCGCTCCTGCGGGGCCCCCAGGCTTAGGCCGGCGCTCAGGGCCTCCGGCGCCACCTGGGCGCGGGCAAAGAGGCTTTGGATGCGGCTGTAGGCGTACTGTAGGTAGGGCGCCGTATTGCCATCGAAGCTGAGCATGGCGTCCCAGGAAAAGACGTAGTCGTTATTTCGGTGCTTGGACAAATCGGCGTACTTTACCGCGCCGATGGCAATCGCCTTGGCGATTTCCGTGCGGGACGCGGCATCAAGGTCCGGGTTTTTCTCGGCCACGAGCACTTCAGCCCGGCGTTCGGCCTCGTCCAGCAGGTCCGCAAGCTTGACGACGTCTCCGGCGCGGGTGCGGAAGGGGCGGCCGTCCTCCCCGAGCATGGTGCCGAAGGGCATGTGCTCGAAGCTGCAGGGGCGAGTGATGAAGCCCGCGGCCTCGGCCACGGCAAAAACTTGCTTGAAGTGCAGCCCCTGGCGCTTATCCACCAAATAGAGGGCCCGGTCGGCTTCCAGGTCGTCGCAGCGATAGCGCACGGCCGCGAGGTCCGTGGTGGCGTAAAGGTAGCCCCCATCGGATTTCTGCACGATGAGGGGCAGGGGCGCATCGTCCTTGCCCTTAAATTCGTCGAGAAACACGCACTGGGCGCCTTCGCTCTCCGTTAGCAGCCCCCGGTCGCGGAGCGCCGCAATCACACCGGCGAGGGCATCGTTATAGGCGCTTTCGGCGTGGACGTGCTCTCGGGTGAGGGTGACCTGGAGGCGGCGATAGAGGGCTTCGCAGTGGGAAAGGCTCACGTCGATGAAACGTTTCCAGGCGGTCCGGCATGCGGGATCGCCCTGTTGGAGCTTCACCACCGTTTCCCGGCTCAGCGCCGCAAAGGCGGGATCTTGATCGAAGCGGGCCTTAGCTTTCCGATAAAACTGTTCGAGGTCGGCCAGCTCGGCCTCCGCGGCGGGGGCGCCATCGCCCGTTTCCAGCGTATTGAGGTAAGCGAGCAACATGCCGAACTGCGTGCCCCAGTCGCCGACGTGGTTCTGCCGCAGCACCTCCCACCCGGCGTGGGCAAAGCAGCGCGCCAGGGCGTCACCGATGATGGTGCTGCGAAGGTGACCAACGTGCATTTCCTTCGCCAAATTGGGCGAGGAGTAGTCGATGACGACCCGGCCCGCCTCGCGGCTTGGGGCCTTCGGGTCGAGGACCCGCCCGATGAAGGTGCCGAGCTGGTCTTCGAGAAGCGATTCCCGGAGACGCAGGTTGATGAAGCCCGGGCCGGCGATGCTGGCTTCGCTGACGAGATCGTCCAGCTGAGCGTGAGCAAGCACGGCCTCCGCGAGCTCCCGCGGAGGACGCTTCAAGCGCTTGGCCGCGCCCATGGCGCCATTCATTTGGTAGTCGCCAAACTCCGGCTTCGTGCTCACGGTGAGGGCAACGGCGCTGCCCTCCGGGGCGCCAGCGGCGAGGAGCGCCGGCGCAAGGCGGGCTTCAAGCAAATCCTTCAGCACGGGGGGACCTGTTTTAGTCGCTCGGGAAGGCGCGCATCATAGCGGCGTCGGCGGCCTCCGTCAGCCGCCGGGCCGGGCGCGCCTCAGCGCGCGGGGGCTAGCGAGGCCCTAGGGCTCGCTGCGGGCAGGCGCCGCGGGTGGTCTTCTCGATGGTCACGGGGCTGCGAGGGACATCGCGCATGCCGTCCTTGACGGTGGTTTCCACTTCCCCGATGCGGTCGATGACGGCCATGCCGTCCGTAACTTCCCCGAAGACCGTATAGCCGGGCCGATCGTCCTCGGCATCAAGATGGGCGTTGTCCACCAAGTTAATGAAGAACTGAGAGTCCGCGCTGTCAGGATCGCGCTGCCGTGCCATGGCCAGCGTGCCACGCAGGTTCTTCGCGCCCCCCACCGACTCGTTGCGCACCGGGCCGAAGGGATCGCGATAATTCAGTTCGGCGTCGAAGCCCCCCGTTTGCACCATGAAATAGGGGATTACCCGGTGGAAGATCAGGCCTTCGTAGAAGCCGTAGTCGATGTAGCTCAGAAAGTTTTTCGTGGATTCCGGGGCTCGGTCGGGCCACAGGGTCACGGTAAAGCGGCCATAGTTGGTTTGCAGACAGACCTCAGGATTCGGGCTGTCGAGCCCCGAGCGGTCCTCGGCGGCCCAGGCGCCGGCGTTGAGCAGAAGGGCGAGAAGGGGCAAAAGGATGCGCATGGGGCAGCTCCGGAAGGCTAGGCAAGGAGAGTGGGCAGGGCGCTGAGCATGAACAGCACGGCCAGCACGAGCAAGAGGGCGCCGAAGGCCCGGTCGAGCCAGCTGCCATAGCGCTCTATGGCGTATCGCAGGGCCGGACGCCGGATGAGGCGCACGAAGAGTAGCCAGACCGCGGCGACCTCGATCCCGAGGACCAGCACGCCCAGGAGCCGCTGTCCCAGGGGGGCGGTGGGGGGCAGGAGCTCGGTAAAGAGCGCCACCATCATGAGCAGGACCTTCGCGTTTAGCAGGTTACTGAGGAGCCCCGCGAGGAAAGCGAGGGTCAGGCCAGCCTTGGGGGCATCAACGCTGCTGAGGCGGAGGGCCCCTTGGCTCTGCAGCGCGTGGTAGGCGAGATAGCTAAGCCAGAGCGCACCGAGCACGGTCATGGCCGCCAGGGCCTGAGGATGCAGCTGGGTGAGGGCGGCCAGCCCCGTCAAGGCAAAGAGGCTGTGGGCTGAAATGCCTAGCACGATGCCGGCCACGCAGACGTCGGCTTGGCGCGGCGTCGGGCCCAGGGAAAAGCGCGTAAGTAGCACCATGTCGGGGCCGGGGCTCAGCATGGCCAGGAGGACAATCAGCGCAAGGCTCAGCAGTTCAGGCATAGCGTGAAACCGAAACGGGGGCCAAAAAAAAACGGGCCAGCGCCGAAGCGCTGACCCGTGGGGACGCGCAGGGCGTTTACATCACGCCGTAGGCGATCATGGCGCTGGCCACCTTGTTAAAGCCGGCGATGTTAGCACCCTTGAAGTAGTCCACGTGCCCATCGGCGGCGGTGCCGTAGGTCACCATTTGCTCGTGGATGCCGGCAATGATGCCTTTCAGGCGCTCGTCCACCTCTTCCCGGGTCCACTGAAGCCGCAGGCTGTTCTGGCTCATCTCGAGGCCCGATACGCCCACGCCGCCGGCGTTGGCCGCCTTCGAGGGTGCGTGAAGTAGTTCCCGATGGGCCTGAATGGCGTGGATGGCCTCCGGCGTGCTGGGCATGTTCGCCCCTTCCGAGATGGCTCGGCAGCCGTTCTTGATCAACGCTTCGGCATCGGCGAGCTCGATCTCGTTCTGCGTGGCGCAGGGGAAGGCCAGGTCGCAGGGCACATTCCAGGGGCGCTGCCCCGCGTGGAAGGTGCCCCCGAATTCCCCGACGTACTCCTCAATGCGTCCGCGGCGGTTGTTCTTCAAATCCATGATCCACTGGAGCTTTTCCTGGGTGAAGCCGTCGGGATCATGGATGAAGCCGCCGGAGTCGGAGAGGGTAACGACCTTGCCGCCAAGCTCGATGAGCTTTTCTGCGCAGAAGGTGGCCACGTTGCCGGAGCCCGACACCACGCAGGTTTTCCCCTCGATGCTCTCGCCGTGATGGCGGAGCATGTTGTCCATCATGTAGACCACGCCGTAGCCCGTGGCTTCCGTACGAATGCGGGAGCCCCCAAACTCGAGGGCCTTACCCGTCAGCACGCCTTCGAAGCGATTCATGAGGCGCTTGTATTGACCGAACATGTAGCCCACTTCCCGAGCGCCAACGCCGATATCCCCGGCGGGCACGTCCGTGTCCGGGCCGATGTGGCGGGACAGTTCGGTCATAAAGGCCTGGCAGAAGCGCATGACTTCTGCATCCGACTTGCCCTTCGGGTTGAAGTCCGAGCCGCCCTTGCCGCCGCCCATGGGCAGACCGGTTAGGCTGTTCTTAAAGACTTGCTCGAAGGCGAGAAATTTTAGAACGCTTTGCGTCACCGTGGGGTGGAAGCGAATGCCGCCCTTATAGGGGCCAATGGCGTTGTTTTGCTGGACCCGGAAGCCCCGGTTGACGCGAATGTTGCCGTTGTCGTCTTCCCATACCACCCGGAAGGTGACGATGCGGTCCGGTTCGGTCATGCGCTCGAGGATCATGAGGTCCTTGTAGACCTGCTTGTCGGCGATGTAGGGAATGATGTCCATCGCCACTTCGTGCACCGCCTGGTGGAATTCCGGCTCGCCAGGGTTACGGCGCCGGACCCCCTCCATGAATTGTTCTAGATCGTCTGCTTGATGAGACATCGCCCCTCTCCCTTTATGTTGGCGCTATCAGGCAATGATAGGCATTAACATCAAAGCGCAGGTGCGCGGGGAGTGCAACTCGCCCTAGGCGCCAGCGAGGGTGTCGCGGTAGCGGGTCACGGCGCCGTGGAAGCCGAAGAGGAGGGCGTCGGCGACGAGGGCGTGGCCGATGGAAACCTCCTGGAGTCCGGGCAGGGTGCGCAGGGGGATGAGGTTGTCGAGATCCAGGTCGTGACCGGCATTGACCCCGAGACCCAGGCCCTGGGCCGTTTCGGCGGCTGCGCGGAAAGTAGCGAGGCTCGCCTCCGTGGCGGCCCCCCAGCGGCGCCCGTCCGCCTTAAAGGCTTCCGCAAAGGGTTCGGTGTAGAGCTCGATGCGATCGGCCCCCGTTTCTGGCACCCGGGCGATGGCCTCAAGGCTTGGGTCCATAAAAAGGCTCACCCGAGCCCCCAGGGCCTTAAAGCGGCTGACCAGGGGCTTCAGGGTGGTGAGGTCATCGTCCGTCATGGCCCAGCCATGGTCCGAGGTGAGCTGGCCGTCGCCGTCGGGGACGAGGGTCACCTGGGCCGGACGGGCGGCTTCTACCAAAGCCTCGAGGCCGGGGTAGCCGCCATCTCGGGGGGCGGCGAGGGGGTTGCCTTCAATGTTGAACTCGGCATCGGGGTAGGCGCCCCGAAGCCAGGCGGCGAGGCGGGGGACATCGTCTACCCGGATATGTCGCTGGTCGGGCCGGGGGTGCACCGTGAGCCCAGCTGCCCCGGCCTCCATGGCTAGGCGGGCAAAGTCGAGGAGCTCGGGGCGGGCAGAGGCCCCCCGAGCATTGCGGAGCAGGGCGATCTTATTCAGATTGACCGATAGGGCGATCATGGGTCGCGATCCTCCGGGGCCTTCAGGTAGCCCTTGCGTCCAAGGTAAATCAGCATCAGCGCCGTGTAGAGCACGGTCAGCCCAATGCCGCCGAAGAGCTTGTAGCTGACCCAGAAGGCTTCGCTGAAGTTATAGGCCACCACCAAGTTCAGCACCGCCGAAAGGGTAAAGGCCCCGGCCCAATACCAGCTGAGCGTCCTCCAGACGGCTTCGGGCAGGGGTAGCTGGCCCCCTAGAAGCCGGGACAGCATGGATTTTTGCCCGATAAAATTGCCCCCGATGAGGACCAGGGCGAAGGCCCCGTTGATGAGCGTGGGCTTCCACATAATGAAGATCGGATCTTGCAGGTAGACCGTCAGCCCCCCGAACCCGAATACGAAGCCGCTTTGGGCCTGCATCTGAATCCCCAGCTTGCCGGCCCAAAAATAGTAGATGGCAGCGGCGATCAGCTGCGTGCCCATGAGCACCCAGGTGGCGGTGATCAGGTCGCTAAATTGAAAGGCGATAAAAAACGCGGCGACGGGTCCAAATTCCAGCAGGCTTTTCATGGCAGACCCGTTTTCCTTGAGGGGCGCGGTGTTCGGTCGCCATAATAGTCGATCGGCCGAGGCCTTGCCTCCGGTCAGCCCCGGTTTGAGGCATAGGCTTATGGCGCAATTTTTTTCCATCCATCCTGAGAATCCCCAGTCCCGGCTCATTAAGCAGGCCGTGGAAATCATTGCCCGGGGCGGCGTGGTCGCCTACCCGACCGATTCGGCCTACGCCCTGGCCTGTCGCCTGGAGAACAAAGACGGCCTCGAGCGCATCGTCCGCATCCGCGATATGGACCGGGACCACAACTTCACCCTGGTCTGCCCCGATCTTTCGGTGCTGGCGACCTACGCGCGGGTGGACAACACCGTGTTTCGCGCTCTGAAGGCCCATACCCCTGGGCCCTTCACCTTTATCCTGCCCGCCACCCGGGAGGTGCCCAAGCGGCTCATGCATCCCAAGCGGCGCACCATTGGGCTCCGTGTGCCCTCGAATCCCATCGCCCAGGCCCTGCTGGCGGAGCTTGGCGAACCCCTCATGTCCTGCAGCCTCGTGCTCCCCGGCCAGTTCGGACCGGAAACGGACCCTTGGAATATCCGGGAGCTCCTGGAGCACGCCGTGGATCTCGTGATCGACGGCGGCTTTTGCGGCCTCGAGCCCAGCACCGTGGTCGATTTCACCGGCGTTGAGCCGGTCCTTCTGCGGCAAGGTCTTGGGGATGCCTCGGCCATCGTGGAGGCTCCGTAGGGCCCTCCGCCTTTGCTATCATGGATCCGTTGGGCGCGCCTTGCGTCCGTATCACATAAGGGGTTTTGCCTTTGGCCACGGGGGATTGGGATCGTCGCGTGCTTTCCGGCATGCGGCCGACGGGACGCTTACATCTTGGGCACTACCATGGGGTGCTGAAGAACTGGGTGCGTCTCCAGCACGAGTATGAGTGCTTCTTCTTCGTCGCCGATTGGCATGCCCTCACCACGCACTATGAAAATCCCTACGACATTGAGCAAAACTCCTGGGATACGGTGATCGATTGGCTGGCGGCGGGGGTGAACCCCGGCTCTGCCACCATCTTCATTCAGTCCCGGGTGCCGGAACATGCTGAGCTGCACCTTCTGCTGTCCATGATTACGCCCTTGGGCTGGCTTGAGCGGGTGCCGAGCTACAAGGATCAGCAGACCAAGCTTCGGGAAAAGGATCTCGCCACCTATGGCTTCCTGGGGTACCCGCTGCTTCAGGCCGCGGACATCCTGATTTACCGCGCCGGGCACGTGCCCGTGGGCGCCGATCAGGTTGCCCACGTGGAGCTCACCCGGGAAGTGGCGCGTCGCTTCAACTTCATCTACGGCCGGGAGCCGGGCTTTGAAGAGGCCGCGGAAGCCGCAGTTAAGAAGATGAGCAAGAAGGCGCAGCGGCTGTATAACGACCTGCGCAAGGCCTACCTCGAGCGGGGGGATGAGGAAGCCCTTGAGCGCGCCCGGGCCCTGCTGGCCGAGCAGCAGAACCTCTCCATTGGGGATCGGGAACGGCTCTTTGGGTACCTCGAAGGGGGCGGCAAGCTGATTCTCCCGGAGCCCGACGCGCTACTCACGGAAACCCCCAAGGTCCCCGGCCTCGATGGCGAAAAAATGTCGAAGAGCTATGGCAACACCATCAGCCTTCGCGAGGCGCCGGAGGAGGTGGAGCAGAAGATTCGCACCATGAAAACCGATCCGGCGCGGGTGCGGCGGAACGATCCCGGCGATCCAGCGAACTGTCCGGTCTGGGGCCTCCATGAGCTCTACTCCGACGACGGCACGAAGCGCTGGGTGGTGGAGGGTTGCAAGCGCGCGGGCATCGGGTGCCTGGATTGCAAAAAACCCCTCATCGATGCCATTCGCAGCGAACAGAGTGGCATGCGCGATCGGGCTCGGCGGTACGAGGAGCAGCCCGAGCTGGTTAAGGCCATCATTAACGAAGGGGTGGAGCATGCTCGGGACGTGGCCCGGGATACCCTTGAAGAGGTCCGCGCCGTTATGGGATTGACCCACCGGTGAGCGAAGGGGAGGGCGGAAAGCGCCTCGAAACGCTCCGTGCCGCAGGGCAGGCGCAGGGGGAGTTTCCCTTCGCCATCGTCGAAGGGAAGACGGTTACCGAGCTTCCCAAGGACCTCTACATTCCCCCGGATGCCCTTGAGGTGTTCCTCGAGGCCTTCGAGGGCCCCCTCGATTTATTGCTCTACCTGATTCGCCGGCAAAATCTCGACATCCTTGAAATTCGCGTGGCGGAAATCACGCAGCAGTACATGCAGTACGTGGAGCTCATGCACGCCATGCAATTCGAGCTGGCAGCGGAGTACCTCGTGATGGCGGCCATGCTGGCGGAAATTAAATCGCGCATGCTCCTGCCGCGGCCCCAGCTTGATGAGACGGAGGAGGGAGAAGACCCCCGCGCCGAGCTGATTCGCCGGCTTCAGGAATATGAGCGCTTCAAGAAGGCGGCGGAAGATATCGATGCCTTGCCCCGGGTCGATCGGGACGTGTTCCCGGGAAGCGCCACCCCCCCGCCCATTGACCGGCAGCAGCCCCTTCCCGACGTCGAACTTAAGGATCTCCTCCTGGCCTTTTCTGAGGTCCTGCGCCGGGCGGATATGTTCCAAAACCACAAGATTAGCTTCGAGGCCCTCTCCACCCGGGAACGCATGGGGGATGTGCTGAAGGCCCTCGCGAGTGGCACGAACTTTGTGCCCTTCCAAGCCCTTTTCTCTGCGGAGGAGGGGCGCCTTGGGGTAGTGGTGACCTTCCTGGCCATCATGGAGCTGATCAAAGAATCGCTGATCGAAATTGTGCAAAGCGAGCCCTTTGCCCCCATCCACGTTCGGGCTCGGGCCCACGGAAGCTAGGAGACTGCCATCGTGACGATGCCAAGCGCGCTGCTAGAAAATATTGTGGAGGGGGCCCTGCTTGCAGCAGGGGAGCCCCTGTCCCTCGACCGCCTCATGAATCTTTTTCAGATTGATGACGCGGTGGAGAAGAGCCAGGTCCGGGAGGCCCTGACGGCCCTTGAGGCGCGCTATGAGCCCACGGGACTGATGCTCAAGGAGGTCGCCTCGGGCTGGCGCATTCAGGTCCGGGAGCAGCTTGCGCCCTGGGTGAGCCGCCTTTGGGATGAGCGCCCGGCGCGCTATACCCGTGCCCTCCTGGAAACCCTCGCGCTCATTGCTTACCAGCAACCGCTGACCCGGAGTGATATCGAACACGTTCGCGGCGTGGCCGTGTCCTCGAATATCGTGAAGACCCTCCTCGAGCGGGATTGGATTCGCATTGTCGGCCACCGCGATGTGCCGGGGCGTCCTGCGCTCTATGGCACCACCCGGACCTTCCTTGATTACTTCAATCTGAAGAGCCTCGATGCCCTGCCGCCCCTGGCGGAAATCCGGGACCTTGAGCAGCTGTCTAAGTCCCTGGGGCTGCCCCTGGAAGATAGCGATGGGGAAGCCGCCCCGGAGGCCGTTGCGCTAGAGGCCGTGCTGGGGATTGAGGATCCGGGCGCCTTCGAGCGAGAGGCGGATAGCGCCGATGACGCCGCTGATGCCGCCGCTGATGCCGCCGCTGATGCCGCCGCTGATGCCGCCGCTGATGCCGCCGCTGATGCCGCCGCTGATGCCGCCGCCGAGGAGGCCCCCCGCTCGTGAGCGATTTAGGGTCGGAAAAGCTGCAGAAGGTCCTCGCCCGCGCCGGGCTAGGATCCCGCCGGGAGCTGGAAACCTGGATTGCGGAGGGGCGGGTCCGGGTGAATGGTGAGCAAGCGGAGCTTGGACGCCGAGTGGGTTCTCGGGATCGCATCGAGGTCGACGGCAAGCTCATTGGCCGGGCCGACGATCAGGCGCCAGCCATTCGCGTACTGCTCTACAACAAGCCCGTGGGGGAGCTGTGCACCCGCAAGGACCCGGAGGGTCGCCCCACCTGCTTTGATCGCTTGCCGCGCCTGAAGAGTGGGCGCTGGGTAGCTGTGGGTCGCCTGGATTACAACACCAGTGGCCTTCTGCTGTTCACCACGGACGGCGCCCTGGCCCACGGGCTGATGCACCCTTCCCAGGAAATCGACCGGGAGTACGCCGTGCGGGTGCACGGAGACGTGGATGAGCTCGTGCTCGAACGGCTTCGCAAGGGCGTGATGCTCGAGGATGGGGAAGCCCGCTTCTCCGACGTTCAGTACTACGGGGGTGAAGGCACAAACCGGTGGTACCACGTGACCCTCATGGAAGGTCGCAATCGGGAAGTGCGGCGCCTATGGGAATCCCAGGGCCTAGAAGTGAGCCGGCTGAAGCGCGTGCGCTTTGGGCCGCTGGTTCTGCCGTCGACGGTGCTTGCGGGACGCTGGATGGAGCTATTCCCCCAGGAGATCGAAGCCCTCTACCGCATGCTTAAGCTGCCCATCCCTGCCATCGAAGGAAAGCGGGGGCGTATCGGCAAGTCGAAGGTTTTCGTGCCCTATCCGGGACTGGTTTAGATCCCAGCTCGGCCCTAGCTCAGGCCGAGCATGGCCCGGGCATCCAGGGCCGCCCCGTTGAGCGCGAAGTCCTGGGCGGCGCCAAAGCACCATAGGTAGGCGGGGAGGAGGTCCTCGGGCGTCGGCAGGCTCATGGGGTCTTCCCCGGGGAAGGCCTGGGCCCGCATGTTGGTGCGCGTGCCGCCGGGGTTCATGGACGCAAAGCGCACCTTCGAAAGATTCTCGCCCTCATCGGCAAAGAGCTGCATCACCGCTTCCGTGCCGGCCTTGCTCACCGCATAGGCCCCCCAATAGGCCCGAGGCTTCCGCCCCACGCCGGAACTCGTGAAGAGCACGAGGGGATCCGTGCCTTCTTCTAGCACCGGCAGGAAGGCCTGGGTGAGGAGAAAGGCGCTTTCCAGGTTCACGGTCATGACCCGGGAGAAGGCGGCGGGATCGTAGTGGCTCAGAGGAAGGCGCGGCCCCAGCAGGCTGGCATTGTGCAATAGCCCATCGAGGCGCCCAAACTGATTGCCAATGGCGTGGGCCAGCTGCTGGGCGTGATCTGCGCGAAAGCCCTCAAAATCCGTGGGCTGAAGGACCGGCTCCGGGTGGCCAGCGCTAACGATTTCATCAAACAGGCTTTCTAGCCGGTCGAGGTTGCGAGCCAGGGCGATGACCGTTGCGCCGTGGGCGGCGAAGCCCTTGGCCAGGGCTCGGCCGATGCCTTCCGTAGCGCCCGTAATCGCGATGATGCGGCCGGCCAGGAGGTCCGGAGCGGGGGTAAAGGTGTTCAGCGTTGGGTTCACGGGCAATTACCGGGTGAAGTGCATGAGGTAGTTCACATCGGCCCGGGCGTTCAGCCAGGCCTTGCGGCGGATAGGGTCATAGTGGAGCCCGGCGATGCCCTGGAGGCGCAGGCCCGCCTTGCGGCTAAGGCCCGCGAGTTCCGAGGGGCGCAGAAACTTCTCGTATTCGTGGGTGCCCCGGGGGAG
>JAUILI010000072.1 GCA_030433075.1 Gammaproteobacteria bacterium | reverse complement strand
CCTTTGCGGCGCATAATAGGCGCGCTCGTGGGGGAAGCCCAGGGCCCAGGGAGGGAGGATCGCGGTGAGCCTAGGGCGCACCGAAGCATTGATTCGCGATAGCGCCCGCTGGGGCGGCATTTACGGCGGCTGGCTCCGTCGGGTGCGTCGTTGTCCTTCCCCTTTCTTTGATGCCCGACCCGGGCTCACGCCCCTTTCGCTTTTGGTGGTGCACGCCATTTCCCTCCCCGAAGGCGTCTTCGGCACCGGCTATCCCGAAGCGCTCTTTCAAGGTCACCTTGACTGCCGGGCCCACGACAGCTTCGCGGATCTGGACGGGGTGGAGGTTTCTGCCCATGTCCTGATCGACCGCGCCGGCGCACTGACGCAATTTGTGCCCTTTCATGGCCGGGCTTGGCACGCCGGGGTGTCCCAGTGGCAAGGGCGCGAACGCTGCAACGATTTCTCCATCGGTATCGAGCTCGAAGGGGAGGAGCGGACGCCCTTTACCTGGGCTCAGTACCTGAGCCTGGCGGCGCTGGCGCGGCAGCTTAGGGTCGTTTACGGGCTGGCGCCGGACGCCTTGGCGTGCCACAGCGAGATCGCCCCGGGGCGCAAAACCGATCCCGGCCCCTACTTTTCCCGCGCCGTGCTTTCGGAAGCAGAGGCGAGCCTGTGAGGGCCTTGGGGCGCGCCCTTGCCCTGGGGCTATGCGCCCTCGGGCTGGCCCTTGGGGGAGCGGCTCGAGCCGAGGCATCGCTGAACGCCGTAGACAGCACGGGCGCGACCGTGATCCTCGAAGCGCCGCCGCAACGCATCGCGGCCCTGGCTCCCCACGCCGTGGAAATGCTCTATGCCCTGGGCCTCGGAGATCGCATCGTCGCCACCGTGGCCTTTGCGGACTATCCCCCGGCGGCCGCGACCATCCCGTCCATCGGCGACGCCTTTAATCTGTCCCAGGAAGCGCTCTGGGCCGCGAACCCCGACCTCATCGTCGTGTGGGGGGATGCGGCCTCCCCAAGCCTCCGGCAGAGCCTCGCGCGTCGGGCGCCGGTGTTTGTCTCTGCCCCCCGGGGCCTCGCCGGGGTCGCCGCGGAGCTTCGGCAACTGGCGAAGCTTGCCCCGGCGCGCACTGCCGCGCCCCTGGCCGCGCTCGAAGCGGATTGGGCACAGCCCCTGGCCCCGCCGGCTTCCGCGGGGCAGCGGGTGCTGCCCCTGGTGTCCCTCAGCCCGCCCACGGCCCTGGGGCCGGAGCACTTTTTTACGCAGTTGCTGTCCAGCTGCGGCGCTCGCCATGCGTTGCCGGCCCTGCCCGGCATCGCCCCGGCGGTGAGCCGGGAAGTCCTTCTTGCCGAGGCCCGGAGGGGCTCCCCACCCCTGGTGGTGCTCATGAGCGTCGAGCCCGAGGGCGCGCTGGACATCTTGCCGCAAGGGTTGCCGGTGCTTCGCTTAAATCCTGACCTGGGTACGCGCCCGGGCCCGCGGCTGTTCGAGGGGCAGCGCCGCCTATGCCAGCTGCTGGGGGAGGCGGCACGTCCATGAAGCACCTAGGGCTGGATCTGGGAGGCACGAAGCTTGCGGCAGTGGTGCTGGATGAGGCGGGGGTGCCGCTTTGGGAAGACCGCTGGCCGGCGCCCCAGGGCAGCTATGACCAAACCCTAGAAGCCCTCGCCAAGGCGGTCGCTTCCGCGGAACAGGCCCTCGGCGCGATCGATTCGGTGGGTCTAGGAACGCCCGGATCCATCGTCGCGCGCACGGGCCTGCTGCATAATTGCAACGCCGTCTGGCTAAACGACCGACCCCTCGGCGCGGACTTTTCCCGACGCCTGGGGCGCCCGGTGCGCTTGGCGAACGACGCGAACTGCTTTGCCCTGTCCGAGGCCACCGATGGGGCCGGCGCCGGGGCCGGGAGCGTCTTTGGGATTATCCTGGGGACCGGGGTCGGCGGCGGCCTTGTCCTTGGCGGTGAGATTCACAATGGCGTTCATGGCATCGCCGGGGAATGGGGTCACTTGCCGTTCCCCCGGGAGGCGCCGGGCCCGGAGACGCTGGGAGATCGCCTCTGCTGGTGCGGGCGCCAAAATTGCCTCGAGGCCTGGCTCAGTGGCCCCGGACTGGTGCAGAGCTGGGTGGCTTTAGCTCCGGTAGCGCCGCCGCTGGCTGCGCAAACGGGCCCGGGGGTGGTGCAGGCTGCGGAAGCGGGGGATGGGGCGGCGCAAGAGGCCCTAAGTTTGCATGCAAAACAGCTGGCCCAAGCGCTCGCTTACCTCGTCAATATTTTGGACCCGGAGGTGCTGGTGCTTGGGGGCGGGCTTTCCCAGCTCCCGTCGCTGTACACGGAAGTGCCCAAGCATTGGGGCGAGGGTTTTCTGACGGCTTCCGTGCGGACGGCGCTCCGTCCCCCCCGCCATGGCGATGCTTCGGGGGTTCGGGGGGCGGCGTGGCTCGGGGCGAGGGAACACGAAGGACAAACAGCAGTCTAAGCGGCGTAGGGTAGGAATAGGTAACGGCGCGCAGAGGGGGCGCAAGGCAGCATGGCGAAGCCAATCAGCAGTTTGGATCAGGATCCGCAGGAAACGCGGGAATGGCTGGAAGCGCTGGAGGGGGTGCTTGACCATCAAGGCACGGATCGGGCGCGCTACCTTTTAGCCCGCCTCTCCGCCCGTATGACGGAGACCGGCGAGTCCCTGCCCTATACCGTTACCACCCCCTACCGAAACACCATTCCCGTGAGTCGGGAAGCCCGCATGCCCGGCGATCTTTTCATGGATCGCCAGCTTCGCTCCCTCATTCGCTGGAACGCGCTCGCCATGGTGATGCGCGCCAACGCTGACGATTCCGGGGTGGGGGGGCACATCGCGAGCTTTGCCTCCTCGGCCACGCTCTACGACGTGGGCTTCAACTACTTTTGGCGGGCGCCCACGGACGACAACCCCGGGGACCTCATCTATATCCAGGGCCATAGCTCTCCGGGGATTTACGCCCGCTCCTTCCTCGAAGGGCGGCTGCAGGAAGAGGATCTCGACCGCTTCCGCCGGGAAGCGGACGGCAAGGGCCTGTCCTCCTATCCCCATCCCTGGCTCATGCGCGACTACTGGCAGTTCCCCACGGTCTCCATGGGCCTGGGGCCGCTCCAGGCGATTTATCAGGCGCACGTGATGAAGTACCTCGACAGCCGGGGCCAGCTGCCCATGGGGGACCGGAAAATCTGGGCCTTCCTCGGCGACGGGGAGTGCGACGAGCCCGAGACCCTCGGCAGTATCGCGCTGGCGGGTCGGGAGTCCCTCGACAACCTGATCTTCGTGGTGAATTGCAATCTGCAGCGCCTCGATGGCCCGGTGCGGGGCAACGGTAAGATCATCCAGGAGCTTGAAGGGGTATTCCGGGGTGCCGGCTGGAACGTCATTAAGGTGATCTGGGGCCGCCATTGGGACCCGATTTTTGAAGCCGACGATAAGGGCCTACTCCAGCAGCGCATGGACGAGGTGGTCGACGGCGAGTATCAGAACTACAAGGCCAAGGGTGGCGCCTATACCCGGGAGCATTTCTTCGGCAAGCACCCGGAACTGAAGGCCCTGGTCGATCACCTATCCGACGAAGACATCATGCGCCTGAACCGGGGCGGCCATGACCCCTACAAGATCTACGCGGCCTACCACGCGGCGGTGAACCACACGGGGCAGCCCACGGTCATTCTTGCGAAGACCGTGAAGGGCTACGGCATGGGCGACTCCATCGAGAGCGAGAACACGGCGCACCAAACCAAGAAGCTCACCGTGGAGTCCCTGCGTCGCTTCCGAGACCGCTTCGATGTGCCCCTTAGCGATGCCGATCTAGAGCAAATGCCCTACTACCGGCCCAAGGCGGACAGCCCGGAGCTGCGCTACATGAAGCGGCAGCGGGACGCCCTCGGGGGCCCCATGCCGCAGCGTCGGGTGGCCCCGGAGGGCTTGCCGACTCCGCCCCTGGAGACCTTCAAGGCCGTGCTCGAGGGCTCGGGAGAGCGTTCCATTTCCACCACCATGGCCTTCGTGCGCATTCTTTCGACGCTGCTGCGGGATAAGGCGCTGAAGGAGCGCATCGTCCCCATCGTCCCGGACGAGGCACGCACCTTTGGCATGGAGGGGATGTTCCGGCAGCTCGGGATCTACTCCTCCGAGGGTCAGCTCTACGAACCGGAAGATTCCGGCGAGCTCGCCCCCTACAAGGAATCGAAGGACGGGCAGGTGCTTGAGGAAGGCATCACGGAGGCCGGGGCCTTCTCCGCTTGGCTCGCCGCCGCCACCTCCTACAGCGTGAATCAGCACGCCCTGGTGCCCTTCTACATTTTCTACTCCATGTTCGGCTTCCAGCGCATCGGTGATCTGGCCTGGGCCGCGGGGGATGCGCAGGCTCGGGGCTTCCTCCTCGGGGCCACGGCGGGGCGCACCACGCTCAATGGGGAGGGGCTTCAGCACCAGGACGGCCACAGCCATCTGCTGGCGAGCACGATCCCGAACTGCGTGGCCTACGACCCGGCCTACGGCTATGAGCTGGCCGTCATCATTCAGGATGGGCTCCGGCGCATGATCCAGGAGCGGGAGTCGGTCTTCTATTACGTCACCGTGATGAACGAGAACTACGTGCAGCCGGCGATGCCCGAGGGCGTGGAGGAGGGCATCCTCCGGGGGCTCTATCCCCTTCAGCGCGCCGAGGCGCGGAAGGACACCCACGTGCGCCTCCTGGGCAGCGGCACTATTCTCCGGGAAGTGCTGGCGGCGGTTCCGCTGCTCGAAAGCTATGGCGTGAGCGCTGACGTTTATAGCGTCACCAGCTTCAACGAGCTGCGTCGCGATGGCCTCGCCGCCGAGCGGCATAACCTGCTTCATCCCGACGAGCCGCCGCGCCAGTCCTGGGTGGCCCAGCAGCTCGGAGGCGATGACACCCCGGTGATCGCCTCCTCCGATTACATGAAGGTCGTGGCGGAGCAGATTCGTCCCTTCCTCCCCGCCCCCTACCGGGTGCTGGGCACCGATGGCTACGGCCGAAGCGACACCCGGGAGAAGCTCCGGGACTTCTTTGAAGTGGATCGACGCTGGGTCACCCTGGCGGCTCTGAAGAGCCTCGTGGATGCGCAGCAGCTACCGGTGAAGACCCTGCTCGAAGCCCGGGATGCCCTGGGCATCGACCCGCAAAAACCCGATCCGGTTACGGTTTAAGGAGCCGCCCATGATTTCCGTTACCGTGCCCGAACTGGGAGACGCCTCGGACGTTGAGGTGATCGAACTTTGTGTGAAACCCGGCGACCGCGTCGCCGTGGACGACCCGCTGATCGTGATCGAGTCCGATAAGGCCTCCCTCGAAATCCCCGCGCCCCAGGCCGGCATTGTCCGCGCCCTCACCGTGGCCATCGGCGATCGGTGCCAGGAAGGGGACGTGATCGCCGAGCTCGAGACCGAGGACGCGGTGGTTGAGGAAGCGCCTGCGGCGGCTGTTGCTGAAGAAGCTGCGGCGGCGGTTGCTGAAGAAGCTGCGGCGGCTGTTGCTGAAGAGCCCGCGGCCCCCGCGAGCACCCGCGTGCTTGAGGTGACGGTCCCGGAACTGGGCGACGCCGCCGAGGTGGTCGTGGTGGATCTGATGGTCGCCGTGGGCGATACGGTAGAGCTGGACCAGGGGCTCGTGGCCCTCGAGTCCGATAAGGCCACCATGGAGGTGCCCGCGCCCCAGGCCGGGCGGGTACTTGAGCTCTGCTTGGCGGTCGGCGATGCGGTTACCGATGGCGCCCTCGTCGCGCGGCTGGAAGTGGCGGGGGCAGCGTCCCCAGCGCCTTCGGCTACAGAAGCCCCAGCTGCGGCGGAAGCCCTGGCGGTTCCGGCGGCAGCTCTGACATCGGCGGCGGCATCCCCCGTTCCTGCACCGGCAGCGCCGGCATCCGAGGCGCCGGCCAGCGCTGAGGGCGACGGCGGTGCGGTTTATGCGGGGCCTGCGGTGCGGCGCTTGGCTCGAGAGCTCGGGGTGACCCTTGCCGGGGTCACAGGCTCGGGCAGTCGCGGACGCATTACCAAGGAAGACCTTAAGGCGCACGTTAAAGCGCAGATGACCGCCCCTGCGAGCCAGACTTCTGGAGGCGGCGCCATTCCCCCCATTCCTCCCGTGGATTTCGAGCGCTTCGGGCCCATTCGCCTCGAGCCCATCAGCCGCATGATGCGCGCCGGGGCGGCGAATTTGCACCGCTCCTGGTTGAACATTCCCCATGTGACGCAGCACGACGAAGCGGACATCACGGCCCTGGAGGCGTTTCGTAAGAGCCTCAAGGACGACCCTGCGGCCGGCGGGGCTAAGGTCACGCCCTTGGCCTTCATCTTGAAAGCCGTCGCAGGTGCGCTGAAAGCCTATCCCCGGGTGGGGGGCAGCTTCCACGCCGATGGCGAGCACTACGTGCTGAAGGACTTCATCCATATCGGCATTGCGGTGGATACGCCCGAGGGGCTTATCGTGCCCGTGCTGCGGGACGTGGATCAGAAGGGCGTACTGGCCCTGTCGGAAGAGATCGTCAGCCTCTCCGAACGGGCTCGGGCCCGAAACCTCAAGCCCGACGAGCTGCGCGGGGGCTGCTTCTCCGTCTCAAGCCTTGGGGCCATCGGGGGCACGGGCTTTACGCCCATCATCAATCCGCCCGAGGTGGCGATCCTTGGGGTGGCGAAGCTGCGTAAGGCGCCGCTCTGGACCGGGGAGGGCTTTGAGCCCCGGGACGTGTTGCCCCTATCCCTCAGCTACGATCACCGGGCCATCAACGGTGCCGAGGCGGGCCGCTTCATGACCCACCTCTGCCATCTGCTGGCCGACGTGCGCCGCCTTATGCTGTAGGCGGGGCCTCATCCCGGGGGCGGGGGGACCACAGCACTTCGCTGCCGTCCGCCTGCCCCAGCACCCGGGCCAGGGTGAACAAGAGGTCCGACAGGCGATTCAGAAAGACCCCCAGGGCGGGGTCATCGCCGCTTAGGCGGTGCACCGATCGCTCCGCGCGGCGGCATACGGTCCGGGCCACGTGGGCCCGGGCGACCGCTTCCGAGCCTCCCGGCAGCACAAAGTTGGTGAGCGGCGGCAGCGGTGCATTCAGCGTGCTTTGCAGCGTTTCCAGGGCGCCGATGGCAGCGTCATCAAAGCGCACGGTCCCGGGGAGGGATAGCGCCCCCCCCAGGTCAAACAGGCGGTGCTGGAGGTCGAGGAGCAGGGCGTCTAGCCGCGGCCCCGGGCCGTCCTTCGGCAAGGCCACGCGCAGCAGTCCCAGGTGGGCATTCAGCTCATCCACGTCCCCAAGGGCCGCAATGCGATCATCGGTTTTGGCGATTCGCTCCCCCGTGCCCAGCTGGGTGGTCCCGCCGTCGCCGCGGCCTGTGGTCACTCGATTAATCCGTTCCGCCATGGGGTGGGGGCTCCGTTGTCGGTGAGGGGGGTGCTAGGGGTGCTAGGGGATAGCGTCGCATGAGTCTCACCAGCAGGGGTAGGCCAGCGCAGGCCAGGACCGTGGTGAGCAGGAAGAACTGGTCCCAGGCACCCCCGAGCCCGTCCACCATGGCGCCGGCGCTGGCGGAGAACCAGATGCGGGCAAGATTCCCCAGGGACGCGAGCAGCGCATATTGGGTTGCGGTGTAGGCTCGGTCGCAAAGGCTCGACAGATAAGCGACGAAGGCCACGGTGGCGAGGCCACCGGTGAAATTGTCGAGAACGACGGCAATGGTGAAGGGCAGGCTGGCCTGACCCAGGTGGGCGAGGGCGGCGTAGCCGAGGTTCGTGGCGGCGGCCGCCAGGCCCCCGGCGAACAGGGCGCGGTAGAGCCCAAGGCGTGCGACGAGCACCCCGCCGAGGGCGATGCCGACGAAGTTCGCGCTCAGCCCGTAGACCTTCGCCACGGCGGCGATCTCCCCCAGGCTAAAGCCCAGCTCCCGGTAGAACACGCTGGCCATGCGCCCGAGCAGGGCGTCACCCAGCTTGAAGACAAAGATAAAGATGAGGATCAGGGCCCAGCCTTCGCGCCGGGTAAAGGCCTTTAGGGGGAGGAAGAAGGCGGTGCGCAGTTGATCGCCCAGGCCCTTGGCCTCGGGGCGAGGTGGCGCCGGAGGTTCGGGGGCGAGGAGCGTTAGCCCCAGCGCAGCCCCCATCACCAGGGCAAAGACGCCGTAGGCGGTGCTCCAGGAGAGGGCCTCGGCGAGCATGAGGCCCCCGGCCCCGCCCACGAGCGTGCCCCCCAAATGCCAGCCCCAAATCGCTGCGGCGGCCCCGGCCCCCTGCCGATCGGGGCCCAGGGACTCGATGCGAAAGGCATCGATGACCACATCCTGCGTGGCTGAGGCGGTGGCGAGGAGCAGGGCCAAAAGCGCAAGGAGACCAAGGCTTTCCGGCGTGGCTCCGGCGTCAAAGCCGCTTTGGCTCATAAGGAGAAGGGCGAGGGCCATGAGGCCCTGGCACAGCACGAGCCAGCTGCGCCGCTGCCCTAGCCGGCGAAGGCCCGGCAGGGGCGCGCGATCGAGCAGCGGCGCCCACAGGAAGTTCAGGGCGTAGGGCGTCGCCACCAGGGCAAAGAGGCCCACGTCCGTGCGGCTCACGCCACCATCCCGCAGCCAGATGGACAGATTGGAGAAGAGTAGGGGAGAAGGCAGGCCACTGGCGAAGCCCAGCATTAGCACGCGAAGGACGGGCGCGTTCAGGTACAGCCGCAGGGTTTCGCGAAACGAGGGGGTCACGCGTAGGGGCTCCAGGCAATGGGTGGGACCAGGCGCCAGCCCCGGGTCGTGGCGGTCAGTCGGTGACCCTCCGCGAGAAGGGCCTTGCGCTGCCGATCTCCCGCAGATCCGGCCAGGCCAAGGAAGCCGTCACTGCGGAGCACCCGGTGCCAGGGGAGCGCCGAGCCTTGCGGTAGCTGGCGCAGCTCCCGCCCGGCCCAGCGGGCCCCCCGGGGGACGCCAGCCTGAGCGGCAAGGGCGCCGTAGCTAATCACCGTGCCCTCGGCCACCGCCGCAAGACACAGGTAAAGGCGCGCCTTCGGGTCAAGTTCGAAGCTGTCCGTACCGTCTGCCACCCTGTTCACCGGTCTGCGCTTGAGATTTCCCCGGCCGGCCCCCATGGTAGATTTTCGATCCCCCTGGCGCTGTGCGCCCCGGAGTCCACCATGCCCGTGCTGGCCGTCCTTTTTCTCATTGTCCCCGTTATCGAAATGGTTGTCCTTATTGAAGTGGGCAGCGCCATCGGTTCCCTCCCCACCATCGCCCTGGTGTTCCTCACGGCGATCCTCGGGGTCGCCCTCCTGCGCCAGCAGGGGGCAGCAACGCTGCTTCGAGCGATGCGCCGCATGGACCACGGCGCGCTCCCGGCGCAGGAAATGCTAGAAGGCGTGGTGCTGGCCGTGGGCGGGGCGCTGCTGCTCACCCCGGGCTTTGTTACCGACGCCTTCGGCTTTGCCTGCCTCTTTCCCCCCACCCGGCGCTTTTTCCTCCAGCGCCTCCTTGCGCGGGTCCAGCTTCGGGCCCATCGAGCTGCCCAGGGCCAAAGCGGCACGATTCACATTATTGAAGGGGAAATCGACCGCCGCCCTTGAAATGGTTTCGGCCACCCCCATTAAGAAGGGGCGCAGGGTGAGGAGCGTCCCTTAGCACTCTCAGGGTTGACTGCTAGCTTTGAGGGCCTATGATGGCGACGCTTTTAGCACTCTCGTGCTAAGACTGCTAATTCAGCACCGCTTGGGTGCGTCATCAAACCCTATGATTAGGTCAGGGAGATACAAGGCAATGAAGATCCGTCCGCTGCACGATCGCGTCGTGGTTCGTCGCCTCGAGGAAGAGGCCAAGACCGCCGGCGGCATCGTTCTGCCGGATTCCGCCGCAGAGAAGCCGAGCCAGGGCGAAGTGCTCGCCGTGGGCCCCGGTAAGACTCTCGACAACGGCGAAGTCCGGGCCCTCGACGTGAAAGTCGGTGACAAAGTGGTGTTCGGCCAGTACGGCGGCAGCACGGTGAAGGTCGATGGCGACGAGCTGTTGATTCTTTCCGAAGGCGAAATCTTCGGGGTGCTTGAGGCCTAAGCAAGCCAGCCACCCTTCCTACAGACGCAAGCGTTAGACAGAGGAAAGACATGAGCGCGAAAGACGTAAAGTTTGGTGATAGCGCCCGGCAGCGCATGCTCGAGGGCGTGAACATCCTGGCCAATGCGGTCAAGGTGACCCTCGGTCCCAAGGGCCGCAACGTGGTCCTCGATAAGTCCTTCGGCGCCCCCACGGTGACCAAGGACGGCGTGTCCGTGGCCAAGGAAATCGAACTCAAAGATAAGTTCGAGAACATGGGCGCACAGATGGTGAAGGAAGTCGCTTCCCGCACCTCCGATGAGGCCGGTGACGGCACCACCACGGCCACCGTGCTGGCCCAGGCCATCGTGAACGAAGGCCTCAAGTCCGTGGCCGCTGGCATGAACCCCATGGACCTCAAGCGCGGCATCGATAAGGCCGTGGTTGAAGCGGTCAAGGAAATCCAGGCGCTGGCCACCCCCTGCACCGATTCCAAGGCCATTGCTCAGGTGGGCACCATCTCCGCCAACTCCGATCACTCCATCGGTTCCCTCATTGCTGAGGCCATGGAGAAGGTGGGCAAGGAAGGCGTCATCACCGTGGAAGAGGGCACCAGCCTCGAGAACGAACTCGAAGTGGTGGAAGGCATGCAGTTCGACCGCGGCTACCTCTCCCCCTACTTCATTAACAATCAGGACAACATGTCCGCGGAGCTCGACGATCCCTACATCCTGCTCGTCGACAAGAAGATCTCCAACATCCGCGAAATGCTGCCGGTCCTCGAGGCCGTGGCGAAGTCCGGCCGTCCCCTCCTCGTGATTGCTGAGGACGTGGAAGGCGAGGCCCTCGCAACCCTCGTGGTGAACAACATGCGCGGCGTGGTGAAGGTCGCAGCGGCCAAGGCGCCGGGCTTCGGCGATCGCCGGAAGGCCATGCTCCAGGACATCGCGATCCTCACCGGCGGTACGGTGATCTCCGAGGAAGTGGGCCTCACCCTTGAGGGCGCTACCCTGGAAGATCTGGGCCACGCGAAGAAGGTCCAGCTCACCAAGGAAAACACCACCATCGTCGATGGCGCTGGCCAAGCGGACGAGATCGAAGGCCGGGTGAAGCAGATCCGCGCCGAGATCGAAGACACCTCCTCCGACTACGACCGGGAGAAGCTCCAGGAGCGTCTCGCCAAGCTCGCCGGCGGCGTTGCCGTCATCAAGGTGGGTGCGGCCACAGAAGTGGAAATGAAGGAGAAGAAGGCTCGCGTGGAAGACGCCCTCCACTCCACCCGCGCGGCGGTGGAAGAAGGCATCGTTCCTGGCGGTGGTGTGACCCTCGTGCGTGCCCTCGGCGCCATCGAGAACCTCACCGGTGACAACGAAGATCAAAACGTTGGTATCGCCATCGCCCGTCGGGCCATGGAAGCGCCGCTGCGTCAGATCGTCACCAACGCTGGCTACGAAGGTTCCGTGATC
>JAUILI010000170.1 GCA_030433075.1 Gammaproteobacteria bacterium | reverse complement strand
GATTCCACCACCCACCCCGAACCCTTAATCGCAGCCTCATCTTTTTCCCGATAGGACCCCACCGCCACCGCCTGAATGGCCGGCGATAAGGGGGCCGTGAAGGGGCCGGCCAAAAGCTCAGCTTTGGTCGGGGCACCACTCAAGGCCCGGACTAGGAGCTCCGCGAACAGCCCCGTGGCTGCGAGGCAATCCTCCGAGCCGTGGGTGGTGGCGGCGCTCAGCCGCCCGTAGTAAATCGCCGCTTCAAGGTCCCCTTGATAAAAGATCGGCACCGGCGCCAGACGCATGAGGCAGCCATTCCCCGAGGTCTTGGGATCGGGAGAACCACAGTAGGGTTCCCCCGTTTTCCTCCAGCGGCGCATCGCCTGCACCACATTCTTCCCCATCCCGATGGGGTGAGGCCTGACGGACCGGTAGCCCTCCTCCCCCCAGCGCCAGTACCGGGCCATCTGATCCTCCGGATCAAAGCCGTTGCAGGCCAGAAGGCTATCGGCCAGGCACAGGGCCATGGAGGTGTCATCAGTCCACTCCCCCGGCGCTAGGCGGAACTTGCCACCGCCCACCATGTCCGTGAGGGGCGCAAAGCGCCCCCGGGGCACGAATTCCACCGTAGCGCCCACGGCGTCGCCGCAGGCAAGGCCCAGGAGGCATCCTTCGGAACGCTTAAGGCTCACCCATCCTCTCCATGAACGCCTCCACTAGCCCGGCCACGGTCCCCTTCTCCAGGCTATGCCCCTGCCCAGGCAGCAGCGCGTGATGATCGGGCCGCAGCGCCGCCACCAGCTTGTCCCAGGTCTCCGCCACATAGCCCGGATCCTCCGCACCCATCACCAGGCCAAGCCAGGCGGGCTTCGGCGCCGGTGAAGTGATTGCCGCGGCAAAGCGTCGCCCCCCGGGGGGCCGAATGTAGGTACCCCTAAGGAAGGTTTTGCCAAGCACCGGGCTCAGCAGCAAAACCGAGGTGTTAAGCGGCGGCCGATCAAACAGAGCCAGCAGCGTGAGGTAGGCTCCGTAGGAGTTGGCGATGACTGGAACGCCCGCGGCCTCCGCCTTCGACAGCTGCGCCGACAGGATCGCAAGCTGATCCTCGTGGGGCTGGCTTAGCCACTCATGGGACAGATTTAATCCGCCAAAGAGGCCGTAGCGCTCTGCCAGATAGGCGCCAAGGCCGGTCTCCCGGGTGCCGCCACGTCCCGTGAAATAGCACACCCCTCGCATCGCCATGGCCTAGGTCCGATCCGCTGAGGGCGATCGAAGGGCCGCCAGCAGCGCCTTCGCTTCTTCCCCGGTGAAAATGTACTCGAGCGCCTGCGGTGCAAAGGCCTCCCCGGGCTCTGGGGTAATCGTCAAGGTGGCCGTGAAGCCATGGAGGCCGAGGAAGTACTCAACCGTGCTCTGCCCCGCTCGGCTAATGCTGAAGCCCTCGGGCCCCGCCTCCACGGAGTTCAGGGCCGTAAGGGGCACCTCGATGGCCCGGCGCTCCCCCCGGAAGGCGAAGCGCTGCGTGGTCAGCGTCAGCGTGCCCCGATCCATCGCCTCCCCAGCCTCGAACTCGGAGAAGGTCACCCCCGGAACGTCCACGACCAGCTTCTCGCCAGGCTGCAGGAAAAGGGAGGAGGGAAAGTGCTCAGCAAGCTCACCGCTCAGCAAGCGCTGCCGAAAGCTCGCGTATTCCCGCGCCACAACGGCCGAGGGCAAGTCTGTTTCAAGCGGGGGTGGGGTAAAGGAGGTGGATTGCGACGACGGCCCGCGCCACTGCTTGAACAGCACCCAAAGGCCCCAGAGGCCGCCCGCGAGCAATAAGAATTCCATGGCCTATGCTACAGCCGCAGTCCTCACCGCGGTCACCCCTAAGCCGCCTCTTCGTCTAAACAATTCAGCTTCTCCAGAGTATCGGGAAACTTTCTAACCATAAGAATAAGGGCCGCCGCTTGTGCGTTGGGTCGAGCCCTGCCTTGCTCCCAATTCTCTAAGGTTCGCGCCGATACTCTCAGCAGTCGGGAGAATACCGACCTTGATACCTTGAGTTGCTCGCGCGTATCCCGAACCGTGTCTCCATCAATTTTGAGCGGTGGAAGGCTCTCTCGCGTGAAGCTGCGAAGCGTGACCTTTCCCTCACGCGCTTCCTGCATCGCCTTAACGCCCTCCAGGAGCTCATCAAAC
>JAUILI010000169.1 GCA_030433075.1 Gammaproteobacteria bacterium | reverse complement strand
GAATCACCTTGAGGAGAGCGCCCGTACGCTCGCAGGCGAGCTGCCAGGGCACGATGTTCGCGTGGTGCTCCATTTCCGAGATCAGCACTTCATCGCCGGGGCCAAGATTCGCGCTGCCCCAGCTTTGGGCCACGAGGTTAATGGCTTCCGTGGTGCCCCGGGTCCAGATCACCTCTTCCCGGCGGACTGATCCGCGGGGGCCGCTTAAAAAGCGGGCCACAGAATCTCGGGCGGCTTCAAAGGCCGCGGTGGCTCGATCGGCTAGCGCATGGGCCCCGCGGTGCACATTGCTGTGGTCAAAAGCGTAGTAATGACTGATGGCGTCAATGACCGCCTGGGGCTTTAAGGTGCTTGCCGCGCTATCGAGATAGACCAGCGGCTTGCCGTTGACCTTCTGGGAAAGGGCAGGGAACTCGGCTCGAAGGGCTTCAATATCAAAGGGCCGGGGC
The DNA here is from genome assembly GCA_030433075.1 of Gammaproteobacteria bacterium. Classification (GTDB taxonomy): domain Bacteria; phylum Pseudomonadota; class Gammaproteobacteria; order Pseudomonadales; family Azotimanducaceae; genus Salivita. The sequence goes on along the minus strand of JAUILI010000169.1, from coordinate 1,765 downwards.
GGCGACTCGGGGCGAAGCATCAGCGCGCCCCCGCGCTATTCACGCTCGCATCACCGGCCTCAGCAAAGGCTCGATCAAAGGCCGCCTTAAAGACCGCAGATAGATAAGCCACCAAGCGCTCCTCTTCTACGGATTCAATCACCGTCGCCAGGTGCGCATAGGCGAGGGCCGCCCGGGCCGCTTGCTCGGTGAGACCGCGGCTCCGGAGGTAAAACACGGAGGCCGCATCGAGCTCACCAATGGTGGCGCCGTGGGCGCAGGCGACGTCATCGGCGTAGATCTCAAGCTCGGGCTTGGCATTGAGTTCTGCTCCGCGGGACAGCAGGAGGCTGCGAACGTTAAAGGCCGCATCGCTCTTCTGCGCCTGGGGAAGGATGTGAATGCGCCCCCTCAGGGTGGTTTTCGACTGCCCCGCCGCCAGCGCCCGGAAGCGCTGGGTGCTGGTGCCATTCGGCTCGCAGTGATTCATGGCCAGCTGCGTATCCAGGTGCTGCGCGCCGTCGGTGAGCGATGCGCCCGATACGGCTACGGTGGCGCCATGGCCTCGCAGATCGATGCTCAGCTCATTGCGCCGGAAGGCCGCGCCGCCCTGGGCCAGGAGAAGCCCGTAATGGGCTTGGGATCCAACGGTGACCGAATGCTGGGACAGCCAGCGCCCTTCCCCAACGGCTAGCCCAAGACGCTGATGGGTCAGCTGCGCCCCGGCCTCTAAGGTCAGGTTGCAGGCCGTACTGAAGAAGGCTTGGTCGTCACCGCTTTGACGCTCAATAAGCGTCAGCGAACTACCCTCCCCCAGGCGCACCGCGATGCGAAGGAAGGATCCCGACGCGCCTTGCGCAAGCTCGAGCAGCAGGGGCTGGTCCACACGCACGCCGGAAGCCACGGTCAGCACATAGGCCTCGGGGGCCATCGCGGCATTCAAGGTGTCGAAGGCCTCACCGGTGGGCAGGAGCGCCGAAGGGCAATCATCCATCGCGCTCAGCGCCTGCAGGGTCACGCCGTCCGGCAGGGTGCCCTGGGGCACCACTTGGCCGCCAACGGCGCTCAGCACGCAGGCGCCAAGGCTTTCTTCCGGAAGCGTCGCTGGGATTCCCCCAAGGGCGCCCGCAGAGGCCGAAATGAATGCCGGATCTAATAGTTTCGTCAGTCGCGAATACTTCCAGCTTTCCGTTTTCGCCGTGGGCCAGATGACCGTCTCTAGGGCAGCAAGACCCGCGGCGCGTAGGGCTGCCAGGCCACCGGTGGCCTGCGGCAGGGCCGCTTGCGCCGCCCGGGCGCCCTCAAGGAGGTGCGCCCGAACATCGAAGGCGGGTTTGGCTTTGGCGGCGGCGCTCATGCGGCGTCCGTGAGCCAGCCGTAGCCCTTCTCTTCTAGCTCGAGGGCGAGCTCTCGGCCCCCGGACTTGATGATCTTGCCGCCGGCGAGCACGTGGACGAAGTCAGGCACGATGAGATTTAAAAGGCGCTGGTAATGGGTTACGAGGATGATGCCCCGCTCCGGGCTTCGCAGGGCATTCACGCCTTCGGCGACCACCTGGAGGGCATCGATATCGAGACCCGAATCCGTCTCATCGAGGATGGCCAGCGTAGGCTTCAGGAGCAGCATCTGGAGGATCTCGTTGCGCTTCTTTTCTCCGCCGGAGAAGCCTTCGTTGACGCCGCGCTTTAAAAAGCTGGCATCGAGCTTCACTTGGGCTGCCGCCGCCCGCGCTTCCTTTAGAAACTCCGCCGCCGTGGGGACCGGCTCCCCGCGATGGCTGCGCACT
>JAUILI010000071.1 GCA_030433075.1 Gammaproteobacteria bacterium | reverse complement strand
ATCGGCGGGAGCGTTTTGTTATCACTGGGTTCCAGCATAAGCCTCTACCCGCGCTTTCAGTTTTTGCCCCGGGCGGAAGGTCACCACACGCCGTGCAGAAATGGGAATTTCTTCGCCGGTCTTCGGATTCCGCCCGGGACGCTGCTTCTTATCCCGAAGGTCGAAATTGCCAAAGCCCGACAGTTTCACCTGTTCGTTACGCTCAAGGGAGCCGCGAATCTCTTCAAAAAAGAGTTCGACGATTTCCTTAGCTTCCCGCTTATTTAGGCCGAGTTCCTCAAAAAGGCGGTCGGCCATGGCCGCTTTGGTAAGCGTTTCGTTCATGATGCGTTTTGTTTTCGACCCCATCCCTTGTTCGAGAAGAGTGGCCTATGTCGCGCACCATTTCAATAAGGCGCGGAGAATTTCTCGCAAATTCAGGGTGTTCCGGGGTAATTCGGAAGAATTAATGAGCTTTTCTAATCCGCAAGCCAGTGCTGAGCGAAATCCGCGAGGAAAGGCTCCAAATCGCCCTTAGGCAGGGCGTTCACGCCCCCTGCCCCAGCACGCCCACCCCCCGTGGGCCAACGGCGACAGAGCGCATCTGCGCCGCTCTGCTGGCGCTTGGGAGCGCGAATGCTGATGCGCCAGGTGCCATCGGCGCTGGCCGTCACCACGGCGTGGGCTCGGTCGGGGTAGTCATTGGCCAAGGCGTTGCCATAGACGCCGGAAACTCGCCGGGCCCAGGGCGCATCGGGAAGAAGCAAGGCCGCCGCCGCGGGCGTATCCACCAGCAGCTCCGCCGCCTCCGCCTGGGCCATATCCTCCGCATAGCCCGTGGCCAGCGTGGCATAGGGTCCGGAACCATCGGCCAGGGCATCGCGCGGATCGGCGTAGGGCAGCAGGGCCTTAAAGAGTTCCGCAGGGTGGAAGTGCAGATCCTCGAGAGCCGCACCGTAGCCGTTGTAGTTGATGCAAACGCCGAAATGGGCCAGGGCCTCTAGGGTTTGGCCATCAAGGCCCAGGGGCTCCGCGGCCTTCCGCGCCGCGTCATTTAAGTTATCCCCAAAGGCGGCGGTAACGGCCCAGGGTAGAAAGCGCCCCTCAAGAAGATCGTTAACCAGCAGGCTCGTGCAGCAGCTGGCATCGGTATTGATGTGCGCCGTCAGATTCTCGTGCTGGGGAATCTCCCCCGGGAAGTGGTGATCGACGTAGGTGACCTTGGCCCCGGCCCCCAGGACGGCGTCGAGCGCCGCTCGGTTCGTATCCATGGAGACATCGAGCACCGTGATCTCGTCCCCGGGCATTGCGGCGACCTGCTTAAGCAGATCGATATCGCGCTTCACCCCGGTGATAAGCGTGCTCTCCGCCGGCCTCGCCAGGCGCAGCTGAAGCAGCGCGCAAATGCCGTCGGCATCCCCGTTGAATACGTCGTAGCGGGCCATATCGCCTCCTAGCGTTGCCGGGCGTCAAAGTCCTTCGCCAGGGCCTCGCGGACCTGAGCGATGGCGCCCTCCACTTCCTCGTCACCCAGCGTGCGATCCGGGGCCTGGAAGGTCAGGGCCAGCGCAAGGCTCTTCCGGCCCTCCTCGACCCCCTTGCCTTCATAGACATCGAAGAGGCGAACGGTCTTCCCGAGGGCCCCAGCAGCGGCTTTCGCGGTAGCCAGGACGGCCCCCGCAGCCACGGTTTTCGGCACATCCAGGGCGATGTCGCGGCGCACTGCAGGGAAGCGGGACAGGCCCTGATGCTGGGGCACCACCCGCTCAGCCAGGGGGGCCAGGGCCAGCTCGAAAACATAAACCTGGCCAGAGACATCCAATTGCTGGGCAAGGCTTGGGCTCAGCGCACCAACGGCCCCTACCACCGTGTCTCCTCGCTTCACGAGCGCCCGCCGCGTGGGATGGAGCGCAGCGTGCTCCCCCGCCTCGAAGGTGAAGCTATCGCCGTCGAAGGTCAGGCCTAGCAGGGCCTCCACCCATCCCTTGGCATCGAAGAAATCCAGGGCGTCGCCCCCAGCGCTCCACTGCTCCGGCACCCGGGGCCCGGTCAGAAGCCCGGCTACCCGCTGGGTTTCCACCACGGCGCCGTTATCTCCGGCCTCAAAGCAAGTGCCGATTTCGAAGAGCTGGGCGCCCACGGCCTGGCGGTTGCGATTGTGCTGCCAGGTTTTCACCAGCCCCGGAAGGAGGGACGGGCGCAGCACGGCCAGCTCCGGGGAAAGGGGATTGGCCAGGGGTAGCAGGCCCACGCCCGGGCAGAAGGCTTCCGCCCAGGCGCTATCAATAAAGCTGTAGGTAATGATTTCCTGCCCGCCGAGCCCCAGGAGCGCCCCGGTGAAGGCCGAGGTCGGCACCACCCCGTCGTCCTCCCGGGGAAGGGTCAGGGCCGCCGGCGGCAGCGCCACCTCTAGGTTGTCGTAGCCGTAGATGCGGGCCACTTCCTCAATCAGATCTGCTTCTCGTTCGAGGTCGAAGCGGAAGCTCGGGGGCGTGACGATCCAGGTGCGCTCCGTACCGCTGCCCTCTCCCACCACGGTGCAGGCCAGGCGCGTGAGCACATCCTCCACCGTATCTTGCGGGATGGTCGTACCCAGGAGCGCATCAATCCGGGCGCTGCGCAGCGTAATCGGCAAGCGCTTCGGCAAGGCCGCCTCGGCTTCAAACCCGCTGATGGGGCCGGCTTCGCCGCCGCAGATCTCCAGGAGGAGGGCCGTGGCCCGCTCCGTAGCCGCCGCCTGCAGGGCGAAATCCACGCCGCGCTCGTAGCGCTGGCTGGCGTCCGTGAAAAGGCCAAAGCGCCGCGCCCGCCCTGCAATAGCGAGGGGGCTGAAGTAGGCACACTCAAGGAAGATATACTGGGTGCGCGCCTCGCCCTCGGCGTGAATGCCGCTGCGCTCGCCGCCCATGATGCCGGCCAGGGCCACGGGGCCCGCGCCGTCGCAAATGAGGAGCGTGTCTTCCGCCGGAGAGACTTCGCTGCCATCGAGCAGGGTCAGGGTGTCCCCGGGCCGGGCCAGGCGCACCTCAATGCCCTGGCTTAGGCGATGAAGGTCAAAGGCGTGCATGGGCTGGCCCAGCTCGAGCATGACGTAGTTGGTGATATCCACCACGGGGTCGATGGATCGAAGGCCCGAGCGGCGGAGCCGCTCCGCCATCCAGTCCGGGGTAGGACGGGAAACGTCCACGCCTTTGATGACCCGTCCCAGGTACCGGGGGCAGGCCTCGGGCGCCGTGACCGTCACGGGGAAGGTGTCGTCGATGGTGGGCGCCACCGGGGGGCAGGGCTCGGCGCAGAACTCAACGCGATTGAGCACGGCAAGCTCCCGTGCGAGGCCTCGCACGGAAAGGCAATCGCCCCGGTTCGGCGTCAGATCGATATCAAAAATCGTATCGTTTAAATCCAGCGCTTCCCGGAAATCCGCCCCCGTCGGCAGGCTGGGGGGCAATTCCATGAGGCCGTAGCGCTCCTCCGAGAGCCCGAGCTCATCGGGGCCGCAGAGCATGCCGAAGGACTCCACCCCGCGAAGCTTGGCTTTCTTAATCTTGAAGCCTTCCGGGAGCACGGCACCGACCTTTGCATAGGGGGCCTTCATGCCCACGGTGACGTTGGGGGCGCCGCAGACGACCTGCTGCGTGCCTTCTCCATCGGCCACGGTGCACACCTTCAGCTTGTCCGCATCCGGGTGCGGGGCCACGGCCGTCACCTCCCCCACCACCACGCCACTAAAGGCCGGGGCCGCGCCTTCCACGCCATCGACCTCAAGGCCCGCCATGGAGAACTGCTTTTCTAGGGCTTCGCTATCCGCTGCGGGATTCGCCCAGGCTCGCAACCACCCTTCGCTGACTTTCATACTGCGTATCCTTTCCCTTGATCCCTAGGCGAACTGCGCGAGGAAGCGGAGATCGTTCTCGTAAAAGAGACGAAGATCGTCGACGCCGTAATAGAGCATGGAGAGGCGATCGGGGCCGAAGCCGAAGGCAAAGCCCGAGAAGCGCTCCGAATCGATGCCACTCATCTCCAGCACGTTCGGGTGCACAACGCCGCAGCCCATGACCTCAAGCCATCCCGTGTGGGAACAAACTCGGCATCCATCCCCGCGGCAATGCACGCACTCCACGTCCACCTCCGCCGAGGGCTCGGTGAAAGGGAAGTAGCTGGGCCGGAAGCGCACGGCTAAATCATCGGCGTTGAAGAACACCCGGAGAAATTCGATCACCGTCCCCTTCAGGTGCGCCATGCTGATGCCCTCCCCCACCACCAAGCCTTCCACCTGGTGAAACATGGGGGTGTGGGTCACGTCCGAATCGACGCGGTAGACCTTGCCCGGACAAATGATCCGAATCGGCGGCTGCGTGTTCTCCATGATGCGCGCCTGCACCGGGGAGGTGTGGGTACGTAGAAGGCGCGGCCAGCGCGGATCCCCAGCGGCCTGCTCCTCCCGTCCTTCCAGGTAGAAGGTGTCATGCATGGCCCGCGCCGGATGGTGGGCCGGAATATTCAGAGCCTCAAAGTTGTAGTAATCCGACTCCACCTCGGGGCCGGAGGCCACGGCATAGCCCGCCTGGCGGAAGATCTCGACGATGCGCGCCATGGTCACGGCATGGGGATGACGTCCCCCTCGGGAACCCTGGCGCCCGGGCAGGGTAATATCCACCGCCTCCGCCGCCAGCTGGGCTTCCAGGGCTGCGCCCTGCAGGGCCTCCCGGCGAGCCTCCAGCGCGGCCTGCACCTCTTCCTTAGCCGCATTGACCGCGGCCCCCGCCGCGGGCCGTTCCTCTGGCGGCAGCTTCCCCAGGGATTTCAGCACCCCCGTGAGCGCCCCCTTCTTCCCCAGATAGGCGACGCGGAGGGCTTCGAGGGTCGCTAGATCCTCGGCCTCTGCCACCTTGCCCAGGGCTTCTTCCCGCACTGCGGCCAACTCATTCATGCCTTGAATCCTTAAAAACGCGAAAGCCAGGATGTGCAACGCACAGCCTGGCTCTCGGTGCCGTACTACGCCCGGGCGTGTTACGCCGCGAGGGCAGCCTTAGCGGTTTCCACGAGCTTGGTGAAGGCCGCTTGCTGGTTCACCGCGAGATCGGCGAGCACCTTACGGTCGACTTCCACGTTGGCCTTGTGCAGGCCGTTCATGAGCCGGCTGTAGGACATGCCGTGGTTCCGTGCCCCAGCGTTAATACGCTGGATCCAGAGCGCCCGGAAATGACGCTTCTTCTGGCGACGGTCCCGGTAAGCATATTGCCCGGCCTTGGTGACCGCCTGCATGGCGGTGCGGATGTTGCGGCTCCGGGCACCGTAGTAGCCCTTTGCAGCCTTCAGAATCTTGTTGCGCCGTGCCCGAGAGACGACGCTGCGCTTTACGCGTGCCATGGTCTAGTCTCCTTAGCGACGGTGCTGGGGCAGCATGCGCTTGATCAGCTGCACGTCGGCCTCGTGAACGGCCTCCATACCCCGCAGATGACGCTTACGCTTGGTGCTTTTCTTGGTCAGGATATGGTTGCGGTTGGCGGTCCGGCGCTTGAAGCCGTCGCCCCGCTTCTTGAAGCGCTTGAGGGCGCCCTTGTTGCTCTTGATTTTCGGCATGTTGTGCTCCGCATTTTTTGCCTAGGCGCTTAGCGCCAGATGCCCTGTCGGGCGATTATTTGGGGTTGTCCGGAAGCGGTGACCCGAAGCAACACCCGGCGGCGCCGAAGCGCCCTAAGCCCCGAGGGGCTTAATTCTTCTTTCGAGACCGGGGCGCAATGACCATGGTCATCTGCCGCCCTTCCATCTTCGGCTCGAACTCCACCACGCCCAGCTCGGCGAGATCCTCGCGGACGCGGTTGAGCAAATCCATGCCCAGGTCCTGGTGCAGAAGCTCCCGGCCCCGGAACCGGAGCGTGACCTTCGCCTTGTCCCCGTCTTCGAGGAAGCGCGTGAGGTTCCGAAGCTTGACCTGGTAATCCGCCTCTTCCGTGCCCGGGCGGAACTTCATTTCCTTAATCTGCGTTTGCTTCTGGCGCTTCTTCTGCAGATTCTTTTCTTTCTTCGCCTCGAAAACCATCTTCCCGTAATCGAGAATCCGGCAAACCGGCGGTGTGGCTTCGGCAGCCATCAAGACCAAATCGAGCCCGCGATTTTGGGCGATGGCCAGGGCTTCGTCCCGCGGGACAATGCCGAGCTGCTCGCCGGTGGAATCGATAAGCCGGACTTCCGTCGCTTCAATGGCTTCGTTGATGGTGAGGCGCTTAGACCCCTGACTGCCTTTTTTGATCGCTTAATCTCCAAGCCACAATAAAAACCTCCGGGCGCACCCCCTTCCTAGGAGGCGCCGCGGGAGGCGCTCGTGCCCGACGCGCATGGCCTCGGGCAGAATTGGTAGGCGCGATTGGATTCGAACCAACGACCCCCACCATGTCAAGGTGGTGCTCTAACCAACTGAGCTACGCGCCTAGCGTCCCGGTCTTACGACGCGGGCGGCGAAGTATAGGCGAGCCCCGCCTCGGCAGCAATGCAGAATTTGCCCCGGCGCGGGCTGCGTCCTAGCCCGCCAGAAGCAGCTGCTCCTTCAGGGCGAGCACCTCGTCCCGGAGCGCGGCGGCCTCCTCGAACTCGAGGTTCTTCGCATGCTCGAGCATGCGCTTCTCGAGGGCTGCAATGGCTTTTCCCGTATCCTCCGGCGCCGTAGAGATGGGCTTGGCGCGGCCGTAGGCACTGCGCTCCGCGCCCCGCCCCTTCTTGCCGCCCTTCTTCGGCTCGCCCTTGTCCTCTCGCGCCCCTTCCATCACGTCGGCGATGGCCTTGCGGATCGTTTGCGGCGTGATGCCGTTGGCTTCGTTAAAGGCCAGCTGCTTCTCCCGGCGACGCTCCGTTTCCCCCAGAGCCTTCTTCATGGAGTCAGTGATTCGATCGGCATAGAGCACCGCTCGTCCGTTCACATTCCGCGCCGCCCGACCGATGGTCTGGATCAGGGACCGCTCGGCCCGGAGAAAGCCTTCCTTATCCGCATCGAGAATCGCCACGAGGGCCACCTCGGGCATATCGAGGCCCTCCCGAAGAAGGTTGATCCCCACAAGCACATCGAACACCCCGGCGCGCAGATCCCGAATGATCTCCACCCGCTCCACCGTATCGATGTCCGAGTGGAGGTAGCGCACCTTCAGCCCGTGCTCCCCCAGATACTCCGTGAGGTCCTCGGCCATGCGCTTGGTCAGCGTCGTAACCAGGGCGCGATCGCCGCGATCGATGGTGGCCTTGAGCTCCCCGAGCACATCGTCAACCTGGGAGATTGCCGGCCGCACCTCGCACACCGGGTCCACCAGCCCCGTAGGCCGCACCACCTGCTCCACCACCTGGCCCTGGTGCGCCGCCTCATAGTTTCCGGGCGTTGCGGATACGAAGATGGTCTGGGGGCACATGGCCTCCCATTCCTCAAAGCGCAGGGGCCGGTTATCGAGCGCCGAGGGCAGGCGGAAGCCGTAATCCACGAGCGTTTCCTTCCGGGACCGATCCCCCTTAAACATGGCCCCCACCTGGGGCACGGTGACGTGGGATTCGTCGATCACCAGGAGCGCATCGGCGGGCAAATAATCAAAGAGCGTGGGGGGCGGCTCCCCCGTGGCGCGTCCCGACAGATAGCGCGAGTAATTTTCGATGCCATTGCAGTAGCCGAGCTCGGCGATCATCTCGAGATCAAACTGGGTGCGCTGCTCTAGGCGTTGCGCCTCGAGGAGCCGGCCCTTTTCCCGATACCACTCAAGGCGATCCCGGAGCTCGTCCTTGATGTCGTCGAGTACGGACAGGATGCGCTCCCGGGGCGTCACGTAATGAGACTTCGGGAAGACGGTGTAGCGCGGCACCTTCCGAAGCACCTCCCCGGTGAGCGGGTCGAAGAGGGCCAGGCTCTCGATCTCATCATCGAAGAGCTCTACCCGGAGCCCTTCCCGGTCGCTTTCCGCGGGGTGGATATCAATCACATCACCGCGCACCCGATAGGTGCCCCGGGCGAAATCGAGATCGTTCCGGGTGTACTGCATATCGGCCAGGCGCCGAAGCAAAGAGCGCTGCTCCAGGCGATCCCCGCGATCGAGGTGCAGCACCATCTTCAGGTAGGACGCTGGATCCCCCAGACCATAAATAGAAGATACGGAGGCCACGAGGAGCACGTCCCGCCGCTCGAGGAGGGCCTTGGTAGCGGAGAGGCGCATCTGCTCGATGTGGTCGTTAATGGAGGAGTCTTTTTCGATGTAGGTGTCCGAGGCGGGCACGTAGGCCTCGGGCTGGTAGTAGTCGTAGTAGGAAACGAAATACTCCACCGCGTTGTTTGGAAAGAACGCCTTGAACTCCCCGTAAAGCTGGGCCGCCAGGGTCTTATTGGGCGCCATCACCAAGGTCGGACGGTTCACCTCCGCCACCACGTTGGCAATGCTGAAGGTCTTCCCCGAGCCCGTCACCCCGAGCAGGGTCTGATGGGCCAGGCCCTGGCGAAGCCCCGTGACCATGGCCTCGATGGCACTGGGCTGATCCCCCGCCGGGGTGTAATCGCTTTTGAGCTCGAAGGCGCCGCCGCTTTTCACTGCCTGTGCCTCACTGCCTGGGGTAGCCCGCCATGGTAGCACTGCCGCAAAGAATCAGCCCGAAGGCCTTGCAAATCCGCGCCGCGGCACTACACTTGCCCCCCTCGACGCCCGCGTCGGGAATTCCGCCTTAGCTCAGTTGGTAGAGCAGCTGACTGTTAATCAGCGGGTCGCTGGTTCGAGCCCAGCAGGCGGAGCCAATTATCAGAAAAGCCGGTTTGAGAGCCCTCAGCCGGCTTTTTCGTTTCCAGCTGGACGATATCTTTGGCCGGCACATGCAAGGGTTGGCAATCAGTGGCCGTGCGCTGACCATCCTTCCAGATACAGTTCGATAGTACAGAAGCGAGATGCCAACGTTTTTCGGCACGGCACCGCCTGCGAAACAGCGCTGCGGCATTGCGGTCGAAGAAGTCGGTGTCGATGCGGCCGTCGAGCTTGTCGAAATACATGGCGCCGTCGCGATGCAGTGTCGCTCGGCTTCGAAGATGCTGCAAAAGCGACGACCAGCGGTGTGGAAATTAAGGGCACTTTGTGAAACCGTTGACAGGCGCAAAAGCGCGACCTCGGTCGAATAGCGCGCGAAGCACGAGCTGATCGCGGGGGCGATGTGGCCGAGAAGGGAAACCACATTGGCGAGGCGTGAAGGCGTTGGCGCCCTCCGGGCGAGCGGAGAAACCGGGCTGCTCGCGGGGGCTGATCGCTGCCGAGTCCTCGCGGGGAGGGAAAATGCGCAAGCTAGCCTATGCGGTCGCGGTCGCGTCCGCCAGTTCGTTCGCGGTCCAGGCCGCAGCTCAAGCTGCCGATTCGGCCATCGAAGAGGTGGTCGTCACCGGCTCCTACATCGCAGGCACACCCGGCGACGCTCCGTCACCGGTCCAGACGCTCGGACGGGATGAGATCGTCACCTCCGGCGTTTCGGACGTCAGCGAACTCATCCGTAATCTCGAGATCGCCTCGGGCTCTGACACGGCGCCCCAGAACGAGTTCCGCTTCAACGGCAACTCGGGCTCCGGTCTCGCAAACGTCAACCTGCGGGGCGTCGGCCCGACAGCCACGCTAGTACTCATGGACGGAAAGCGCCTCCCCTTTGCTGGCCAGAAGCTAGCCGATGGTGACCGCTTCGTCGACGTCAACTCTATCCCGATCACCATGATCGAACGTGTCGAGGTCCTGAAGGACGGCGGCTCCGCCATCTACGGCTCCGACGCGATCGCGGGCGTGGTTAACTTCATCACGCGCACGGACTTCGAGGGCATGGAGTTCACTGCCAAGTACCAGGAGACGGATAAGGGCGGCCAGGACGACGCGACCTACGGCGCCATATTTGGCTGGCAGAGCGACGACGATCGTTCGAGCCTGGTCATCGGCGGCGAGTACTTCGATCGAGGCCTGCTGCTCTCCGCCGACCGCCGGGACCTCACGCAGAACGTGTTCCCGCGTCAAAACGCCTCACTCGTGAATCGCCTTACTTTCAACGGCCCGGATCCGCGCTGCGAAGCCCAGGGATTCTTCGTGAACACCGGCTTCGACTCGGATCCCAATGGCTGCTTTCGACCCGGTGCGGACACGGAAATCTTCATCCCGGAGCAGAAGCGCGCGAGCGTGATGCTCACTGCGTCGCACATGTTCAACGAGAAGCTGGAGCTCTACGGACAGGTCTCCTATCTCGACTCACGCAGCGGTCAATCGGCGCCCGTGCATGCCGGGCCGATCGAACCGAAGTACGCATTACCCGGCATTCTCAATGCGCTAGTGGGCTTCGGCATTGGCTCCGATCCAGCCAACGATCCAGCACTCGCGACGAACGGCGGAAGCACCTTGCCGCCGTTCCTACCGCTAGAACTGGTGGACTACGAAGTCCGCCTCCCCGGCATAGACGCCAACCGCAATTTCAACTCGCATAACGAGCAGACCACCACGCGCTTCCAGATCGGCGCGCGGGGCGACTTCGAGATTGCCGAACGGTCCTGGAACTATGACGCGTCCTATACGCGGGGCGACTCAGAGTTCGCTACAAACTTCCTGGGGCTTGACTCGGATCGCCTCGAACTCGCCCACTACGGCCTCGGCGGGCCGAATTGTATCCCCGACGGTGACCTTTCCAATCCGATCGCGCGTGGCCTGCTTGCGGGCGGCGACGGTGTGTTCAATAGCGCTAGCGCGGTCCCCGGCGCCGTGGGCCCCCTGGAAGCGACCTTCGAGGCCCTCCTCGGCACTGTTCCTGGGCAGCCCTTCATCAACCCCGACAATGTGGTCGTCGCCATGACCTCGTCGAATCGGGGCGACAATGATCAGGGTTGCTTCTTCTTCAACCCCTATCTGACCCGCAACGGCACGCCCGGCCTCACGAATTCCGAGGAACTCCTCCGGTGGATGGAGTTCGAGATGAACGACGCGCAGAAGTCGGAGACCTTCATCGACGTTGTCGACGTCGTCTTCGCCGGCGAGCTCTTCGACATCGCCAGTCGCACCGTGTCCATGGCCATCGGCATGCAATACCGGGAAGAGGGGCGCGAGACAGTCGTCAATCCAAAGACCACGGGGGCGGTGAACAGCTTCGGCCAGCTCTCGGGCCAGGAGTCGGTCGCCGGTCTCTCCGAGAACCGCAACTTCGACGACGAGCGTGATGTCTGGGCCGCTTTCGTCGAGTTTCAGGTACCCCTTGGCGAGGATATCGACGTACAGCTCGCCGCGCGCTATGAGGATTATGGCGATGACATTGGCGACACCTTCGATCCGAAGCTCGGCGTTCGCTGGCAGGCCACCGAGTCCTTGATGCTTCGGGGCAGCGCGAGTTCCTCCTTTCGCGGCCCAGGTCTTGCCCAGATCGCCGAAGGCAACGGGTTCAGTCTCGAGTTCGGCGTAGCCGACGTGCTTGGCGAGGGCATCGATCCAGCGGGTCAGAACTGCGTGAAAACAGGGCGCTGCGCTGTACCTAACCCGCTCAATGCGCCCTCCATCATAATCGTGAAGGAAGGCCAGCCGACACCGGATCTGCAGCCGGAGACGGCGGTCACCTTCAATGTGGGTGCGATCTGGACCCCGCTAGACGGCATGTTTGAAGGTCTTGAGGTTGGCCTCGACTATTACTCGATCGAGTTCGAAGACAAGATCATCGACGTGCCGACGCAATCGCTTCTCGCCGAGGAGCTCGAGCTCTTCAATCAGGCGCTAGCGGCGAACGACTTCGTGGTCGCAGTCCCGGGCCAACCAGATTTCGGTGCGGCCTGCGATCCAACGGCCGCGGAGTTCGACCCCGGTCAGCCGCGCGGTGAGTTCTGCCAGGTCAATCCGGCTGCCTATGCCGTTTCGGCCGCCAACTCCCAGTTCCCTGGCGGCCGCATCACGCGCCGGCCCGATGTGTCGCGAGATCTGCAGATCATCGCCTCGGGCGCACTCAATACGGGCAAAGTGGAGACGAACGGGATCGACGCCCATCTCATGTACCCCTTCGCAAATTCATTAGGGTCCTGGGTGGTGGATGCCCGCATGAACTGGATTCGCGAGTTTGTGGTGTCCGACTTTCCCGGCGGGCAGCCTGACTTCGATGCGGCGGGCTTCACGAACCTCGATCCGAACCGACGCCTCGTGCGTTCCATGCCGGACTTGCGCGGAAACGTTGGCCTATCCTACGCACGTG
>JAUILI010000168.1 GCA_030433075.1 Gammaproteobacteria bacterium | reverse complement strand
CGACCTCGCGGTCAGCCGGGGCGAGCCCGGCTAGGTCCAGGCCGAGGCGACGGGCGACGGAAGAGCGCACCTGGTCTATAGGGAGGTTTTCCCCTTCAATTTCGCTGGATTTAAGGACGTCGTCGGTGAGCGCCCGAAGCTGGGCCTCGCTTTGTAAGTCGAAGCCAAGTGCTTCCATTGCGCCGAGCAGGCGGCCCTGCGCATGGGCGGCTTTTGTCAGCGCGGCGGTTAGTGTCTCCAGACGCCAGGTGAACCCGGGCCAGCCTGGTTGATCCCAGATGTAGGTCATATATTCTCCGCATATCTTGCGGTCAATATGCGGTTGGTCGCTGCAGGTGTCAACTTAATTCCGCGAAAAATGCGGAGAATAGGGTCCTTATTCTCCGCAACCCCTCTGTGTCAGGCGCTTCCGAATCCCGCCGGTCAGCGGGGAGATCGGCTTGCGGCCTCCGTACGGAACCCCTCAAAGCCGTGGTCGGCCACTTCCGTTAGGCGCTTGAAGTAGGTGGAGCCGTTTAGGTGGCCCAGGAACTGCCGGGGCTTTCCGGGAATATTGGCCCCGAGGTACCAGGAGTTGGTACGGGGGTAGAGCGTGCCGGCGGCAATGCCCTGAATTTCCTCGTCCCAAAGGGTTTCCGATTCAGGCGTGGCTTCGATGGCGCCGAGGCCGGTACTGCGTAGGTGGCTGATGCACCGCCCGATCCAGTTCACCGTGCACTCCCCGCCAAGGGGCATGGTGAAGAAGACCCCTGGGGAGCCGGGGCCGTGGACCATAAAGAGGTTAGGGAAGCCCGCGATGGCCGTGCCCAGGTAGGTTTCGAAGCGCTCGGCCCATTTCTCCTTCAGGCTGACGCCGTCACGGCCCTTGGGGTTAAGGGCCAGCATGGAGCCGCTGACGGCGTCGAAGCCCGTGGCCAGCACGAGCATGTCGATGGGGTAGTCGGCGGCGCTTGTGCGAATGCTCGTTACGGTGAAGGTTTCGATGGGCTCTTCCCGCAGATCCACGAGGGAGACGTTGGGCCGGTTGTAGGTCTCGAAGTAGCCGTTGTCGAGGATCATGCGCTTCGTGCCAATGAAGTAGTCCGGGAGCAGCTTCCGGGCCGTTTCCGGGTCCTTAACCGTTTCCCGGATTTTCCCCCGCACGAATTCCGAGACTTCTTCGTTCAGCGCTTCCTTCGTGAGCACGCCGCGATAGCTGTTGATCAGCAGCTGCATACCGCCTTCCGCCCACATTTCCTCATAGCGCGCCTGCCGTTCCTCCGCCGTGGCGTCCTGGGCCCGAAGCTTGGTGGTGGGGAAGGGCGACCCGCCCCGATGGATCATGGAGCCGCGGTAGTCTTCCCAGTTCGCCCGAAAGGCGTCCAGCTCGGCCTTGGGAAGGGGGCGATTGCGCGCCGGCAGAGCAAATTGGGGCGTGCGCTGGAAAACAGTGAGGTGCTTGGCCCTCTTTGCGATTTCCGGGATGGCCTGCATGCCCGAGGAGCCCGTGCCGATAACGGCAACGTTCTTGCCCTCAAAGGAGACCGGCTCATGGGGCCAGCGGCCCGTGTGGTAGACCTCGCCCGCGAAATCGTCGATGCCAGGGATATTTGGGCGATTTGCGACGAACAGGGCGCCGGTGGCGCAAATCAGGAATTGGGCCGAGGCCGTTTCTCCGCTGTGGGTTTCCACGGTCCAGCCTTGCGCGGCTTCGTCGTAGCGGGCGTCGGTGATGCGCGTGTTGAACTGAATGTCCTTGCGTAGATCCAGCTGGTCCGCCACGTACTCTAAATAGGCGAGCACGGTGCCCTGGGACGCTTGGGTCTCGGGCCAGTCCCAGCCCTCAACGAGCTCGCGGGAGAAGGTGTAGGCATAGAAGGGGGTGCTCGGTGCATCGACCCGCGCCCCGGGATAGCGGTTGTACCACCAGGTGCCGCCGACGCCGCCGGCGCTATCGAAGACGCGGACAGATAACCCGAGCGTATCTCGAAGATGATGGAGCGCGTAGAGCCCTCCGAAGCCGGAACCAATCACGATGGCATCAAAGTGCGGCATGGCGTTCCCTCCTTTCCCCTCGTTTGAGCCTACCACTAGAAACCGCTTTGGGGAGGCTCGGAAAAGAATTGCAGGGCCTGGGCGGGAAAGGCCTCCGCAAGGGCGTCGCTTCCGCCCCAGGGCCAGAAAAGCGCATGCCCCAAATTAGGGACGATCCAGAGCTGGGCGTTGGGTAGGGCTTGGTAGGTTTGCAGCACGGAGAGGACGGGGAATACCTCGCCCCGGTCCCCGGCCAGCAATAAGGTTTT
>JAUILI010000167.1 GCA_030433075.1 Gammaproteobacteria bacterium | reverse complement strand
ACCAGGGAGTAGGCCGTCGCCCCCAGGAAAATGGCGAAGATGAAGGCCGTGGTGCGCGAGGTTTCCCAGAGCACGTCTTTCAGCACGGGGACGCTCAGGCGCCCGTAGGCGGCGGCGAGGAGGAGGGCCCCCGCGGCCCCCATGCCCGCCGCTTCCGTGGGCGTGGCAATGCCGAAGAAAATGCTGCCCAGCACCGCAAAGATCAGCCCCAGGGGCGGCAGAATGGCAGCCCCAACCCCGAGGAAAACGGCCAAGCTTGGGGGCGAGGCGTCCTCCGGCGCCGGGGCGGCCTCAGGGTCGAAGTGCGCTCGGAGTAGCAGGTAGGCCATATAGAGGCCCGCAAGCATGAGCCCCGGTACCAAGGCCCCGAGGAAGAGGTCTCCGGCGCTGATCGCGAGGCGATCGGCCATGAGCACCAGCATGATGCTTGGGGGAATGAGAATGCCCAGGGTGCCCACGGCGGCGATGGTCCCGGCGGCAAAATCAGGACGGTAGCGCTGGGCGAGCATGGCGGGGAGGCCGAGCAAGGCCAAGAGCACCACGCTGGCGCCGATGATGCCGGTGGAGGCCGCCAGCAGGAGTCCGATGAGGGCTACGGTGAGGGCCAGGCCCCCACGGCGAGCCCCAAAGAGCTTCACCAGGTTGTCCATGAGCCGCTGCGCCATGCCCGAGCGATCCAGCATGAGGCCCATAAAGATGAACATGGGTAGGGCGACCAGCACCCAATTGGTCATGACATCCCAGCTGCGCTCCACGGTCATGGAGGCATAGGCCCAGTCGACCCCTGCCTCGATCACGCCGAAGCGCTCGAGGGTGATGGCCAAGGCCGTGAACAGCACGGCGAGCCCGCCGAGCACCCAGGCCACGGGGAAGCCCGTGAAAAGCAGCCCCATAAAGGCCAGAAACATCAGAACCGCGAGGCCCTCGGCGGCGCTCACGAATCCTCCTCCGGGCGGGGCTCGGGCAGGGCCCGGGGCCAGGCAAAGAGCAGCGCGCAGCAGCGGCTGAGGCGCGCCAGAGCGGCCAGCAGAAGCAGGGCGAAGCCCAGGGGGAGAGCCCCCTTGATCAACCACCGGAAGGGAAGGCCGCCGGGGGCCTGGGAAATCTCTCCCGTGCGCCAGGATTCCGCCAGAAAGGGCCCGGAGTAGAAGAGCACGAGCAGCAAGAAGGGCAGCAAAAGGCCCAGGATTCCGTAGAGCTCGATCCAGCATCGCTGGCGGAGGGGCAGGCGAGCCTGCAGCACGTCCACGCGCACGTGATCATCGAGGGTGAGGCCCACGGAAAGCGTGAGAAGGAAGCCGAGGGCATAGAGGTGCCACTGCAGCTCTTCAAGTTCCACTCGCCCCTGCCCAAAGGCGTAACGTAGGGTCACGTTCAGCACAATCACGGCTAAAAGGGCCAGCCAGAGCCAGGCCGCGGCGCGCCCCAGGCGCTGTAAAAAGCCGCCTACGGCCTGGGACAGGCGGGTGTGGGGGAGGGCGCTCACGGCGCCGCGCTACGGGGGTAGGCCAGCGCATCCCAGACCGCGTAGCGCTCCGCAAAGCGCTGCTGATCGGCGTAGACCCGGGCGAAGGTGGGGTCTGCGGCGGCCTCCTCTTCGAGCACGGCCTGGGCTGCGGTGCGCAGCGTGTCCAGCAGGGCCGGGTCGAGGACCCGCGTATCCACCCCCTCCCTTTGGAAGCGCTCGAGCACGGCGCCTTGAAGCCCCTCGGAGCGCGCCAGGTTCCGCGTGACTCCCGCGGTGCACGCGGTTTCTAGGGCGCTTTGGGTTGCCGGCGCGAGGCCGTTCCAGCGCTGAAGGTTCACCACCAGGTGGAAGGCCGTGAAGGGCTGGTGCCAGCCGGGGAAGTAGTTGATAGGCGCCACCCGGGGAAAGCCCAGCTTGTCGTCCACCACTGGCAGCGAATATTCCGTTGCATCAATGGCACCCTTCTCCAGCGCCTGGAAGAGATCGCTTCCGGGAATCATGGTGACGGAGGCGCCGAGGGCCTGGAGCGTTTTGCCCCCGAGGCCGGCGAAGCGAATCTTGAGGCCCTCAAGGTCCTCGGCGGTGTCGATGGGTTTCCGAAACCACCCGGCCGTTTCGGGCCCGATCAGGCCGCAAAGGATGGGGTGAAGACCTTGGTCGTGATAGATCTCCTGGGCTAGCCGTTCCCCTTCCCCTTCGTACCACCAGGCCAGGTAGGCCCAAGGGGACAGGCCAAAGGGTACGGCGCCGAAGAGGGGGGCGGCGGGGGTGCGACCTTGGTCATAGCCGAGCCAAGTGTAGCCTGCAGGCACCTT
>JAUILI010000070.1 GCA_030433075.1 Gammaproteobacteria bacterium | reverse complement strand
CGCCAGTAAGGGGAGCAGGGGTAGGCCATAGAGCCCGGGAAAGGCCGCGAGGGATCCGTTCTCTAGCGCCGTTTGCGCCGCCGCCGCTAAATAGAACACGGCGATGTACAGGCCTACCGCCGCAGCCATGCGCCAGCGTCCGGCCAGGGGCAGGAACGCGCCCAGGGCCGCAGCCAAAACCGTCATGGCGAAGGCCAGCACGGGCATGGTCACGCGCCACTGAAACTCCGCGCGATCCTTCGGCGCCGGGGAGGGCTGAAGGGCCGCCGTGGCCTGAGCTCGGCGATGGTCAGGGCGTCCCAGCACGGCGCCGTAGCGCCAGCGATAGGTCAGGGATTCAAAGCGCTGGCGCCGGTCCCCCTGCTGAATGCCGTCGCGCAGCGTGAGCATCTCCCCTCGCCGAAACTCCACCACCTGCACCCCGTCCTCGTCGGGGGGCGCCAAGTGGGCGGCCTCGGCGCGAATGAGTTGCAGCGCCTCCCCCTCCTGCTGCCGCGCGAAGACGTCCTGGAGCGTACGCCCCTCCCCGTCCACGCCACTGGCGGTGACCACTAGCTGAGGGCCGAGGGCGTAAAAGCGCCCCGCTCTCATGGTGCTGACGTCCGGGCGGGTGGCCAAATCCTCAAGGAGGTAGCTGGTTCGATAGGCCCAAGGGCGCAGCTCTAAGGACAGGAGGGCAACGAGGACCGCCGCGATGGCCCCGGCCAAAGCTAGAGGCAGGATCAGGCGCAGGCCCGCGACCCCACCGGCCATCATGGCCACGAGTTCCCGGTCGCGGCTGAGCCGCTCGAAAACGAAGAGCACGGCGAAAAAGAGCGCCGACGGCACAATCACCTCGCCGGCCACGAGGAGCTTTAGGGCAATCAGCTTCCAGACTACGGACGGGGCCAGGGCCCCGGCAGCGGCATCGGCGAGGACGTTGGATCCGGCAAAGGCAGCGAAGACCACGCACAGCAGCACAACGCCCAATACGAAGGGGCCCAGCACCTGCCGCAAAAGATAGTGATCGAGTATCAAGACGCCGTTTCCCGCCCTGCCTTCCGACGCCCGTGCGCCCAAGTGGTGTAGTGTAACGGCCTTTAAGACTTTCCGGGGGAGTGCGCGCTTGCCAAGGCCCCTTCGCTACTGGACCCTCCTTGGGCAAAAGGCGGGGGACAACCGTCAGCTCGAAACGCTCGGGGCAGCCGCCACGGCCCGCTTTGGTTGGGAAGGCACGGCCAAACCCCTGGCCTTTAACGGCGCGGATCTCTGGCTCCAAGTGACTCGGCAAGCGAGCCTGGCCGCCGTGCAGCCTCCCTTCCGGGCGGCGCTCACGGCGCCCTGGCCGGACCTCGTGCTCACCGCCGGGCGACGCAACGAACCGGTGGCCCGGTGGATTCAGCGGGCGAGCGGCGGCCGCAGCAAAATTGTGCACCTGGGGCGGCCCTGGACCCACCCTAGGCACCTCGACCTTACGCTCACCACCGCCCAATACGCGCTCGATCCGACGCTAGGCCCCGTGGTCTGCCTCCCCACGCCCCTGGGCGGGCCCGCAGCGAAGGCTGCGCCCCCCGGTCCCCGGCACCACGGACTGCTGCTCTTGGGCGGGCCCTCCGGGGCCCAGACCCTACCCCCCGCCTTCGCCGTGGCCCTGGTGCAGCGTTTTCTCGCCCTGTGCGCCCGGGAGGGGCTTCGCCCGCGCATTAGCACGAGCCCCCGAACCCCGAGGGCCGTGGAAGCTGCGGTGGCTGAAGTCCTGCGCGATAACGCCGACAACAGCGCGAACAACGGCGCCAACAACAGCGAAGGCCTGGGTCCGGAAGGCTTTTGGTGGCACGAGGCGGAGCGCGCGCCGAGCCCCCTTCAGCGTTGGCTAGGGGAAGGAAAGCTGGCGGTGGTCACGGGGGACAGCATGTCGATGATCTTGGAGGCCATGAGCGCCGGCTGCATCACCGCCTACGCTGCGCTTCCGGAACCCTGGTCCCTCCGCTGGGAGAGCGTGACCCACCGCCTTGCTCAGCGCCTCGCGCCCCGACGCTTTCGCCGGAATACCCGAAACCTGCTGAATCGTTGGGAGGCCACGGGCGGCCTGTGGACCTTGGCTGCCCTGGAACAGGGCCCCCTGCCGACCCCCTCCCCCGCGGCCGCCGTCCTCCCGGAGGCCAGCCTCGAGACGGCCCTAGGCGCGCTTGCGCGCCTGATGGAGGGCGACCCCTAGGCGCTCAGGGCCAGGGGCGGCGCCGGGGGTGGGGCGAGGTCTGGGGTGCGCTCGAGCACCTCGAAGGCGTCGTGACGAAGATGGTTCGCTGCCATCTCCGCCCGCAGCTCCGCTTCCGTGATCGCGCCCTGGGCCAGGCATTCCTTGAGCAAACCAAAGAACAGGAGCTCCTGGTTAGCGTCAGGGTGCCGGCGATAATTCCCCAGGAAGGCGTACTCCCCAAAGAGCTTCCGTCGGGCCCGCATGAGCCACCCCAGGGGCGGAAAGGCTCGAAACCGTTCCGCCGGGCGCCAATCCACGGGAAGGCCGGTTTTCCAAGGTTGGGTCATGCGCCGCGTGGTATGAAGCAGCTGGGTTGCGGAGGTGAGCCGGTCGAAGTCGTTCCATTCCGGCTCGAGCACGCCGATGGTATTGGGGTCTTCGAGCTTCAGACAAACCCACTGGGAGTAATCCCGGGTGCGCGCGAAGAGTTCTCGGAAGCCCTGCTCCCCATCCCAGTGGGTGAGCTTGGCGCAATCCAGCAGCATGACGCTGGAGGCCCAGCACTTATCAATCGCGCCCTTGGGGCCGGAGCGCTTCCGACACAGAATCGCCTTACCGCCCATATCGCGCTCGAGCAGGGCCGTAATGTCCCCGAGGGCAAAAATGTCCGGGTCCATCACCACGGCCCGCCCCTCGTAGCCCATGAGCTTCGGCGGCATAAAACGCAGGGGCGTGAAGGACTGCAAATCCTCGTTTAGCCACACCCGCTCCACGCCGTCGCGGAGATAGGCTTGGCCCTCGTGCTCCGCAAAGACGGGGTAATCCCGCGTATCGATGAACGCCACATCAAAGGCCTCGGGGTCCGCGGCTTGACGCTTGAGCGCCCAGCGCGCCACCTTCGCCCCGAGGATTTGCTTATGGTTGGTGTGGATAAAGACGCACGGTTTAGCCATAGCCAGGGCCCCTTCAGCCGTTTTCTTGCCCGCGCCCGTAGGCGAAGCGGGGATGGAGATGGGTGTCAATGTACTGGTCGATCTCCGCCAGTTCCGCTGCGGTGAAATCGTCGCGATAGCCCGCCACCTTCGCCCGCCGGGTCTTGAAGGAATCGGGGTTGTTCGGGTCGGCGGCGGTCAGTCGATCCCCTGCCCCGGCCATGCGCTCCCCCGTCGCCTCCCGAGCCTTCATGCGCTCAAAGGAGGCGAAGTCCACCGCGGCCTGCACGGCCTCCGGATCCTTCGGCGCCCCCAGGAAGGCCAGCACGGAGGCGAGCGTTGCCGTGGTTTCGGCGCGCAGATCTTCATAGCGCACCACCTGATGGCGGAGCGTCTTCGGGAAGGCCTCGGCCCAATCATTCATAAACCGCACAATGCGCGGAATCCCCCCACCCTCGCCCATCACAAACTCAAAGAGGGAGAGCGCCTCGCCGTGGGGCGGATACTGATTCAGAAGCTTTTTGTGGGGCCGCATGCGGTGGGCCCACTGATGGTACTGGGAGACCGCCGTGTCCGCCGGGTGGCGCGCCAGAAAGAGCACGGGGCGTTCGAAATAGTCGGCCTTACTGCGTCCCTGGCCGGTCCAATCCCCAAGGTAGTTATCGTGAGTGAAAAAGAGCTTGGGGATGGCCCGATTCAGGCGGTGCAAATTATCGAATTCAAAAAGGATGGGCTCTTCAATGCCGAAGCGCGCCCGATAAAAGTGGGACAGCATGACCCGCAGCCAGGTGCGCCCGGCCTTCCCAAAGGACACCACGGCGGCATCGGCTTGGCGGAGACGCCGGGCCTCCAAGCCCCCCCGCACCCAGCGCTCCAGGCGCACCCGGTGCTGATCGCTCATCAGCACGGCGCCACCGCGTTCGAGGCTGCGGCGAAGGGTTAGCAAAGCATCAGTCATGGATCCCCCAAAACAGTGTGGTGCGCCTTGGGCGCGCTCGCCGCAAGGAGTGCTTCAACCGCGGCGCTGGCCTTCGCAAGGGCCCGCTCACCGCTGATGCCGATCGCCGGACCGGAAGGGCCCGGCCCTTCGCCGAGGCGATAGGCTGCGCCCGAGGCCACGAGCGCTTCCGCAACGGCATCAAGGTTCCGCGGCGCCGGCAGCCAGCCCCGAGCCACGGCCGAGGCACGCAGGGCCGCCAGGCGTGGAAAGGCGCCCACGAGCCGTTCCAAGCGCTCCCGCCAGTCTACCGTTTTTGGCAGGGGATAGATGCCCAGGGGCGCCCCGTCGCCACTCAATTCCATAAGCATGGAGAGGGAATCGCTAGTGGCAATAAGCTGATCGGCCTGGCGGCGTAGGGCCCCATAGGGATTCGCAGGATCCTGCTCTTGCCAGCGGTAGAGCCGGGCCCCGGGCGGTAGACGCTGGGCCAGGGCATCAAGCACCGCCGGCGCCGTACGCCGGGAGCCGCAGAAGTAGAGCGTGCCGCGGGACAGCTCGGGCTGCTGGGTCAGCGTTTCCAGCAGATCCGTGAGCACGGCTTCATCAAACCGGTAGGGGCGCGTGGCCCCGCCGAGCATCACCGCGGTCAGGGGCCGGGGCAAGGCGCGGAGCTCGTCCTCCAGCGCCTGGGCTTCCGGCCCCAGGGCCGGCGCCTTAGGGACAAAGAGCGGGGCCTCCAGGGCCAGGACGTCCGGCGCTTCCGGAACCAGGGCCTGGGGCGGCGCGAGAATGAGGGAGAACCGCTTTCGATAGCCCTTGGGCCGTCCGAGAATCACCAGCTTAGTCTGGCCCTGGCTCTGCCGCTGAACCCAAAGCGCGGCCATGGTGGGCCGGCGTCCGGCGACCAGGATCACCTCTGGCCACGGCGGCTCAAGGGGATCGGAAGCGGACAAATCGAAAGGGTAGAGGCTTGGAAGGAGCGGAGGCTTCCCCAAAACCCAGCGCGCCTTCGGGACTAGGCGGCGGCGCTCGAAGGGGACGGAGAGGTGCTCCGCCAGGTTCAGCAGCTGGGTCGTATCGCCGGGCTTACCCCCCTCTAGCACCCACAGGCGCGCAGCCATCAGAGACGCCCTGCCCGCCACAGGCGCCACAGCTCGGGCCAGACAAAGAGCCAGGGGAAGCGGCGCAGGCGCGGGGTAAGCATGATGCGCTCACCGCTATGACGCTCGAGCTTCCAGGCGCCGTAGTCGAGCGCACCCTCAAAGGTGAGGAGGGCCTTAAACAGCCGAGCGAGCGCCAGGGGCTTCCCGAGCAGCCGCCGTAGCGCCCAGGTCCCCCGCGCCCAGCGTGGGCCGCTGCGGGCGCGCCAGGCGCGCTCCCGGGCAAGCACGGGGGCGGCCAGGGCCTCAAAAAAGGCCAGGTCCCGCTCGATGATCACATCCCCGCGGCCCGGTCCTTCGGGGCGGAGCTCCGTGCCGTAGGTATGCCCCAGGGCCGCTTGCCAAAGGACCTTTCCACTCGTGCCCTCGGGAAGCCCAGGCAAGGTCCGCACGAGGAGCGTTTCCGCGGCCCCAAGCATGGCCGAGGCGAGGAGCGCCCGCGTCTCCCTCGCCTCGCAGGCCAGAAGGCTCATGGGCTGGGCATAGCGCGCCCAGAAGTAGGGAAAGGCCGAAAGGCGGCTGCAGCCCCGAAGAAACTGGCGCTGGGTTAGGAGCGCGTATTTGCAACGGAGGGTCCCCGCCGCCGTGGGCACCTCAAGGTAGTAAACGTTCGGTGGCAAAAGGCGCGCCGCAAGGCCCAGCCCCCGGGGTAGCGCTGAGAAATCTTTCACAATGACGTGGAAATCCACGAGCCCCTCAAGGGTGTCTTCCCGGCGACAGGACCCGTAGTAAAGAATGGCCACCAGCCCTTCCCCATAGCGGTCCCCAATCGTCCTTAGGAGCGGCTCGAGGGCAGGCTGGGGTGGGCGATCAAGCTCCCGGCGCAGCACAACGCGCGCCTGCTGTTCTAGGGCATCTAGCCCCCTTGGCCTCGAGGCCTTTCGCGACCCGACCGATCCCGGCCCGGCCCAGCCAGCGCCACGAAGGTGCGAGGGGGCGCGGCCCGCAAGGTGAGCGTTCCCAGATCGGTGTAGGCTTCCCCATCGATCACCCAGGGTTCCTCCACGGTCAGGGATAGCGTTTCCCCGCGTCGGCTAAAAAAGCCCGCGGCCGGGGGCAGGAACCGAGCCCGCCCCGTGAGCAGGGCTGGCAGCCGCCAGCCTAAGCCCTGGGGACGGTCGCTAAGCCAGGTGCAAGCCAAGGCCCCTGCCCCCCGTCCCCAGAAGGGGGTCATGCCCAGGAAAAGGCGCTGCATGGTGCTGGCCAAAAAAAGGCTCTTGGGCGCAGGAGCAAGGGGATCGCCGTCGAGCACCGCCGGCAGCTGCACGGGCGTATCAAAGGGGGCTTCCCGACGCAGCATGCCCAGGGCCACCCGTAGCAACGCGGCCCCCGCCGCCCACTCTCCGGCGCCGGCGCCGT
This sequence comes from Gammaproteobacteria bacterium, assembly GCA_030433075.1. GTDB lineage: Bacteria > Pseudomonadota > Gammaproteobacteria > Pseudomonadales > Azotimanducaceae > Salivita. The sequence continues at coordinate 5,794 of JAUILI010000070.1, read as the reverse complement.
GGCGCAGGCTGGCATGCCAATATTCGATACCCCGGACAATCATGCCCATGCCAAAGAAAAACCCCCGAAGCTCCCGACCGTCGGGGCATTGCAGGGCGAGGGGCGCGCGAGCCAAGGTGGGCCAGGTTTCCCGGGGCAAATCACGAAGCGCGAGGAGCGCCCGCCGGCGACGGCTGAGGCGCCCTCCGCAGCGCAGATCATGGGCAGTCATATTGGTGCTGCCCGCAGGCAACACGGCGAGGGGCGGCGCGGGGCGATCTCCGAGCGCCGTGAGCACCGCGTGCACGGTGCCGTCCCCCCCGTTGATCGCGAGGACGGAGGGGTTTCGGGCGAGGAGCGCCTCTAAGGCCCTCGGCACATCGGCTGCCGATCGGGTAACCTCCTGGTGCACCGCCGTGAGGCCGCCAAAGCTCTCGATGAGCGCGGCCTTCCGCGCATTCCGGCCACTCCCGGCGTTACTAAGGATAGCAATGCGATTCAATTGGTTGGCCTCTCGCCCATGACCCCCGCCACGCCCCTCGTGCTGCCGGCTGCGCCCCGGGAGAGCAGTATAAAGCTCGCGCACCTCTCGGACCCGCATCTCAGCACCCTAAGCGGCATCGCGCCCCTCACCTTACGGGATCAGCGGCTACTGGGGTGGCTGTCCTGGCGGCGCAAACGGCGGCTCGTCCATCAGCGCGCCACCCTCGACGCGGTGGTCAGCGCGGCTCGGGAGGAGACGCCGGAGCACTGGTGTATTACGGGAGACCTTACCCACATTGGCCATGAACATGAGCTGAGTGAGGCCCTGGCCTGGCTTCAGAGCCTTGGGGACGGAGACACGGTCAGCGTGATTCCCGGCAACCATGACGTTTATATCCCGAGCCGCTCCGAGGCTCACCTGCAGCGCCTTTGGGCGCCCTACCTGCCCGATCCCAAGGGCCCCTGGCCCCGCCTTCAGCTCCGCGGCGCCGTGGCGCTCATCACCGTCAACAGCGGCCATGCGGCCCCCCCGGCCTTCGCCACCGGCGGCCTGGGCACGGCGCAGCTTCAGCGTCTTCGAGCGCTTTTGCGGGCCGCCGGGGCGGCCGGCTATGCCCGCGTGATCATGATTCACCACGCCCCCGGGCCCGGCATGGACAAATGGCGCAAGCGCCTGGTGGACGCGCAGGCTCTGGCATCGCTGGTCGCGGAAACGGGGGCGGAACTGCTGCTGCATGGGCATTGCCACGAAAGCTTAAGTCGTACCCTTCCCGGCCCTCAGGGCCCCATTCCGGTCCTCAGCGCCCCCTCGGCCTCCGCCACCGGGGAGCGGGGATGCCGCAAGGCCGGCTACAACCGTCTGGCCGTAACGGTCTCCGAGACCGAGGTGCACCTTGCGGGGGTTGGGGTTCGCCTTGGCGATGCACCGAACTGGCACCTCGAGGCCCGGCTGAAACGCCCCGGGGGCACCCCCTAGCTTCGCGCCGCCTCCGCCGCCCGGACGGCAAAGCGCGCCCGCACCGTTGCTAAATCCTCTAGGGAATCCACATCCACGGCGGCGTCCGGGTCATGCACGGGAATAGCCCGGCACCGCGCCCCCGTGCGCTCGCTGAGGGCTTCAAGGGCCGAGGTCAGGGACAGGCGCCCGGCCAGATAGCGCGCTGCCAGCCCAAGGCCCAGGGTGCGAAGCATCTTATCCGGGCGCTTTCGCAGCGCTTCCACTTCACGCCAGAAGGTGAGCACGCCCTCCGCGCGCGCGCCTCGAAAGTAGAAAAGGTTGGTGCCGCAGTAGGCCCCATCGGAAAAGCGCTGGGCTGTCCGCCGAGAGTGGGGGAAGGCCGCCCGCACCGCGTCATAGGACGCAAGGCCCACGGCGACGTCTTGATCGCCCTGCTCCGCCGACGCCCAAAAAGCACGAAGAGTCTCCGGCGTTAAGAGAGGATGGTCCCCAGTGGTGAGCAGCAGCGCGCAGCCTTCGGCCTCGGCCTGCCGCCAAAGGGCCTCAGCGCTCCGCGCCGGGGACGGCTCCGGGGGCAGCCAGCGCACCGCGCCCTCCGCCAGGGCTGCCTCAAGCCAAGGGGCCTTCGCACGCTGCTCGGGTGCGGGGCCGCAGAGCACGGGGGCTCCCGGGGCTACGGCGGAGACGGTGGCGATGACCCGGGCCAGCATGGGCTCGCCGGCAATATCCACCAGCGTTTTCAGGGAAACCCCTTCTGCCTCATGAAAGGGGCTCGGGCCTGATCGCTCCGCCGCTAAAATGCCGAAGTGCACCGGCGTCATGGATTTCCCCTTTCCCTGCGCTGGTTCGGCTGGGCTTGCCGGCCTATGCCATCGCCCGCGCTTTGGGCGCATAATAGAACGGTTTTAAAGATGCCCTTACGGGCCTAAGGATTGACGAACCGCGTGACCCACTCCGACCTGCCCACGGTAACGCCAACGGCGCGCGCCCAAGCGCTACGCCTCGGTGATTTTCCCACGCTTTGGGAGGCCCTGTCCTATGCCGCGGCGTCGGGAACGGGGGTCAATTTTTTCGATGGCCGGGGTCAGCTGAGCGCATCCCTCAGCTGGGGCGAGATCGCCGAGAACGCTGAGGCGCTTGCCCGCGCCTTCGCCGCCCTCGCCCTGCCGCGGGGCAGCCGCGTGGGCATCGTTGCGGAAACGCACCCGGATTTTCACATGGCCTTTTTTGCCGCCCGGCGCGCCGCGCTCGTTCCCGTGCCCCTCCCGGCGAGCATTCACATGGGAGGCACGGCCCCCTTCATCGAGCTGCTCGGCCGGCTCCTGCGCCACGCCGACGCCAAGGTCGCCCTGGCCACGGAAGCCTTCCTGCCCTACCTCGCGGACGCCGCAGCCGCCGATACGCAAATCCCCGTGCACACTGTGGCAGACCTTCTTGCTGGCCCTCAGGGCACGCTTCCGCCCCTCCCCGGCCCGGACGAGGTCGCCTACGTGCAGTACACCTCCGGGAGCACCCAATTTCCCCGGGGGGCGGTGCTGACAGAACGCGCCACCCTGCGCAATGTGCAAGGGATTATCCGCGACGGCCTGAAGATCACGGAAAGCGACCGCTTCTGCTCCTGGCTTCCGATCTATCACGACATGGGGCTCGTGGGGAAAGTGATGGTTCCCATGGCCAGCCAGACCAGCATCGACTATCTAGGGTCGCGAGAGTTCGCCATGCGGCCCCGGCTCTGGCCCCGCCTCATTAGCGAATACGGAGGAACGATCTCCTTCTCCCCGCCCTTCGGCTACGAGCTGACGGCGCGCCGGCTGCGGCCCCGGGACGCGGAGAGTTTCTCCCTGGGCCACTGGCGCATCGCCGGCTGCGGCGCCGACATGATCCGGCCCCAGGTGCTCGAAACCTTTGCGGAGGCCCTGGCCCCGGGAGGCTTCAAGACCGAAGCCCTTATGCCCTCCTATGGCATGGCCGAAGTGTCCCTCGCCGTGAGTTTTACGGAACCGGGAACGGGCCTGAAGACCGATCGCATTGATCGCCTTGCCCGGGAACGGGAGGGCATCGCCAAGGCTGCCGAGGGCCCGGAAAGCCTGCGCTTCACCTGCTGTGGGGAAGCGCTGCCAGGCTATGAGATCGAAATCCGCGATCCCTCCGGGGCCCCCTGCGCCGATGGCGTGCTCGGCAGCATCTTCCTCCACACCCCGAGCACCATGGAGGGCTACCTTACGGAGACGGGGCTCGATCGCAGCGCGCTCCATGGCGAATGGTTAGATACGGGCGATCTTGGCTACCTTCGAGCCGGCACCCTCGTGGTGACCGGGCGGCGCAAGGATCTCCTCATCGTCAATGGGCGTAACCTCTGGCCCCAGGATCTCGAACTGACCGCCGAACGGAGCGCGGAGGGGCGAACAGGCGACGCCGCCGCCTTTACCGTTGAGGGCCCGGAACACGACGAGCTCGTGGTGCTCCTCCAATGCCGAGAACGCGATGAAGAAAAGCGTCAGACACTCCTGCGGACGGTGCGCCGAGCCGTGCAAACGGCCTTTGGGGTAGAAGCGCAGATCCACGGCGTGGCCCCCCATGCCCTTCCCCGCACCACCTCGGGCAAGCTCTCCCGGGCTAAGGCCAAGCAGCTCTTCCTCGACCAGGACCCAAGCCTCGAATTGGCCCTCGGCGCCCCTTCGGAGACGCCGTGAATAGCGATCTCCTAAGCGATCTTCCCGGCCCCATCGCCATTACCGGCGCGACGGGGTTTATCGGTCGGGCGCTCTGCCAGCGGCTGGAGCCTAGCCGGCAGGTGGTCCGAGCCCTTTCCCGGCAAGCGGACAGTCGGCTGCCGGACACGGTGACCGTGGTCCGCGGGGATCTATCCTCGAACGTGGCCCTCCGAACCCTCGTGCGCGATGCGGCCTGGGTGATCCATTGCGCCGGGGCCGTGCGCGGCGCCTCGCGCCGGGCCTTCGATGCGGTCAACGTGGACGGCACCGCGGCACTGCTCGACGCCATGGCGGCAGCGGCCCCAAAGGCACGCTTACTCCACGTTTCGACCCTTGCTGCGGCCCAGCCCCAGCTGTCGGACTATGCCGCCAGTAAGCGCAGCGCCGAGCTCCTGGTCACCACCCGTGGACAAAGCGGAGATCTCATCCTGCGCCCCACGGCGGTCTACGGCCCTGGAGATCGAGAATTAAAGCCCCTGCTGGATCAGGCCATGAAGGGCCTGCTGCCCCGGCCCGTGGGGAATCGGAGGGTCAGCCTGCTGCACATCGATGATCTGGTGGATGCCCTGCTCCTCGCCATGCGCACCTCGCCCGGGGAAGCCGGGCCCTACCCCCTCGCCGATGCCCGAGCTCAAGGCTACCGCTGGCGCGAAATCGCCGCCGCCGCGGCCCGCCTCCGAGGCGACCGGGTGCGCGTGATTCCCGTGCCCAAGACGCTTCTTTACCTCCTTTCCCTGGGGACCACGCTTAGCGCCAAGGCCCTCGGCGACGATCCTATGCTCACCCCCGGCAAGGTGCGGGAACTCACCTTTGAAGATTGGTCCTGCGATAGCAGCGCCTTTCGCGCCCGCACGGGGTGGACGCCGCAGATCAGCCTCGACGCAGGGCTTCGCAGCCTCTATCCATGAAGCATCGCGCGGGCCAGGCGAAGCAGCGCCTGGGATCGGTCACCCTCTTTCTGGCCTGGGCGCCGGAAGGAAGCCCTGCCCCCTTCCTCTCACGCCGCGCTGGCCTACGCCATGATCGTCCCCTTACCCAAGCTCAGCGGGTGGCCGCTGGGCTTCTGAGCACCCAGGGCCCAAAGCATCAGCGCCTTCGCCTGCGGCATCGTCGACGCCCTCGGCTGCGCAGCGCCACGGGGCGGCGCTACGCCGTTAGCATCACCCACAGCGACGGGCTCGTGCTGGTCGCCTGGGCCGCGGGCCTGGGGCTACGCCTTGGGGTGGACTGCGAGCGAGATCGACGGCACCCAAGAGCGAGCCTCGCCAGGCGCCTTCCCTGGGCGACAGGACAGGCGCCCTACGGAAAGCTGACGGCCAACTGGACCGCCTTAGAGGCGGCCCTAAAGGCCGATGGACGCGGACTAAGTGGACTCGGCCGCCTTGGCGCGACCCCTAACCCCTGGCGCCTGACACGAAGCGCGCCGGGGGTGGGCACGCTACGCCTCGCCCCGGTTCACCGGGGGCCTACGGGCTTTGTGGTGACCCTTGCCCTCGGGCGGGATGGGCCCTAGGAGCCCATGCGGTAACGGAGCATCACCACCAGCTGGTCTTGATCAGGCTCCGCGAAGTTGCGGTTGAAAAGCTCATCGAAGCCCCGGCCCGCGGGATCGTCCAGAGACCCGCCGCGGCTATAGACCACGAAGAGATCCGAGAGGGGG
>JAUILI010000166.1 GCA_030433075.1 Gammaproteobacteria bacterium | reverse complement strand
TGGTGACCAGCAAAAGCACCACCAGGGCCAGCAGTAAGGCAATCCCCCCCTGGGGGGCTTCGTGAAGACGCGGGTTCACGGCGCGCGGTTCCTCAGGGCGATCACCTGGGTGAAGCGCTTGCGCAAGATTCCATCCCCCTCGTCGCTCACCGCGTCCACGCTGGTCGCCAACACGGAAAGCTCTACCGCGCGGACGGTGGCAAAGTCCGCCACGGACCCGGCGCTAAGGTATTGCTCCGGCACCCCATCGCCATCCTGGTCCACGGCAAAGCGAAGCTGAAGATCCTCTACCCCTTCCACCAAGGCCTCCGCCGCGCCGACGCCCTTCTGATAGAGGGTGGGCGGAGCATCCCCCCGATTGTTCTCCCCTACCCCGGGGGCGATAAAAAAGCTGCGCACGGAGATGGCCTGGAGGGTGGCACCCGCGGCGAAGGGGCTGCCATCAAAGTAGAGATCGGTGGTGAAGTTCCCGGGAGAGGGATTCGCGCCCCGAGTGCGCGTGAGGCGAAAGCCTTGCCCCGTGGAGCCTCCGCCCTGCAGCTGAAAGATCGTCCCCCGCCGGCAGTCGCTGATGAGGAGCACCGCCCCGGAAGCAAAAAGGTCCGGGTCCGCCGGGGTCTCGGTGAACAGCACCGCTGAAGGCTGGGGCATATCGCTCACCAGCCGAAGCCCCTCTCCCTGAAAGCCCCGAACCACGAGGACATCACTGCCGGCGCGGAGATTGGCCGCCTCCAGCCCCAGGTCGTTTCCCGTCAGGGACGGCGCGAAGCCCTGACGCCCTCCGTCATAGCCGCCTAAGCCGGCACCCAGAGCGAAGCGCGGCGGGGGCCCATTCCCCGTACTGCCTCGCAGGGTGCTGCGTAGCGTTGGCGTCAGCCCAGCGCAGGGCGCAATCCCGGCGCTCCGCACCGCCTCCCTCAGAAAGGCCAGGGCAAAGCGACCATTTTCCTGCAGCCGCGCCTGACCCTCCCCCAGGCTCGCGCTGCGCTGGCTCGCATCGAAGAGCTGGACGGCCCCTAGGGAGACAATCGCCCCCAGCGCGAGGGCAATCATGAGCTCAATCAGCGTGACCCCTTTGGCGTTCACGGCGCTGCGCTCAGGGTCAGGAGAGACAGGGAAACGAGGGCGCTGCCGGGCCCCTCCCGCCAGCGCACCGTGACCCGCCGCTCAAGGCCCGACTCCTCCACGGCGCCGTCCCCTTCCGGCAGGGTGCTCGCCAGCGCCCTCAGCCATTGGGCTTGGTCAAAGCGCCGAAGCTGGGCCGGAGTGCAACTTTGGGCGCGGCAATCGACGCTACTGGGCGGCTCGGCGTCAAAAGCCAAGGCGTAGCTCTGGCCGGGATTGAGCCAGGCGCGTTCGAGGAGGTCTTCAGCCAGGATCGTGGCCTGGGTTCGCTCCAGGCTGCCTTGTTGGGCCCGAAGCACGGAAAGCTGCAAGCCCCCCATGCCCAGCACGCCCAGGGCCAGGAGGGTCATGGCCACCAGCACCTCAAGGAGAGAAAAGCCGCGAAGCCTAGGCACAGCTCATCGCCCGGCGACTGACCCGTCCGCTCCGCCCCAGGGTGAGCTCAAGGCCGGCGCCGGAGGGTCCGCAGAACCGCAGCACGGCGCTGCTTTGGAGTCGCCCCTCAGGAAGGATGATCACCCGATCCGCGCCCGCCGCCTCCACTACCTGAACGGCGGCCACGGAAAATTGGCGGAGCACGACCCCCGCCGCCGTCTCCACGGCGTAGCCCGTTCCCCAGGGGTTGGACGCGCCCTCGCCCAGGGCTCTTAAGCGTACGGCCTCGCCCCGGCTAATCGCTTCGGTCCGCGCCAAGGCCAGGGCGCGCACGAAGCCATTAGCCCCTGCCGCCAGCCGGCTCTGCTCGAGAACGTTGGAAAAATCAGGGAGGGCGGCCCGGGAGAGGATCGCCAGCACGGCGACGATCGCCAGCAGTTCTAGAAGGGTGATCCCCTCGCCCCTAAAACTGCCAGGACGCTTCATCATCTTCAAAAAAGCCGTTGTTATTGCGATCCCAGTGCCGGACCCCGGACGCTTGCAGACGCAGCGCGCCGTCCCCGGCCTGGGACCCCTGAGGGGAAGCCAGCAGCACGTAATCCGTAGCGCTCAAGCCACTTAAGGTGAGCGTGTACCGGGCATCCCCTTGGCGGGGCGACTGGGTTCCACAAAGGCTGGCGAGCTGCGCACCCACGTAGGTGAGCTCCGCCACGCGAAAGCGCTCCAGGGCCTGGGCACAGCGGCCCAGATCAGCGATGGCCGCGCTTCGATGGCCTTGCCGCTGGTAGTCCCGATAGCTTGGC
>JAUILI010000003.1 GCA_030433075.1 Gammaproteobacteria bacterium | reverse complement strand
TAGTAGGCGCCCTGGTTGATGGCGGCGGTCATCGCTGCCACCGCTTCCCGGCTCGGGCCGTAGGGGTTTTCGTTGGCATTGAGCTTGGCTACGCCGGTGGCCGGGCCATAGCGCAGGTCTAGGCCCGCGGCCTGGGCGCTCGGCGCTAGCGTGACCAGCTGCCCACCGCCCACGGCGGCGGCCGCCGCGACGAGGGAGCTTTGCCCGAGAAAACGTCGTCTGGAAAGTTGGAAGCTCACGGTTTAGTCCTCACTTGTCGCTTAGGAAAGCCATGGCGCAACGCCATGATGGGTATTTACACAAATTTTTGGAACATGGTCCCGGAAATCATCAGCAAATAGAGGCCGAAGGCCCGCTTAAGATGCGCTTCGTTCAAACGCTGTGCAATACGCGCACCAAGCGGACTGGTAAACATCGTCATAAAGGAAATGGCCAGCAGCGCCGGGATATGGATATAGCCGAGGGATCCCTCGGGAAGGGGCTTGGGATCGAGCATCCCAAGCGCCAAGAAGCCAATGGCCCCGGGCAAGGCGATAATGAACCCTACCCCCGCCGCCGTCGCCACGGCCTGGTGGGCCGTGCGCCCACACACCACCATGGTCACCACAAAGGGCGTCCCGCCGCCAATGCCCAGCAGCGCGGAGAACCCCCCCAGGGCCGACGCGAGTAGGGCTAGGCCCCCACCGGTGGGCAGATTCCAGGGGTCCGCGTCCCGCTTAAACCAGCTGGGGAAAATAAAGTAGATCGAGTAGACGGCCACGCCAATGGCGAAAACAAGCACCAGGCGCTGCGCATCCACCTTGGAGGCCACCCACAGCCCCACGCAGACCCCAAGGACGAGCCAGGGCGCCCAGCTGCGTAGCACGGCAAAATCCACGGCGCCGTGGCGGCGATGGGCCTGCACGGCGCGCACGGAGGAAACAATAATGCTCGCGAGGGAGGTCCCTACGGCGGTGTGAACGAGCGTATCGGGCGCGTCCGTGAAGATCGGAAGGATAGCGAGCAGGGTGGGGACAATAATGAACCCGCCGCCGACGCCAAAGAGGCCCGTGGTGATGCCCGCGATGCCTCCCGCCCCCAGAAGGGTGAGAACCATCACCAGCGTATCGAATGTAAAGCTCATGAAACCGCTATTCCTCGTCAGTGTAGCGACTCAAACTGCGCAACCCTCCGCAGGATGCGAGGGATGCAAGAGTCCAGCACTGAAGCCCCTCCCAGGACCGCGCACTTGACCAGCCCCCGCTCTCGCTATGACGGCGGGGAGCATGCTGTAAGAGAGGTGACTTAAGCACGATTGAAGAGCAGGTTCTATGCCAGCTCCGCAACACCCTACAGTTCAGTTATTTACAAATTACAACAACTTCAGAGGCCGTAAAAGCGATCCCCTTTGGTGCACAAAAACTCCTTTTTGCACCAAAAGGGGAAATTTTTTACCCCCCGAGCAGGCAAGGCGAAACGGTCTGCGGATGTTGTGCCCCATTTCGCTACACTGCTTAACCTGCAACCCCGGTTTGGAAAGGCTGCCATGACTTCTGCCCTTTACGGTGACCTTCGCCAGCGGCTCACGGCCCTCTGCGCGGGAGAGTTTGACCCCATCGCCCTCATGGCTACCGTGGCCTGCGAGGTGCACCACGCCCTGCCCCAGGCCGATTGGACCGGCTTTTATCGCGTGATCGCCCCGGGGCTGTTGAAAATCGGTCCCTACCAGGGCGGCCACGGGTGCCTGACCATTCCCTTTGACCGGGGGGTCTGCGGCGCCGCGGCGCGCACGGGGCGGGCCCAGCGGGTGGACGACGTCCATGCCTTTCCCGGGCACATTGCCTGCGCCGCCAGCACGCAATCGGAGCTTGTGCTGCCCGTGTGGAACCGGCGCGGCACGCTCCTCGGCGTCTTCGACCTCGATAGCGATCAGCCCGCGGCGTTCGGCGCGGAAGACGAAGCGGCCCTGACGGAGCTGCTCGCCCACTGCTTCGCGGAGTGCGCAGCCCCCGCCTGAAACGGCGGTTGCGCCGGCGACGGCGGGCCGCCATGCTCGCTTTTGTGCTTGGTTTAGAGGCGGGCCCCCAAAGCGGCGACGCTCGCAACTGAGATAAGGAAGGATAGCGATGGGAATGCTGATGCTACTGGCGGGCCTGCTCCTGTGGTCCTTTGCCCACCTTTTTAAGCGCCTAAATCCTCAGAAGCGCGAGGCGCTGGGGGACCGGGGCCGAGGCCTTGCGGCCCTAGGCATCGGTGCGGGCCTCGTGCTGATGATCCTTGGCTATCGCAGCGCCCCCTTCATCCCCGTATGGTGGCCCCCGGTGGGGATGATTCACGCCACTAACCTGCTGGTCCTCCTCGCCTTCTGGTTCTTCGCCCTATCCATGGTGCCGGGAAAGCTCTCCGCCAAGGTGCGCCATAAGCAGCTCACGGGGGTGAAGCTCTGGGCGACGGGACACCTCCTGGCGAACGGCGACCTGGCCGCCATGCTCCTCTTCGGCGGGCTCCTGGCCTGGGCCGTGGTCACCGTGATCGTGATTAAACGCCAGGCCCCGGAATGGGAGCGCCCCGCGGCGCCGTCCCTGAAGTACGACCTCCTGGCCCTCGTGATTGCCCTGGGGCTCTTTGGGGCCGCCGCCTGGGTCCACACTCAGCTGGGAATCTATCCCTTCCCCCGCGGCGGCTAGCCGTCGAGGGGCAATACTCGATGCCAAAAGGCCAGCATGTCGGCGCGAAAGAGCGCCGGCTCCTCGTCGCTGCGCGCCCCCAGGTGGGCGCCCTTGCGGCCGTAGCCCGCTTTCATGGCCGCCACCATGAGATCGCGCTCGGACAGCGTGGGATCCGGGGCTAGGCCGCTCGGCGCCAGGAAAGCCCCCTCGTCGGTGAGGTAGGCCGTGGGCGCCGCCGGCGCCACGGCAGCCTCGGGCTCGAGGGCCACGGGTTCTTCTCGGTCAAAGCTGTGATGGGCGCCCGGCACGACCCGCCAGGACACGGCGCCGCCGCTAAGCCGCATGGCATTGAGGTAGCCCTGCATCTGCTGCGCGGAGCACCACTCATCGGCGTCGCCGATGATCCCGCGCACCGCGGTGGCGCCCACCGCCGGATTTAAGAACTGGTGCCCGCACCAGGGGTAGACGGCGTAGACCCCAGCCAACGCCGGCCCCCCCGCCGCTTCGCGGAAACGGGTGACGGCGGCCTGAAGCACCGCGCTACCCCCGCGGCTGTGCCCCTGCACCCCCAGCTGCCCGCCCCGCACCTCGGGGCGCTGAGCCAATAAGGCCGCGGCCCGGCACACGTCAAAGGCGCTGGCGGCAAAGGTGTACTGAGCCTGGTTGGCCACGGTGGAGGCCACGGCCCGGCCCCCAAAGGGATCGAGCACGGCAGTGGCATAGCCCGCCCCGTGCAAGGTTTCCGCGTGGGCCCGGTGCGATTTTGCGACCCCCACGCTTCCCGGGACCACCAGCACCAGGGGTGCGGGCTTCGCCTGGGGAAAGAGCAAGCCCTGGAGCGCCACCGGGCTGTGCTCCAGGCAGCCCAGGCCGTCGCGCAGCACGGCCTGATAGCTCTCCGGGTTCGCTGAGGGAACGGTGAAGGGGATCCCTTCGACGCCGGAGGCAAAGCGGTGAGCAAGAGTGGTCATGGGGCAGTCTCCGAATCCCCGGCGGTAAAGGCCGGATTAAAGCGCCGGGCCACGGCATAGACCCCAAGGCCCAGGGCCACGATGGCCAACCCCAGGAGCGCTTCCCGGGTCTGGGCTTGAAGCAGATAAATCATGGTCCAGCCCGTTAGCCCCAGATAGATCAGGGGCGGTAAGGGATAGAGGGGAATGCGATAGGGTCGGGGGCGCTCAGGCTGGCGCCAGCGCAGCAGGAAGGCCCCGGCCACAGCCATGAAGGAGTTCAGCCCCAAGGTGAAGCCGGCAAAGATGAGGATGGACTCGAAGGAGCCGGTCAGAATAAAGGCCATGGCCAAGGCCGACTGCACGTAAACGGCCCGGGCCGGCAGACCATCAGCGTTGGTTTTTGCGAGGCTCCGAAACAGGGGGAAGTCCTCCCCCACTACCTGGAGCACCCGCGGGCCCGCCAGGGTCATGGCGCTGACGGTGGAAATCAGCAACAGCGCCAGCACGGTCCCCATGATGGTGGCCCCCACGGGGCCAAAGACGCTTTGCGCTGCGATATAGCCCACCTCCACCTTCCCCACCATGGCCTCCGCCGGGGCGACCAGGAGGAAGGTGACGTTCAAGGCCACATAAAGGAGCGCCACGATGGCTGTGCCAAAGGCGAGGATGCGCGGCAGGTCGCGCTGCGGATTTTCAAGCTCGCTCGTAAGGTAGGTCGCTGCGTTCCACCCCGTATAGGCGTAGTTCACGTAAATCAGCGAGACGGCAAAGGCCGCGGAGAACACCTCACTCCCGGCTTCCAGGGTGGGCCAGAAGTTCACGGGCTGGGGGGTCTCGAGGCTTAGGGCCGCGGCGAGGCAGAACAGCACGATGAGGGCGATTTTGAGCACGGTAAAACTGCGCTGCACGCCGCCGGAATGACGCCGGCTATTGGCATGAATCACCGTCAGCACGCCCACCAGGCCCAGGGCTAGGGGGGTCGCGGACAGGTCGGGGAAGATGCTGGAGAGGTAGGTCCCAAAGGTGATGGCCGCCAGCGCCACGGGGGCCGCAAAGCCCACGGTGAAGGACACCCAGCCCGAGGTGAAGCCCGCGGCGGGATGATAGACCTGGCTTAGAAAGTTGTACTCCCCTCCGGACCGGGGCAAGGCCGCCCCGAGCTCCGCGTAGGTCAGGGCGCCGCAGAGGGCGGTGAGCCCGCCCACGACCCAGAGGGCAATGAGGGCAAAGCCCGTGTTGAGGGTCACCAGCTGAAAGCCGAGGGAGGTAAACACCCCCGTGCCGATCATATTGGCCACCACCACGGCCGCGGCCGTGGCCGCGCTGAAGCCCGCCACCGGAGCCACTTTACTCATGCGTTTGTCCTTTTTCGGGCGCATCCGTGAGCCATTGAAGAATGGCCGGCCAGGCCGCTCGGTCCTGGCGAAGGAAAAGGTGCCCCCCCTCAAACACCTGAAGGGTGGCCTGGGGCAGGGCTGCCGCCAGCGCCTCCATGTTGGCCAGGGGCGCGATGCCGTCGAAGCGCCCCGCGCACAGCAGGGTCGGGAGGGTCAGCGCCGGGAGGGCGTCGTGACAATCGTGGTCCCGCCGGGCCGCAAGCTGGAGCGCCGCCCCCCGGATCAGGGCCGCGTTGCTCACCCGGCGCGCGTTCTGACGCTGCGCGTCCTCCCGTGCGGGGGCGAGGCGTTCCCCCTGCTGGGCCTGCCAGGCGGCGTCGTGGCGAAGGTCGCTCACGGCCATCTTGGCGGCAAAGCGCGCCGCGGGCGCCAGCTTTTCCAGCTCATGCAGGGGATAGGAGGCGCCGCCGGCACCGCCAGCGGAGGTACAGCACAGCACCAGCTTGCTGACCTTCTGCGGATGGCGCAGGGCAAAGTGCTGCGCCACCATGCCGCCGAAGGAGATCGCCACCACAGGCAGGGGCGGCAGGCCCAGCGCGTCGTGGAGCGCCGCGAGATCATCGGCGTAATCCGCCATGGTATAGGGCCCGGGCGGGACGTCGCTGCGCCCCTGCCCTCGCTGATCAAGGCTCCACACGGTAAAGCGCTCCGGGAGCGGCCCATCAAGGGGCCCGGGGCGCACCCGCAGGTCCGCCCCCGTGCCGCTGACCAAAAACAGCGGATCCCCGGTCCCGGCGCAGGCCGTCTGTAGCGTGAGCCGAGCCGTTTCGACGCGGGCTTCCCGGAGTGCCCTCATGCCGCTTCGAGAGCGCAGCCATCAAGGGTGATGCGGTGCATCTCCCGGCGCTGCCCGTGATAGTCGTTGACCGCGTAGTGCCAGGTGCTGCGGTTATCCCAGAAGGCCGCCATGCCCGGCGCCCAGCGCACCCGGCACACCCCCGGGGCCGCGGAAATGTGCGCGTAGAGCTGGCGCAGCAGGGGCTCCGATTCCTGGTCGGTCCAGCCCTCGAAGCGAAGGGTGAAGGCCGGATTCACATAGAGCGTGGGCCGGCCGCTGAGGGGATGGCGCACCACCACGGGATGCACCACGTCGGCGAGGCCGTCCGCCGCTGCCGCATTCCCCAGCCGATCGCCGTCCACCTGCGCCGCCGTGGCCGCTGCGGCGCCAAAGATATGCTTCGCCGAGTGCACGGCACGTAGCCCCCGAAGCATCGCCTGGAAGCCCGGGGACAGGCGATCGAAGGCATCGCTGGTGTTTAAAAAGAGCGTATCGCCCCCGGTCTCCGGGAGCTCCCGAGCCACGAGGATCGACCCCAGGGCCGGGTCTCGGTCGTAGGAGTGATCCGTGTGCCAACCCCCGCCGATGTTTTGGAGCTGCTCGCGCTCCTTGCGGACCATGGCGATTTCCGGGTGCGCGGGATGGCTTTCAAAAAAGCGATTGATATTGATGCGTCCGAAGCGCTTGGCGACGGCGATGTGATCCTGCTCGCTAAGCTGCTGCCCATGGAAGATCAAGAGGCCATGGGCGGCGAAGGCCGCCTTTAGGGCGTCGAGCCCGGCCTCATCGACCTGTCGTAAATCCACGCCGTAAACGTCGGCGCCCGCGGATGACCGCGCTTCAATCTTCATGGTGCGTTCCCCCACCCCGTTGCACTGCCCCGGTTGACCCGTCTGCCCGGCCCCGCTAGCGTCCCTGCGCTGCCGCCGGAGCTCCCCATGCTGACCTTTTCAAATGTGTTTTGCCGCCGTGGAGAGAAGGTCATCTTAGATGGCGTCTCCTTCACAATCCACGCCAAGCAGCACGTCGGCTTGGTGGGGGCCAACGGCGCCGGGAAGTCCTCCCTCTTTGCCCTCATTCGGGGCCAGCTTCTGCCCGAGGACGGGGATGTCTCCTACGCCGACCGCCTTCGCCTCGCCCATCTGGCGCAGCAAACCCCAAGCTCCGAGCGCAGCGCCCTGGACTTCGCCCTCGATGGCGACAAAGCGCTCCGGCGTATTCAAGGGGCCCTGGCCAAGGCGGAGGAAAGCGGGGACAGCGAGGCCATCGGCCGGCTCCACAGCGAGCTCGACGCCATCGATGGCTACGCCGCGGACGCCCGGGCCGGCGCGATCCTCCACGGTCTCGGCTTTCGCGGCCAGGATGCGCAGCGCCCGGTAAACAGCTTTTCCGGGGGCTGGCGCATGCGCCTGGCCCTGGCCCAGACGCTCATGACCCCCGCGGATCTCTACCTTCTCGACGAGCCCACCAACCATCTCGACCTCGACGCCACGCTCTGGCTCGAGCATTGGCTGAAGAAGCTCGATGCGACGCTCCTCATCATCTCCCACGACCGGGATTTCCTGGACGAAACGGTCGCCTATGTGGCCCACCTCGAAAACAGTGCGGTGACGATGTACCGGGGGAATTACTCAAGCTTCGAGCGCCAGCAAAGCGAGGCCCTGGCGCTCCAACAGCAAACCTTTGTGAAAAGCCAAAAGCGCATGGCGGAAATTCAGCGCTTCGTGGACCGCTTTCGCGCCAAGGCCACCAAGGCCAAGCAAGTGCAAAGCCGGCTCCGCACCCTCGAGCAGCTGGCCGCGAATGCGGCGGTGCACGCCCGATCGCCCTTCCGCTTCGCCTTTCGCAATCCGGAAAAGCGCTCGAACCCCCTGGTGGAGGGGGAAGGGCTGAGCCTTGGCTACGCCCCCGAGGTCATTCTTGAAAAGGTGCGCTTCCGCATCGCGCCCGGGGCCCGCATTGGCATCCTGGGGCCGAACGGCGCCGGGAAATCCACGCTGCTCAAAACCCTCGCGGGGGAGCTCGAGCCCCTCGCCGGCACCCTAAGCTTTGGCCACCACGCCGCCGTCGCCTGGTTCGCCCAACACCAAATGAGCCAGCTCAAGGCCGATGCGCCACCCCTGGCCCAGCTGCAAGCCATCGACCCCACGGCCCCGGAGCAGGCCCTGCGCAATCACCTCGGGGGCTTTGGCTTCGGGGCAAACGCCATGGAAAGCGTGGCCTACCTTTCCGGCGGGGAGCAGGCCCGGCTCGTGCTTGCGCTGCTTGCGTGGCAAAAGCCCGCGCTCCTCCTGCTGGATGAGCCCACGAACCACCTGGATATGGAAATGCGCCAAGCCCTTGCCCTGGCTTTGGCCGATTTCGAGGGCGCCGTGGTGCTCGTGTCCCACGATCGCCACCTGCTTCGGGAGACGGCCGATGAGTTCTGGCTGGTGGCCGATGGAGCCGTAGCCCCCTGGACCGGCGACCTTCAGGACTATGCGCGCTGGCTGCTCGATCGGGGCCAGGGGTCCGGGCCCGCAAAGGCCCGGGACGAGGACGCCGCCCATACCCGGGCGGCCCGGCAGGAGGAGAAGCGCGCAGCGGCCGCGCAGCGAGCCGCCCTGGCGCCCCTGCGGAAGAAAATTCAGGCCACGGAGCGGGCTTTAGAGGCGGCGGAGGCCGAGCTGGCCGCCCTCGAAGCGCAGCTGGCTGATCCCGCGCTCTACGACGATCCGAAGCAGAAAGCCGAGGTCTCGGCGCTCATGCAGCGCGCCGGCCAGGCCCGCCAGGACCGGGAGGCCCTAGAGGGGGAATGGCTGGCGCTGAGCGAGGAATACGAAGCCCTCGGCGGCTAACTCGGAGACGGGTCCTCCGGGGTCATGGCCCCCATGAGCGTTTCCAGGCGGGCGAGGTCCTCCGCCTGGGGCGTGCCAAAGGCCTCGAGCAGTTCCGCCTGCCGCGCCTCCACGGGAAGGCGCATCTCCGGGTGGGATAGGAGCCAGAAGTGGCCCTCCCGGATGCCTTCGGCCACCAGCTCGCCGATGCGCGCCGGAGGAATGCTGGCCGCCATGGCCCGGCGCATACGCCCGATCTGATCCTCTGCGGCCGCATCGGAACCGGGATCGGCGAGGGCCTCGGGACGGATGCGTTCGCTGCGGACAATGTCCGTGTCCACCATGGCGGGGCACAGCACGGACACCCCAATGTCCGTTTCCGCCAAATCGGCCCGAAGGGCCTCGGAGAGTCCCACCACGGCGTACTTGCTGGCGTTATAGACGCCCATGCCCGCCCCGGCGGTCAGCCCGGCCATGGAGGCCGTATTGACGATGTGGCCGCCCTCCCCCGTGGCCTTGATGCGCGGCAGCACGGCCTGGAGCCCGTTCACCACGCCCCCCACATTGACGCCCAGGATCCAGTCCCAGTCCGCGTAGGTCATGGCGTCGAGGGGGCCGCCGCGATACACCCCGGCGTTGTTGCAAAGCACATGCACGCCCCCAAAGGCGGCCACGCAAGCCTCCGCCGCGGCTTCGAACGCGTCCCGATCGGTGACGTCGAGCTCTGCCGTTTCGATGGGCACGTTCCGCGCTTGGAAGGCCTCCTTCAGCGCAGCCAGGGCAGGGCCGTCCACATCCACGGCAAAGATCTTCATGCCTTCCCCGGCCAGGGCCTCCGCCATGGCCTTTCCTAGACCGCTGCCGGCCCCCGTAATAAAGGCCACCCGGCCCGCCATCTCAAACGCCATCGCCCTTCTCCCCTTAACGCAGACTTTTTCTCAGTGAACGCGAGCCCAGGGCTCAGCGCAAGGCTAGCGCCAGAGCCCGTGCCAGTGGCGCAGAAGATCCAGAGCCTTCTCCGGCGCATGAGCCTTACGCCAGGCGCTGGCAACGGCCTTATTGAGCTCGGCATAGGTGGGATAGGCGTGGATCGTGCCCATGATCTTCTTCAATCCAAGCCCGTGGGTCATGGCCAGCACCCAGGGCGCCAGGAGCTCCCCGGCCCGAGCGCCGACGATGGTGACCCCGAGGATGCGGTCCTTCCCCGGCGGCGTGAGCACCTGGATAAAGCCCGCCGTTTCCCCCTCGGCGATGGCGCGATCGTTGTCGTCATAGCCCACCCGGGTCACGGTCACGGCAAGGCCCTGCGCCTCGGCTTCCCGCTCCGATAGCCCCACCCGCGCCACTTCCGGCGCGGTGAAGGTCACCCAAGGCACCACGGCCCCGGTCCACTTGAAGGCTTTTAGGGGCCGGAACAGCGCGTTCATCGCCGCGACATAGGCCTGATCCGAGGCCATATGGGTGAATTGATAGGGGCCCACCACGTCGCCGCAGCCGTAGATCGTCGGAATCGAGGCGCGCAGCGTCTCATCCACGGCGAGGGCCCCGTTCGGGAGCCGTTCCACCCCGAGGGCGTCGAGGCCCAGGCCCTCGGTGACCGGGCGCCGCCCCACGGCCACCAGCACCCGGTCGAAGGACAGGGTCTCCCCGCCGGCGAGGGTGAGGGTCCCCGATCCCGGCGCCGCGCCGGGGGTAAAGGCCTCCGCCTGGGCGCCAAGGCGCAGCGTGATGCCCTCGGAAGCCAGCGCCGCAGCCACCACGGCCCCCACGGCGTCGTCCTCCCGGGGGAGCACTTGCCTGGCCTGATCCACCAGCGTGACCGACGACCCCAGGGCCGCCAGGCTTTGGGCCAGCTCGCAGCCGATGGGGCCGGCGCCGAGGACAAGGCAGCGCGTCGGGGCCTCGGTCAGCTGCCAAAGCGTATCGGAGGTCAGGGGGTCGCAATCCCCAAGCCCAGGAATGGCGGGAACCAGGGGTTCGCCCCCGGTAGCCAGGATGATCGCCCGGGCCGTGCGGCGGGTGCCGTTAACCTCGACGGTCCAGGGATCAATGAGGGTTGCGGAGCCCTTCAGGACCTTCACCCCCAGGCTCTCGTAGCGCTCTGCCGAATCCTTGGGTTCGATGGTGGCAATGGCGCTGTGCACTTGCCCCATAACCTCGGCAAAATCGACCTCCACCCCAAGGCTCCGCACCCCCGGTCGCCCCCGGCGCTGGGCCGCGGCTAGATGGGCTGCGGAGAGTAGCGCCTTCGACGGCACACAGCCCCGATTCAGGCAGTCGCCGCCCATGGCGTCACGCTCCACCAAGGTCACCTCAGCCCGGGCCGTGGCCGCAATGAGCGCCGCGATGAGGCCTCCCGAGCCGCCGCCGATCACGATCACGTTGTCGTCGAAGCGGCGCGGCCGGACAAAGCCGCGCAGGGCCCGGCGCCGAGCCAGCACCGCCAAAAGCCCCCGAGCCAGCCAGGGAAAGAGGCCCAGGGCCGCCAGGGCCAAAAGCAGGGGCGGAGACAGGATGTCCTGGGGGCCGGTCAGCGCGCCCAGTTCCGTACCCGCCAACACATAGACCACGGTTCCCGGAAGCATGCCCAGCTGGCTCACCCAGTAGAACTGGCGGAGGGGCAAGCGGGTTAGGCCGAACACCAGATTCACGACAAAAAAGGGCACCACGGGCACGAGGCGCAGGGACAGGAGATAGAACACCCCGTCCCGGGCCAGGCCCTCGTTAATCGCCGCCAGCTGGCTTTGAAAGCGCTCCGACACCAGGGGGCGGAAGAGGCTGCGGGCCAGGGCGCAGGCAAGCACGGCGCCCAGGCTGCTTGCGAAGGACACGAGCACCAGGCCGCCGAAAAAACCGAAGAGCGCGCCGCCGGCAAGGGTCAGCACCGCCGCCCCAGGTAAAGAGAGGGCCGTCACCAGGATATAGAGGGCGAAGAAGGCCAGGGCCGTGGCCAGGGGCTGGGCCTGCTGCAGGCTTCGGAGCGCCTCGGCCTGCCCCTGCAGGGCCTCAAAGCTGAGCAGCGCGGGGCCGCCGAGGGCGAAAAAGACAGCCAGAAGGGCGGCGACGATGACGACAAGGGCAACACGGTTCATAGGGCTCGAGGGCCTCCTTGGACATTTCTCGCAGGGAGGGCGCCGCGCTACACTCGGGGCACTTTGACCCCGTCGCGAGCTCACCCATGGCGTTTACCCTGACTTCCCGCATCTATCCCGGCACGCGCCTTCGGCGCATGCGGAAAGATGAGTTTTCCCGCCGGCTGATGCGGGAAAACCGCCTCAGCACCGATGATTTGATCTATCCCATGTTCGTGGTCGACAGCGCGGAGGCGCGCACCCCCGTGACCTCCATGCCCGGGATCGATCGCCTGAACTTAGACGAAGCGGTGCGGGAAGCGGAACGGGCGCATCGCTTGGGCGTACCTGCCATCGCCCTCTTCCCCAACACCCGCACAGAGCTGAAAACCGCCGACGGCCGGGAAGCCTACAACGAAAACGGCCTAGTGCCACGCACCGTCGCGGCCATCAAGGAAGCGGTGCCGGCGCTCGGCATCATCACCGACGCGGCCCTCGATCCCTACACCACTCACGGGCAAGACGGCTTGCTCAACGAAGCCGGGGATATTCTGAACGATGAAACGGTGGACGCGCTCTGCCGCCAGGCCCTCACCTGCGCCGCGGCGGGCTCGGACGTCATCGCCCCCTCGGACATGATGGACGGGCGCATCGGCGCCATTCGGGAAGCCCTCGAGGGCGCGGGCTATGGCAATGTGCGCATCCTCTCCTATGCCGCGAAGTACGCCTCCAAGTACTACGGCCCCTTCCGAGATGCGGTGGGCTCGGGGCAGCAGCTGGGCACGGGGGATAAGAAGACCTACCAGATGGATCCGGCGAACAGCGACGAAGCGCTCCAGGAAGTGGGGCTCGATCTCTCCGAAGGGGCGGATGCGGTGATGATTAAGCCCGGCATGCCCTACCTCGATATCGTGCGCCGCGTAAAAGACACCTACGCCGTCCCCACCTTCGTCTATCAGGTGAGCGGAGAGTACGCCATGCATATGGCGGCGATCCAAGCGGGATGGCTGGATGAGGCGGTGATCGAAGAATCGCTGCTGGCCATGAAGCGCGCCGGCGCCGACGCCATCCTCACCTACTTCGCCCTGCGCATCGCGGAAGGCCTGGCCTAAACCCGCTCAAAAGCCCCCTCAAAAACGGGTGCGAAGCGCTCCATCGGCAAGGGCGCCGGGCACGAGGGGCAGCAGCGGCTGTCCCAGGGCGCGCAGAAGGCCCCGAAGCAGGGCCAGCTCCCCCAGCACTACGGCGCTGCGGCCCCCCGGCAAACCGGCGGGCGCAAGGCCCCCGTGGCTGCGCAGCTGACGCCAAAGCCCCTCTAAAAAGCTGAGGGACACCCGGTCCGCGGCCAAGCCCTGGGCCCTCGCCAGGGCCTGCGCCGAAATCGCCGACCCGCCGGTGGCCAGGCAAGCGCCAGGGGCCACGCGAAAGGCGGAGAGCCCGGCTTCCGCCAGCGCCTTCGCCACCACGGCATCCGCTCGAGCCCAGCGATCGCTCGCCGTGCCGGCGGCTTCGCTCACGGTCACGCAGCCCAGGGGCAAGCTCAGGACCTGGGTCAGCCCCGCCGCAGAACCGATCGCCAGCTCCGTGCTGGCGCCCCCCACATCGAGGGTGCAGCGCGGCGCCTCGCCCAGGGGTTGCCAGGCCGCGACCCCGTGCCAAATCAAGGTCGCCTCCTCCTCCCCGGTCAGCACCTCGGCGGGCATGCCTAAATGCGCGGCCACCCGCGCCTGCAGGGGCGCTGGATCGCGCAGGCGGCGAAAGGTCGCCGTGCCGAGCACGCGCCGCTGAGCAAGGGGGATGTCTCGGAGCGCGTTTCCCATCTGGGCCAGTGCGGCCTCCGCCCGGCGCAGGGCCTCCGGGGCCAGCTCGCCATCCTCGGATAGGCCTGCGGCCAGGGCCACCCGGAGCCCGCGGCGCTCGAAGCGCTCCACCGCCGCCCCGGAGGCCATGACCCAGTGGAAGGTATGGCTTCCCAGATCAACGACGACGCGGGGGTAGGTCATGGCGACTCCTCAGGGCGTGAGAAAGGGGAAAGGACCGCTGCAAGCGATGTTGCTTTGCCGCGGCGATGGTACACTGGCGCCTCGCCTTAGCTGAGTCCCGGAGCATTCCCCATGAGCGAAAATATTGTGCATGTCAGCCAAACGTCCTTCGACGAAGACGTGCTAAACGCCGACCGTCCCGTCCTGGTCGACTACTGGGCGGAGTGGTGCGGGCCCTGCAAGATGATTGCCCCCATCCTCGACGAGATCGCTCAGGAATACGGCGACCGCGTAAAGGTGTGCAAGGTGAACGTGGACGAGAACCAAGCCGCCGCCGAGCGCTACGGCATCCGGGGCATCCCCACGCTCATGCTGTTTAAGAACGGCGACGTGGAAGCCACGAAGGTGGGCGCTCTGTCAAAGAGCCAGCTGGCCGCATTCCTCGACAGCCACATCTAGTCAGGTCCTTCTAGGCCAGGGAATCTGCGCGCTCGAGGGGGGCGCGCAGCGTCCGCGGAAAGGCCTTGACGACGCCGGAGGCAGAGGCCACCATAGCTCTGCCTGATAGGGGGTCAGCAGGCACCGCAGCACTTAAACCCCGTCTTCTAATTTCCCGAGCATTTCCACGCAACGCCGCTTTCTCAAGCGTTGGCGCCAGCCCATACGCGTGGAGCACGCTCCCATACTGATCACGTGGATATGAATCTCACCGACCTTAAACGCCTGCCCGTCCCTGAACTGCTTAACATGGCCCAGGAAATGGGCCTTGAAAACCTCGCCCGCTCCCGGAAACAGGAAGTCATCGCCGCCGTGCTACGCAAGCACGCAAAGAACGGCGAAGACATCTACGGAGACGGCACGCTGGAGATTCTTCAGGACGGCTTCGGCTTCCTTCGCTCCCCGGACACGTCCTATTTGGCCGGGCCCGACGATATTTATGTCTCCCCGAGCCAGATCCGCCGTTTCAATCTGCGCACCGGTGACAGCATCGCGGGGAAGATTCGCCCGCCGAAGGATGGAGAGCGCTACTTCGCGCTGCTCAAGGTTGATGAGATCAACTACAGCGAACCGAACACGAAGAAGCACAAGATTCTCTTCGAGAACCTCACCCCCCTCTTTCCCCAGGAACGGCTCCGCCTCGAGCGGGGCACGGGCAGCACGGAGGACCTCGCCTCCCGCATCGTCGATCTGGTAGCGCCCATCGGGAAGGGGCAACGGGGCCTGATTGTTTCGCCGCCGAAGGCGGGGAAAACCCTGATGCTGCAGAACATCGCGCAGGCCATCGCCTACAACAATCCGGAAACCATGCTCATCGTGCTGCTCATCGACGAGCGCCCGGAAGAGGTAACGGAGATGCAGCGCACGGTGCGCGGGGAAGTGGTGGCCAGCACCTTCGACGAACCCCCGGCGCGACACGTGCAGGTGGCCGAAATGGTCATCGAAAAGGCCAAGCGCCTGGTAGAACACAAGAAAGACGTGGTGATCTTGCTCGACTCCATCACCCGCCTGGCTCGCGCCTACAACACCATCGTGCCTTCCTCGGGCAAGGTGCTCACCGGGGGGGTGGATGCTCATGCCCTTGAGCGTCCGAAGCGTTTCTTTGGCGCTGCCCGGAATATCGAAGAGGGCGGCAGCCTTACCATCATCGCCACGGCACTCATCGAGACCGGCTCGAAGATGGACGAGGTCATCTACGAAGAATTCAAGGGCACGGGGAACCAGGAACTGCACCTCGAGCGGCGCATCGCCGAAAAGCGCGTCTTCCCGGCCATCAATATTCGCCGTTCTGGCACGCGTCGCGAGGATCTCCTTACCACGGAAGACGAGCTCCAGCGCATTTGGATTCTGCGCAAGCTCCTCCACGAAATGGATGACATCGCGGCAACGGAGTTCCTCCTCGATAAGCTGAAGGACTTCAAAACCAACGACGAGTTCTTCTCGTCCATGAAGGGTCGCTAGCCGGTCCTCCATGGAGATCCTCGCGGATCTTGAAGCAGTGGAGGCGCTCCCGGACCGGGTGCTCAGCCTCGCCCTCCGGCTCCGGGGCCCCGCGCCCCCCATGGCCCCGGGGCAGTATGTGTGTCTGGGCGCGCCTGGGGAGGCGCGTCTGCCCCTCTCCCTGGCCTCCGATCCCGCGGATCTTCCCGCCTTGACGCTCCACTTTCAGCCCACGCCGGGGCACAGCGATAGCGCCTACCTGCTGAAGCTTTTGGACGAAGGCGACCCGCTCGGGGTCGATCTGCCCCATGGCGAGTGCACCTTCGCAGAGCCCCTCACCCAACCTCTCCTCCTTCTCGGCGGCGGCACGGGCATCACCCAGCTGCGCAGCGTCGTGCTGGCGCAGCTGCGCCTCGGGGGCCAGGACGGCCCACCTCTCCGACTCTATTGGGGGGCCCTCAGCAGCGAAGGGATCTATCTGAAGGACGAGCTGGATTTACTCGCCGAGGCCTACCCGCGCTTCACCTGGGTGGGCTGCGCAGAGGCGGGTGCGGGGGAAGACCCAGACCTTAGGGAGGGGCGAGTCAGCGATGCGGTGCTGAGTGATATTGAAGGCGGGCGCCTGACCCTAAGCGACTGGCAGGTGCTTCTGGGCGGGGGTCCGGGGATGGTCTGGGGGACGGTGGACGCCCTGCTGCCTGCGGGGCTTCGCCGCGCTCAGTGCCAGGCCGATGCTTTCGCCTATGCCCCCCGCACCGTGGCTTGGCCTGACGCGCCCTAGCGGTCCCCGCGAAGCAACGCAAAGGCCGCGGCGTGCTCGCCCTTGGCTGCCAGCCAGTCCGCTTTTAGCGTCCGAAGCGCTTCACGATCTAGCTGGGCCCCCCTTGCGCCACCGGCGGCGTCCAGGGCCTCACTGGCCTCCAGCATTTGCGCCGTAACCTCCAGAGCACCGGCCACAAGGGCCAAGCGCCCCACGGCCAGGAGCACCACGGGATCATCGCGGCGCCCCTGAAGCCACCCCTGGGCAACCTTTAGCGCAGCAGCGGGGTCCGCGCTGCGGAGCTGCCCAAAGGCCGCCTGGAGGCGATCATCCTGGGTCTGCTTCAAGGCGCCCCGAAGGACCGATTCTGCGGCGGCGTGTGCGCCGGCGCGCTGAAGGGCCTTGGCGTAGGCAGCTTGCACGGCCACCCGGCGCTTCACCGCCTTCGGTAAGGCGCTAAAGGCCTCCGTAAGCGCGGGTTCGGAAACACCATCGGCAGCATCGAAGGCCGCAGCCACCAGAGATTCTCCGGAAGGACCGAGAGCCCCAAGGGCCGGCAGCGAGTGAAGGGGCTCGGGATCGGCGGCGAGCAGCGTCGGCACCCAGCGTTCTGCCCAGGGGGTACGCAGAAGCGCTGGGGCCGCCCGAAGGGCTGCGAGGGCTTCCGTAGGATCGGCCGTGGGGGACAGGGCCTTGAGCCAGGCCGCGGCATGGGGCGCTGCGCTTAAGCGGTCATCGGCGAGGGTCTCACCTCCAAGCCCGGCCACCAGCGCGTCCAGGGCTTGCAGCGCCGGCGCCGCTTCCGACGCTAGGGGCGCGGGAACGCTCTCCCCCCCGAGCGTGGCCTCCAGGCGCCGAAGAAGGCGGCTTGGGGCCTGGGCCGCGGCCCGTCGGGCCCGCCAACCCCGAAGACCTCGAGAAAAGCCCAGCAGCCCCGCGACGAAGAGCGCCACGGCGCGGAGCACAAAAGCCAGGAAGGCGAGCCCAAGCAGGCCCAGCCAGAGACTGCTTTCAAATAACCACCCGCCATAGGCGAGGCCCAGGTAGCCCGGGTCGCGCACCATGAGAACGCCGCCCCCGGCGGCCAGGCCCAGCGCAATAACCGCAAACAGTAAGCGACGCCTCATGTGCCCAGCCGCGCTTCGAGCGCTTCGCTAACGACCCCCAGCGCGTCCTGCGCCGCCGTGACCACCTCCCCTTCCGCGGCGACGGGCGTTGCCGCAAGGGCCCCCAGCCGTTCGAGCAGGCGGCTACGATCCCGGGACGGCCGTCCATATTTTTCCACGCGCTGCGCCGCCGCCTCGAGGCTGGCCCGCCACAGCGCCCCATCGCCCCGAAGCAAGGCAAGCTGAGCCTGGCTTAGGGTCAGGCGAAGGCCGTGCTGGAGCAGGGGTGCGGCGCCCTCGGGAAGAAGGGGGCTGGCGCTGGGCACCTCGGTACGCCGCAGGCGGAAGAGCCCCGAAAGCTTTTCCCAGAGCCAGGCAACCACGCCAACGGGCGCGGGCGTTGCCTCTGCCTTGGGCGCTTCGGCGCGAAACACAGGGGCAGCAAGGGGGAGGCGATCGGTCAGCCCCGCGAGCTGCTCCACTTCGAGATAGAGCCCGACCGTATCAATGCGCGGGGCGCTGCGAAGGGCGCCGAGGGCGGCGCCGAGGGCGCGGCGCAGGGGGACGTCGCTGGCCTGATCCGCTTCCGCGAGCACCGCATCGGCCCGCTCAAGAAGGCGCACCGTGCCCGGCACGTCCCGCTCCAGGCGAAGGCGTTGCGTAGCCACGGCGCTGAGATAGCGAACCTCCGCAAGACGGACCGCCGCCAAGCTGCCCGCATCGGCTTCCGCGCGCTGGGCCAGGGCGGCGAGCTCCGCCGCCAGGGCTTGCTGCCCTGCTCTAGCCTCCGCGAGCGCATCCTCCGCCACCCGCAGCGCATCGCCTTGCGCCGCAAGGGCCAGGGCCTGGGCCCGAGCCTGCTGGCGAAGGTCTCCAAGTTCGGCACTGAGGGCGGCCTCAAGCTTCTGGACCTCAGACTGGCCCTGCTGGGTCAGATAAAAGGGATAGGCCGCACCGCCTGCGGCCCCGAGGGCGAGAAGGAAGGCCAGCCAGCTCAGCGCGCCTCCCCGAGCCTTCGGCGGCTTTGTCTCCTGCGCGCTATCCGTCACCTCTGTTCCCCATCAGTTCCGACGGATTCATTATCCCCCTCCCGGGGGAGCCTGGACAGTCGCGTCAGCGCCTCCGCTAACGGGTCCGGAGCCAGGCTCGGCACCGCTTGCGCCTGCGGGAAGCCCAACTGCCGGGCCCGCTCCGCCACCCGTTCCGAGGGGGCTAAAAGAACCTTTTCGCGAAAGCCCTCGCCCCCCGCCGCCAGCAGCGCCTCCAGGCATTCCCCGCTGCCGACCACCACAACATCGATGGACTCTGGCGAAGGCAGAGCGCAGGGCGCCGCTGCACGCGCATAGAGGGACAAGACGGTGACCTTCTGGCCCCAGCCTTTCAGCGTCTCCTCCAACACGGGCCGCCCCCCCGCGCCTTTTAGCAAGAGCGTTTCCTGCGCCTCCGCGACGGATGGAAGGGCAAGCAGACCTTCAGTGGTTTCCAGCGAAGGCACGGTTACGGTGAGACCTCGGGCCTCCAGGGCCCGGGCGCTGCGCGCGCCGACGGCATACCACCGGGGGTGGAGGGGCCACTGGGGCCAATAGGTTTCGAGGCGTTTTAGGCCAAGCTCTGCGGCGGCTTCGGAAATCACGATGACCGCATCGAACTGATCAAGGCGCTGCGCCACCGCACGATCGGCGACGCTTTCCGCTTCCGGGTGAAGGGTGAGTACGGGCGCCGGCACCACGGAAAAGCCCCGCTGCTCCAGCGCCTGCTGCGCCTCCGGAAGGGTGCGATCGGCGCGGGCCAGTAGAATGCGCAGCATCAGGGCTGGGCGGCGAGCACCGCCTCAAGGAGCGGCCCCGCGCCGGCGTCGAGCAGGGCCTGGGCAACTTCGTCACCCAAAGCGAGGGGATCGGAGCCCCGAGCTTCGGCGCGAAGGACCGGCGCGCCGCTGGGATCGGCGACCAGGGCCTGAAGCCAATAGCCGTCGCCCTCTTCCACGCAGTAGGCCGCCAAGGGCACGGAACAGTTCCCGCCGAGGCGCGCGGATACGCGGCGCTCCGCGGACACGCAGGCGGTGGTTACGGCGCAGCCTAGGGGGGCGAGCAGCGCCTGAAGTTCGGCGTCGTCGCTGCGGCATTCAATGCCCACCGCGCCCTGCCCCCCCGCGGGGAGAAATTCTGGAGCGCGTAAGCGCGAGCGGATGCGATCCCCGAGCTCTAGGCGCAGAAGCCCCGCGCTGGCGAGCACGATGGCATCGAATTCGCCGCTATCGAGCTTCGCAAGCCGCGTTTGCACATTGCCGCGTACGGGCGCCGTCTCCAGATCGGGACGAAGGGCCATGACCTGGCTTGCGCGGCGCAGGCTCGCCGTGCCCACCCGCGCCCCAGCGGGGAGCGCCTCAAGGGTTTGCGCGGCCACGTCCTCCCGGGCGACGAAAGCATCACTGGGATCTTCGCGGGCGCAGATCACGGAAAGGCCAAGGCCTTCGGGAAAGGCCACGGGGACATCTTTCATGGAATGGACGGCCAAGTCCGCCCGGCCATCGAGCATGGCCGTTTCCAGCTCCTTAACGAAGAGGCCCTTGCCCCCCACCTTCGCAAGGGGCGCCGCGAGAAAGCGGTCCCCTTCCGTGGTCATTTCGAGCAGCGTGATATCCAGGGAGGGATCCCGGGCCAGCAGCGCGTCCCGCACCCAGTGGGCCTGCCAAAGAGCGAGCTTCGATGCGCGGGTGGCAATTCGGATGGGCCGCTGAGCCATAGTGCTTTCCCCCGGGCGCGGCCCCGAGGCTCAGCGCGCCTTCAAAAATCGACGTAGGGCGCCTGCCTGGCGCCGCGAAACGGGAAGGGGTTCTTCGATATCCGCCAGCAATGCCTCGTAGAAGCCCTGCGGCGTGCGCTGCAAACCCTGCAAATAGGCCACCGCCACCAGGGCATTGCGGTGAATGCGGCGAAAACGCGGACCGAACTCCCCCTCCAGCGCCGCCAGCGTATCCTCGATCAACACCTCAACGCCAGGGGCCCGCACGGTCACGTACTTTTGATCAGCCTGAAGATAGCGAACCTCTTCTAGGGGAATAAGCACCAGGCCCCGGCGCGTTCGGGCGCTGATATGGGTGCGCGTAAAGCCTTCGGCCACTAAATCGGTCCAAAGGGCCTCAACGTCGGCGCGCCGCGGGCGGCAAGCCTGGGGCAGCAACTGGCGAAGCTGCTCGCTGGTCGCGTGGCGCGGCAGGAGCGCGACGGGATGCTGACTGAGGCAGTGGGCCAGCGGATCCGTGGCATCGAGGAGCACGTAAATTGCCGGGTGATTATCGAGGTGGCCAAGATGCAGCAAGGCCTCAAGGCCCGTCATGCGCGGCAGGCGCGCCCCGAGGAGCACAATTTGCGGGCTACGCCCTTCTACCTTGCGGAGAAGCTCGAGGCCGTCGGAGGCCTCCCCCACCACATCGAAGCCCTGGAGCGTGGAAAGCTCCGCCTTCAGGTGGGCACGAAGAGACGGATCACCGTCCGCCACGAGCACTTTCATTGGTTCCCTGCCTCAGGCGCTTGCGCTGCGCCATCCCCCCGGCAAAGCTAGACCATAACGCGATCGTTTCAAAAAGACCCGAAGAACATGTTGCAAAAACGAACTATTCGAGAATGCCGAAGGAAGGTTGCGAGCGCGCCTTTCCCAAACACCCTCGGCAAAAAAAAGCGGGCCGAAGCCCGCCTTGGTAAACCCGGCTGGGTTCTAGCTCTTGGTGAATTCCGGGTAGGCCTCGAGGCCACACTCGGAGATGTCCGTACCCTCGTATTCCTCTTCCTGGGAAACGCGGATGCCCATGGTGAACTTCAGAATGGACCAGATCGCCAGGCTCGCCAGGAAGGTCCAGCCGAAGATGGCCGCGATCCCGAACAGCTGCCCGCCCAGGGAGGCGTCGCCGTTGGAAAGCAGCACCGCCATGAGGCCCCAGATACCGACGACGCCGTGCACGGAGATGGCACCGACGGGATCGTCGATCTTGAGGCGATCGAGGCCCACGATGGAGAACACCACCAGCACGCCACCAATGAGGCCGACGAGCACGGAAAGCTCTGCGCTGGGGCTCAGGGGGTCGGCGGTGATGGACACCAGGCCTGCAAGAGCACCATTGAGCGCCATGGTGAGATCGGCCTTGCCGAAGAGCGCCCGAGCCGTCAGCAGCGCAGCCACCACGCCGCCGCAGGCCGCGAGGTTGGTGTTCACGAAGACCTGCGCCACGGCGTTCGCCTCATCGACGTTAGAGAGCTTGAGCTCCGAGCCGCCGTTAAAGCCAAACCAGCCGAACCAGAGGATGAAGGTGCCCAGCGTTGCCAGCGGCATGTTGGCGCCGGGGATGGCCCGGGAGCTGCCGTCCTCGCCGTACTTCCCCGCCCTCGGCCCAAGCATGAGCACGCCCGCCAAGGCCGCTGCAGCGCCACACATGTGCACGATCCCGGACCCTGCAAAGTCGGAGAAACCTGCTGCTGCAAGCGCACCGCCACCCCAGCTCCAGGACCCTTGGATCGGATAGATGAACCCGGTCATGACCACGGCGAAGGCGAGGAAGGCCCAGAGCTTCATGCGCTCGGCCACGGCCCCGGAAACGATGGACATGGCCGTCGCCACGAAGACCACCTGGAAGAAGTAGTCAGAGCGCGCGGAGTAGTAAGTGTCCCCGCCGGAGGCCAGGACCTCAGCCGCCGTGTTCTCCGCTCCGATCCCCATGCCGAAGCCCGGAATCCAAGCGCCTTCCGTGACATTGCCGTACATGAGCGCATAGCCAAAGAAGAGGTACATGATGCAGGCGATGGCAAAGAGCGCCACGTTCTTCGTCAGAATCTCTGCCGTATTCTTCGCGCGGACTAAACCCGCTTCGAGCATGGCAAAGCCCGGGGCCATGAACATGACCAACGCGCCCATGACGAGAAAGTAAAACGTATCAATCGCGTATTGCGTTTCCTGAAGTCCGTTCACAGCCTATCTCCTAAGACGTCGTACGAGCCGCGCCTGCTTTACACTGCGTCAGAGCCCGTTTCGCCCGTGCGTATGCGAATGACCTCCTCAAGGGGCGTTACAAAAATCTTTCCGTCACCAACACGACCCGTTTGGGCGGCTGAAATGATTGCCTCCACTACCCCTTCCAGCTGGTCATCATCGATCGCAATTTCCACTCGAATCTTCGGCAGAAAATCAACAATGTATTCAGACCCGCGATAAAGCTCCGAGTGGCCCTTCTGGCGACCAAAACCCTTTACCTCGGTGACCGTCATGCCCTGAATGCCGATCTCCGAGAGTGCTTCTCGAACATCTTCACCTTTGAAAGGCTTTACAATTGCCGTAACCAGTTTCATTTACCTATCCTCGCGCTGAACCTAGAGCGCCCGAGGCGCGGTGGGAGGGGCCTCCGTAGAGCTGGAGCCCCCCGCCACCGCTGGGCTTTCCTTAGAAGCTGTAGAACGCCTGAAGCTTGTAAAAATCACTGGTAGAGAACGAGCTATCGTCATCCGTAAGGTCGGTGCCGAAGGAGAACCGAATACCCGCTTGGTCTTTCGCAATCTGAATGTAAGGGCCAAGCCACTGATAGCCGTCTAGGCTGCCAACGTTGGAGCCCCCTTCAAGAGAAAGCTCCTCGAAGTGAAGGCCTGCGGAGAAATACTTGGCGAACTTACGCCCACCGTTAACCCAGTAGTGAAGGTACTCGTTGGTGGTTCCACCAGCTTCCGCTTCGTCGCGAAGATCCATGTAGTAGCCGGCGTAAAGCTGACCTTCCCATTCGTCGGTGTCATAAGCGAGCGTGAGGTTGGGAACGATGCCGTCTCCCACAACCCCTTCCCCGGCTGCACCAGAAGACAGAAGGTTTCCGCTTGTAATCCCGAGCTGAGGGTTGATGTAAAGATCACCGTCCAGAGCCTCGAAGCCTAGGCCCACACCAAACTCGGTCCATTGAGCCCATGCAGACCCCGTACCTGCGCCCCAGGCAATCCCGTAAAAAGTAATGTCATAGCCCTTCGTCGTATCGTAAGCCGCACCGAAGAACGGGTTCGGACCAAAGAAGGCGTCGGAGTTATACGACACAGAGACATCTAGTCGATCTTCTTCTTCAGCAAAGGCTGGCGGCATAGCCACAACAGAAAGGAGCAGTGGTAAGACAGCTGAGCGGAGTTTCATGCGCATTGGATGGTCCTCAAAAGTGGTGTCCAAGTACGGGGCTGCGTGGCCCTCGGTAAATGCCCGAAGCAACGCTGGGTCTCAGCCGTTGCCTGCGCAGGGATCTGCAGAGACCGTGCCAATCAGGCGACGAAGCCGTACCCGGGGGAATTTCCTCGAAGCAACGCAGAAGGGGCGCACCGTTTCAGTGCGCGCGGCGTAAAAAGGCGGAGCGCTTCCGTGCTAAACGCATCAATTTGTGGCGCGCGCTGGGACTAGTCGATGAGGTCGGCGGAACTGACAACCCTGCCCTCGGGCCGTAAGCTGCGGATCTTGGTTGGCTTGGGGATCTTTGTGAGCTTCTTTATAGATGAAAGGCGGCTGAACGCTTTAGAGCCTGGACATTGGGTAGGCCAGGTATCACCCCACTGGAGCATTGGAGCGAACCCCAACGGAGGCTACCTCCTCGCCCTAGCGCTCAGGGCGCTCGGCGCAGAGCTGCCCCACCCCCACCCGGTGAGCATCGCCGCGCACTATCTTCGACCGGGCGAGGGGGCAGCGCCCTGCGACTGCTTTGTAGAGGTGCTCAAGGTCGGCAAGCAACTGGCCGCGGGGCAGGTACGCCTCGTGCAGGAAGGGAAGACGCGCCTGGCCGTGCTGGCCACCTACGGCACGCTACCGACGGAGGCCCCCGCGCCCTCGGACCGCCAGCCCCAGGGGCCGGCGCTTCCCGCACCGGAGGCCTGCGTACACCGGGAGGCCGCAGGGCAAGGGGTCACGCTCCCCATCGCGGAGCGCCTCGACGTGCGCTTGAATCCGACCCAGGCCGCCCCGGGGCAAGCTGGGGAAGCGGCGATCAGCGGTTGGATTCGCTTTCGCGATGGCACGGACCCGGACCCAGAGGCGCTGGCCCTGTTCTGCGACGCCTTTCCCCCTTCGGTCTTCGGGCTTCTCGGTGCGGTGGGCTGGGTGCCCACCGTTTCCCTGAACGTCGAGCTGCGCCGGTGCCCCGCCCCAGGGTGGATCGCCGGGGCCTTCTCCAGCACGGACCAGCAAGGCGACCGCATGCTAGAAAGCGGCGGCCTCTGGGATAGTCGCGGCGCACTCGTCGCCTCCGTACGCCAGCTCGGTCTTGTCCGCCGCGCCTAAGCCAGGGCCCCTTAAGCTCGTTAGACAGCTTCGGCTCTGCGGTGTAGCGTCACCGTTCACCCGGCACAGGGAGGTTCCCGGTGAAAGCCCTGCTAATCAGCATCCTGTTCTGCCTCCTGAGCATGACGAGCGCCACCTCCGCTGCGGCCTCGAAAGGGGAGATCGTCTGGTCCCTCCAGGCGGCGCTCCGGGAACTCAATCTCTATAACGGCCTTGTGAACGGCGCGGAGAGCCCGGAGCTCACGCAGGCCATCGTTGCCGTAGAGCGGTAGCTCAAGGCGCCCCAGACCGGCGCCCTGTCGCTGCAAACCCTTGGCCTGGTGGAGCAGTTGCGATCTCAACGCCAGCGCCGCAGAGAGTTTGAGCGACTATTCGATCCAACCCTCATCGAAAGCCTCACCGCTGAGGAGTTCCGCTTCTTCCTAGGGGGCCTTTCCGCGGATCAGGCCTTGCGGGTGTTTGAGCAGTATCCGGAGCGCCTTGCGGACCTCCCCGGAGCTACTTACCTGCGCACGGAACGGCCCCCGGCGCCGGAGCAGCTGGCACGCTTTATCGATGCCGCCCTGCTCCGCCTGGATTACGACGGCGGGGCCCTCGATCTCGACGACTTTCGCCGGGCCCAGGGCCTAGCGCTCGGCGGTGCCCCAACGGTGGGGGATCTTTCCGCCCTCCTCGAGGCCCTTTGGCGGGAGACGGGCAAGCCCCTCGAGCCCGCTAGCGGCTTCGTCCTTCGGCAAACCGCCGATACGGTGCAGGTTCGGGGGAGCTGGCAGCGGCTGGTTGGGGCGCGGGAGCCCGGGCCCTTAAACAGCGTTACCCTGGATTGCTACCGCGATATCGCCGTCTGCTTTGCAGCCTCCGCAAAGGCGGCTCCGGCCTTCGACACGCCCAGCGCCCCGGGCACCCTGGGCACCACGCTCGAGCGCTATGACATTCAGCGCTGGTCCGACCAGGAAATCGCCGCCAGCCGACCCTCGACGAACCGCTGCACCATCACGGGCCTCACCATCAACTTCACCGCCAAGGAAGTTTTCCGGAGCACGCGCAATTACGACGCCACGGCCTGCGTGGACGGCGCCACCCCGCGCCTTGGGGAACCGGAAATTTGGCAGATCACCGACGGCAGGGCCGCAGCCCAGGCGAGCTGGCGACGCTTGCAAGATCGAGGGCGAGTCCGCCGAAACTAATAATTTTGGTCATGCGCATTTTTGTCGCTCCAAAGGGGACAAAATTCAAATGTTTGAAAATTTTTCATTTTCAATCTTTCGAAGTTAGTTTAATTTGTAGCCTATGGGGATACAAAATTCAAATAAGCTGAAATGGCTGCTAGCGGCTTTGCCGCCCGGGCAGTTAGTCGACACGCCAACGCTAGAGCGTCACGGCGTTACGCGCATGCTCGCCCATAAATACATCAAGAGTGGCTGGCTCGAGCCGGTTATACGGGGCCTCTACCGTCGACCTTCGGCCGAATCCCAACGTCTGGAATGGCCTTCTGCGGTGAGATCGCTTCAGCACGTTATGGCTTACTCGTCGACCATCGGGGGGCGAACGGCGCTAGAGCTGCAAGGACTCGCCCACTACCTACCCATGCGCAGCGATCAGGACGTTCACCTTTACGGGTCGGCCCATCCAACCTGGCTGAAGCGATTGCCGGGACCAGATCGCTACCTGCTCCATAGCGCCAAGCTGTTCGCAATGAACCCTCAGGAGGAAACGGTCGAATTTGATGCACCCTTTGGCTCCTTGATCTGCTCCACACCAGAACGCGCCATCCTCGAGCTGTTGGAGGAGCTGCCAAGGCATGAAAGCGTTCATATCGCCGATATGGCCTTCGAAAGCCTCGCCGCTGCGCGCCCCCGCAGGCTGGAGAAGTTGCTAGCGTCCTGCACGAGCATCAAGGTGAAGCGCCTGTTCTTCGTTTTTGCTGACAAGCACGGCCACGCGTGGCGGCGACATCTCTCGCCTGAGCGGTTCGACCTTGGTTCCGGGCCGCGCGCTCTCTTTGAGAACGGCCACTTCCATCCACGGTACGCCATCTCCGTGCCGCCCGAACTGATGCCGCAAAATCAGGCTCACGATGGCGCGTGAGCGATATGTGGATCAGGTCCGGCTGCTGGTCGATATTCTGCCAGCCGTAGCGGCAGAGGAAGGCTTCGCCCTGAAAGGCGGAACGGCGATCAACCTGTTCTATCGCGACCTTCCGCGCCTATCTGTCGACGTCGATCTAACTTTCTTGCCCCTTGGAGATCGAACGCAGTCCCTTGAAGCCATCGACGCTGCCATGAATCGCATCGCGCATTCAGGCGCAAACCTACGGGGCGTGACCGCGGCAAGGATCGCCGGGGGAGGCGCAGGCGACACCCGGATTCTCTTTAAGCGCGGCCCCGCTACGGTGAAAGTCGAAACCTCTCCAGTTGCGCGCGGCGCCGTCTTTCCACCGGAAATAAAACGC
This sequence comes from Gammaproteobacteria bacterium, assembly GCA_030433075.1. Classification (GTDB taxonomy): domain Bacteria; phylum Pseudomonadota; class Gammaproteobacteria; order Pseudomonadales; family Azotimanducaceae; genus Salivita. The sequence goes on along the minus strand of JAUILI010000003.1, from coordinate 50,807 downwards.
GTATCCCCTGCAGTGGAGGATGAATTCGGCTTTGCGGAGACGCAGCTCGTCGCCTTCGAAGATCTCTATGCCGGCAAACTGCATGCTGCGCTTGACCGTCAGCACCCCAGGGATCTGTTCGATATCAAGCTGCTCTATGAGCATGAGGGACTCACCGACGGGCTGTTCCGAGCCTTCCTCGTCGCTGTTGCCAGTTCCGGTCGACCGCCTCACGAACTTTTGAACGCAAACCTCGCGCCCCTAGAGCGCGTTTTCGAAACCGAGTTTTCGGGCATGGCCTCGAGGCCCATCAGCATCTCAGAACTGGAACGGGTGCGGGAAAGGCTCATTGGCGACATCCAGTCTCGACTCACCGGTCACGCAGCGCAATTTCTTCGGGGACTGGCCCGCGGGGAACCGGACTTTAATGCCCTTGGCCTACCGTCCGCAGCTGCGCTTCCCGCGGTTCGGTGGAAACTGCAGAACCTTTTGAAACTGCGCGACACGAAGCGGGCTAAGTACTCCGCTCAAATGGAAGAGCTTGAAAGGCTACTACGGGATTAAGCGAGGAGAAGTGGCGCGCCCGAGAGGATTCGAACCTCTGACCTCTGCCTCCGGAGGGCAGCGCTCTATCCAGCTGAGCTACGGGCGCGTGGGTCGCGAAGTGTACTCGCCCCGTGCGGGCGGGTCTACGGGCTTCAAGGGGCCTAGCCCCATCCTTATACTCCTTTCGTCCTCTCCCCCAGCAGCCAAGGAGCTCCCATGGCGATCGAAGAAGGCAAGGCCCCCCCGGCGTTTACGCTGAAAGACCAAAACGGCGAGAAGGTCGCGCTCAAGGACCTGAAAGGCCAGAACGTAGTGATCTATTTCTATCCGAAGGACGACACCCCAGGGTGCACCAAGGAAGCCTGCGGGTTCCGCGACCTTTGGGGCGAAATCCAGGCCACGGGTACGGTGGTGCTGGGCGTCTCGCCAGACGATGGAGAATCCCACGAGAAGTTCATCAGCAAGTACAGCCTGCCCTTTACCCTACTCTGCGACCCGGACAAAAAGGTCATGGAAAAGTACGGCGCCTGGGGCGAGAAGAACATGTACGGCAAAAAGACCGTCGGCGTGATCCGCTCCACGGTGATTGTCGGCAAGGACGGGAAGGTGGCGAAGCATTGGAAGAAGGTGGCCAAGGCCGAAACCCACCCGGAGAAGGTCCTGGAAGTCCTGAAAACGCTGCCCTAGCGTCCCTACCCTCCCCCGGGGGTGGGCGCCATTGAGCTCACCCCCGGAGAAGCATAGGCTTGGGGGAAACCCCGGTGTTTTGGGAGGACACCACCATGAGCCTAGCCTTCGCCTCGCCTGCACAGCCTTTATCGCTCGACGAATACTGGATGCCCTTCACGGCTAACCGCTGGTTCAAGAAGAACCCGCGGATGATCGAACGGGCCGAGGGGGTGCGCTATTTCACGACGAAGGGCGATGCGCTCTTTGATTTCGCCTCGGGCCTTTGGTGCACGAACGCCGGCCACTGCCATCCGAAGATTGTGGAAGCGGTGCAGAAGCAGGCCGCTACCCTCGATTACTCCATGGCGTTCACGCTGGGCCACCCCACGGCCTTTCGCCTGGCGACGCGGCTGACGGACTTCTCCCCGGACCCCCTCAATAAGATCTTCTTTACGAACTCGGGTTCGGAAGCCGCGGACACGGCGCTTAAGATCGCCTTAGCGTGGCATCGCATGCGCGGCGACGCGGGGCGCACCCATCTCATCGGCCGGGAGAAGGGCTATCACGGAGCAGGCTTCGGCGGTACGAGCGTCGGCGGCCTCGGCAATAATCGTCGTCTCTACTCCATGCTTTTGCCCGGGGTTGATCATCTGCCTCACACCCACGACCTCGACCACATGGCCTTCTCCCGGGGCCAGCCCCAGTGGGGGGGCCATTTGGCCGATGCCCTCGAGCGGCGCATTGCGCTGCACGGGGGCGAATCGGTCGCCGCGGTCATCGTTGAGCCGGTGGCCGGCTCCGCTGGGGTCATCGTCCCCCCCGTGGGCTATCTGCAGCGTCTCCGCGAGCTCTGCACAAAGCACGGCATCCTGCTGATTTTCGACGAGGTTATTACAGGCTTCGGCCGCCTCGGGGAAAACTTTGCGGCCCAGCGCTTCGACGTGGTGCCGGACATGATCTGCTGCGCGAAGGGCATCACCAGCGGCATGATCCCCATGGGGGCGGTGCTGATCCGCGAGGATATCTACGACGCCTTTATGCAGGGCCCGGAAAATGCGGTAGAGCTCACCCACGGCTACACCTATTCGGGCCATCCCATCGCCGCCGCAGCCGCCCTGGCGACCCTCGATGTCTACGAGGAGGAAGGGCTCTTTGAGAACGCTCGCGCCCTCGAGCCGCACTTTGAAGCGCGCATCCACGCCCTTCGTGATAAGGCGCCACTCACGGATATCCGCAATATCGGACTCATGGGCGCCCTCGACCTCGAGCCAGACCCCGCAGGGGCAGGGCTTCGCGCCATCGGCGTCTTTGAGCGGGCCTGGGAAGCAGGGGTGGTGGTTCGCATGACCGGGGACACCATTGCCCTGTGTCCACCGCTCATCACGAAGGCCGATGAGCTGGATGCTATGTTCGACGGTCTCGAGTGCGCCCTCGCGGGCATCTAGCCCGCTAGGGAGACTCATTATGGCCATCCTCACCGCCGAGGCCCGACCGGGCCAGGACGCCTTTGCGCGCTACGAAGCCCACCATCGGGCCGAGGCGGAAGCGCTCCGGGCCCTCCTTCAAAGCGCTCAGGCCGGGGGCGACGCCCGCAGCCGGGAACGGCACGAGGCCCGGGGGAAGCTCCTTCCCCGGGACCGGGTCGAGCGCCTGCTCGACCCCGGCACGGCCTTTCTAGAGCTGGGCGCCCTCGCCGGGCACGAACTTTACGAAGATGCGCTTCCCGCCGGAGGCCTCATCACGGGCATTGGGCAGGTGTCTGGGCGCCTATGCATGATTGTCGCCAACGACGCTACGGTGAAGGGCGGCACCTACTACCCCATCACGGTGAAGAAACACCTGCGGGCCCAGGAAGTGGCGCTGGAAAACCATCTGCCCTGCGTCTATCTGGTGGATTCCGGCGGCGCCTTCCTGCCCCTCCAGGCGGAGGTCTTCCCGGACCGGGACCACTTCGGCCGCATCTTCTATAACCAGGCCCAGCTGTCCGCCCGGGGCATCGGGCAAATCGCTGTGGTCATGGGATCCTGCACCGCGGGGGGCGCCTACGTCCCCGCCATGTGCGATGAAACGATCATCGTCCGGGACCAGGGGACGATCTTCCTTGGCGGCCCGCCCCTGGTGGAGGCGGCCACGGGGGAAAAGGTGGACGCGGAAACCCTCGGCGGGGGCGATGTGCACACCCGCCTCTCCGGCGTCGCGGACCACCTGGCGGAAAACGACGAGGACGCCCTCGCCAAGGCGAGGCGCATTGTGGCCCAGCTGCCACGAGGGCCGGATACGCGCCCGGCGCAGGCGCCCGTGCCCCCGCGCTATGGGGCGGAGGAGCTCTACGGCGTAATGCCGCCGGACACGCGCACTCCCTACGATGTGCGGGAGATTCTCGCCCGGCTTCTCGATGGCTCCGAGTTTGACGAATTTAAGGCCCGCTACGCGGAAACCCTGGTCTGCGGCGTAGGCCACATCCACGGGCACCGGGTCGGCGTAGTGGCCAACAACGGCATCCTCTTCGCCGAAAGCGCGCGCAAGGGGGCCCACTTCATTCAGCTCTGCGACCGCCGGGGCATTCCCCTGCTATTCCTGCAAAACGTCACGGGCTTCATGGTGGGGAAAAGCTACGAGCACGGCGGCATTGCCCGGGATGGCGCGAAGATGGTGAACGCGGTGGCCAGCGCCTCCGTGCCCAAGCTGACCGTGATCACCGGAGGCGCCTTCGGAGCGGGCAACTACGCCATGTGCGGTCGGGCCTACAGCCCCCGCTTCCTCTTTAGCTGGCCCAACGCCCGCATCTCGGTGATGGGCGGTGAGCAGGCGGCCCAGGTGCTGGCGACGGTGCGCCAGGGCGGCCTCGATGCCCGAGGGGAGGGGTGGGATCCGCAGGATAAGGCCGCCTTCATGGATGGCATCCGGGCCCGCTACGACGCGGAAGGCCATCCCTACTACGCGAGCGCGCGGCTCTGGGACGACGGGGTGATCGATCCCGCCCAGACCCGGGATGTGCTTGGCCTCGCCCTGGCCGTCTGTCGCCACGGCCAAGACAGCCCCGAGGTGCGCAGTGACTTCGGCATCTTCCGGATGTAAGGCCTGCCCATGATTCAGCGCGTCCTCATCGCCAACCGGGGCGAAATTGCCCTGCGCATTCTTCGCAGCCTGCATCGCGAAGGTCGGGAGGGCGTGGTGGTCTACTCCGACGCCGATGCCCACAGCCCGGCGGTGCGCGAAGCCGATGCCACCTTTGCCCTCGGCCCCGCCCCGGCTCGAGACAGCTACCTCCGGATCGACCGACTCCTTGAGGCTGCCGCAGCCACGAACTGCGATGCGGTGCATCCAGGCTACGGCTTTCTATCCGAAAACCCGGCCTTCGCCGACGCCGTTCGCGCTGCGGGGCTGACCTTCATCGGCCCGAGCAGTGAAGCCCTCCGGGTCATGGGCGACAAGGACCAGGCCCGAAGCGCCATGGTGAAAGCGGGGGTGCCCGTGCTCCCCGGCGCAACGGGGGAGGAGATCGCCGCAGACCTCACCGGCGCCGCTGCGCGGGTGGGCTTTCCCCTCCTCCTGAAGGCCGCCGCCGGGGGCGGGGGCAAGGGCATGCGCGTGGTGCCTGAAGCCAGCGACCTGGCGCCGGCCCTCGCCGCGGTAAAGCGGGAGGCCGCCAGCGCCTTTGGCAGCGACGCCGTGCTCCTCGAGCGCTGGCTCCCCGCGGCGCGGCACGTTGAGGTTCAGATTCTGGCGGACCAGCACGGGACGACCCTCGCCCTCTACGACCGAGACTGCTCCACCCAGCGGCGCCACCAAAAGGTGCTGGAGGAGGCCCCAGCGCCGAACCTCAGCGACACCGTGCGAGCCCAGCTGGCAAGCGCGGCCGTGGCCGCGGCCGAGGCTGTGGCCTATGAAGGCGCGGGCACGGTGGAGTTTCTGGTCGCCTACGACGCCGTGTTCTTCCTCGAGATGAACACCCGACTCCAAGTAGAGCACCCCGTGACCGAAGCCATTACGGGCTGGGACCTCGTGGCCTGGCAGCTGCGCATCGCCGAGGGCGCGCCCCTGCCTGAGCGCCCACCGGCCCAGGGCCACGCGATCGAAGTTCGGGTGTACGCCGAAGACCCGGAGCAGGGCTACCTGCCCAGCACCGGGACCCTCACGGCGGTGCGCTGGCCGTCCGGGCCGGGCCTCCGCGTGGATAGCGGCGTGGAAGAGGGGAGCGAAATCAGCCCCTACTACGACCCCATGCTGGCCAAGATCATTGCCTGGGGACCTGACCGTCCCACGGCCCTCCGGCGGCTCCGCGGCGCCCTGGCCCACTGCGGCCTGGAAGGCGTCAAAAACAATCTCTCGATGCTGCGTCGCCTAACATCGGCGCCAGCCCTCGCCGAGGGACCGGTGCATACGCGCTGGCTTGAGGGAGAGGGCAAGGACGCCCTTGCGCCCCAGGATCCGGACGAGGGCTCTCGCTGGGCCGCAGCGCTGGCCATCGCCGAGACCCACAGGCGCGCGGGCCAGACCCAGGCCTCCCCCTTCGGCACCCTTGCGGGTTTCCGCCTCGGCACCCCTGCTGCCCCGACGGTTCGGGTTCGGGAAGGGGAAAGCGTCTGGGCGCGCTCCGTGCCTGTGGACGGCGCAAAGGACGAGGCAAACCTCGCTGCCCTGCGCTGGGAGGGACCGGTCCTTCACTTTTCCCAAGGCGGCCAGCGCCTTCAACGCGTGGTTCATTGGCACGCCCGGGACCGCCTATCCGTCATCCACGGCGGAGAAACGCACCGCTTTGAGGATGAAACGGCTGCCCAACCGGCCCAGGCCAGCCAGGGGGCCGGGGACGGACTCATCACCGCGCCCATGCCCGGCCTCATCACAGCCTGCCCCGTGGCAGAGGGCCAAGCCGTGGAGGCAGGCGCCGTGCTGCTGATTCTCGAAGCCATGAAAATGGAACACACGCTCCGCGCCCCCTTCCCGGGGGTCGTGACCCAGCTTGCGGGCACGGCGGGGCAGCAGGTGGTGGAAGGCACCACCTTGCTGGTGCTCGAACGCTTGGAAGAGGACTAAATCATGACCACCCTCCCCGCCTTCGATTTCGACCTTGGGGAAGACATCGAAGCGCTGCGCGATCTGACCGCTAACTTCGTCCGCCGGGAGCTCGCCCCCCGGGCCGACGAGATTGACCGTACCGACACCTTCCCGCGGGACCTTTGGCCCAAGCTCGGCGAGCTGGGCCTGCTCGGGCTCACGGTGGAGCCGGAATGGGGCGGCGCCGGGCTGGGCTATCTGGCCCATTGCGTGGTGATGGAGGAAATCAGCCGAGGATCGGGGAGCGTTGGCCTCTCCTACGGCGCCCACGCCAACCTGTGCGTGAATCAGCTGCGCCGCTGGGGCACGGACGCGCAAAAAAGCCGTTACCTCCCCGGGCTCATCAGCGGGGAGGCGCTGGGCGCCCTCGCCATGAGCGAACCCAACGCGGGGTCCGACGTCATGAGCCTGAAGCTTCGGGCCAGGGAGGACGGCGACGGCTACCGCCTGAAGGGCCGCAAGTTCTGGATCACCAATGGGCCCAGCGCGGATGTGCTGATCGTCTACGCCACCCTCGATCCTGCCCTCGGGACCAAGGGGGTCACGGCCTTTCTGATCGAGCGCGGTGACGCCGGCTTCTCCTGCGCGCAGAAGCTCGACAAGCTGGGCATGCGGGGCAGCGAAACGGGGGAGCTGGTCTTCGACGACTGCTGGATCCCGAAGGATCGGGTGCTCGGCACCCTCGGCGGGGGCGCAGCGGTGCTCATGAGCGGCCTCGACTATGAACGCATCGTCCTGGCCGGCGGCCCCCTGGGCCTCATGGCCGCCGCCCTCGATTGCATGGCGCCCTACCTGCAAACCCGAGAGCAGTTCGGCCAGCCCATCGGACAATTCCAGCTGATGCAGGGCAAGCTCGCGGACTGCTACGTCGCGCTGAATTCCGCCCGTAGCTATGTCTACGCCGTCGCCCGCGCCGCAGACCGGGGGAAAACCACTCGCTTTGATGCGGCGGGCTGCATTCTGTACGCCTCGGAGGCCGCCACCCGGGTGGCCCTGGAAACGATCCAGGCCCTTGGCGGCAATGGCTATACCAATGACTACCCCGCCGGACGCCTCCTTCGCGACGCCAAGCTCTATGAGATTGGCGCCGGCACCAATGAGATCCGGCGCATGCTCATGGGGCGGGAGCTGCTGCGGCCCTAGGGCCCCTTGGGCCTGAGGGAAAGAAGCGTCTATAATCCGCCGCGCACCGCGGGGGCTGCCCCCCCAGCTTGCGGCCCATTAACCTAGGGAGTCCCCATGACCTTCTTCCGTTCTGCTCGCCTGACGATTTTTGCCTTTGCTGCCCTTGGCCTTGCGGCCTGTGCGCCGGAGCCTCAGGGGACGCGCACGGAGATCGCCCAGCGCATCGCCCCCGTGGGCGGCGTTGATAGCAGCGCTGTGGAAATGGTGGCCGCAGCGCCGGCGGCACCGGCTGCACCCCGGAGCGGCGAAGCGGTGTACAGCACCTATTGCGTGGCCTGCCACATGTCTGGCGCTGCCGGTGCACCGAAGTACGGCGACGCCGTCGCCTGGGCACCGCGCATTGCAAAGGGCAAGGACGCGCTCTACGAGAGCACCTACAACGGCCTGAACGGCGTGATGCCCGCCCGTGGTACCTGCATGGATTGCAGCGACGAGGAGCTCCAAGCCACCGTCGACTATATGGTCGCCGCAGCGGAATAAGCCGCTAGCCGTCGAGCAAGGCCCGGAGCGCGTTCACCCCGCGCTCCGCCTTCACCGCCTGTTCTGCTTCCGACGGCGCCTCTAGCCCTTCCCAGCGCAGGAATTCATCGGGGATCTCTTCTAGGAAGCGGCTCGGCGCACTCTCTAGCACCGATCCCCGCTGCCGGCGCTTTCGCGCCACCGTCATGGCCAGCGTGTCCCCTGCTCGAGTCAGCCCCACGTAGGCCAGGCGCCGCTCCTCCGCAAGGGCGCTTTCCTCAAGGCTGTTGCGATGCGGCAGAAGCCCCTCCTCCATGCCCATGAGCCAAACATGGGGAAACTCAAGGCCCTTCGCCGCATGGAGCGTCAGCAGCTGGACCTCGGAATCGCTCGGCTCCGAGTCATTGCCATCGTCAAGCATGAGGCTGCGGAGCACATCCTCCGGGGCGTCCCCGTCCCCGGTCCGCCGATCAATCGCCGAAAGGAGCAGCTCGATGCTCTGCCAGCGCGCCGCCGCCCGGCTGCGATCCTCCTTCTCCTGGCTGCGCAAATAGCCCTCGTAATCCACGGCCTCGAGGAGGCTTCGGAGCACCGCTGCCGGAGGATCGCGGCGCAGCCCATCCCGGGCCTCCTGGATCTGGGCCTTGAAGCGGGCAAAACGCGGGTAGGCGTTCCCGAGCGCCACGGCCTGGTGTTCATGAACCGTGGGGAGGAGTGCCGAATCCGAAGCCGCGGCAACCCGCGTGAGGGCGGCCAGGGCACTGGCCCCAAGCTGGCGCCGGGGCACATTCACGATGCGCAGAAAGGCCATGTCGTCGGCGAGGTTTAGGACCAGCCGGAAATAGGCCAGAGCGTCGCGCACCTCGCTTTTATCGAAAAAGGAGCCGCCACCGGAAATGCGATAGGGAATGCGCAGCGCCTGAAGGCAAAGCTCGAGGCGCCGCACCTGATGATTAGAGCGGTAGATGACCGCGTAGTCGCCCCAGGCCCCCTTTCGGGCGACGCGGTCGGCGGCGATCTCCGCGGCAATGCGCTCCGCTTCGGCGTCCTCGTCTTCCACGGAGACCACGCGCAGAGGATCGCCCACGCCGCGCTGGCTCCAAAGACGCTTCTCGAAGAGGTGCTCGTTATGGGCAATGAGGGCATTCGCGGCGCGAAGGATGGTCTGCCGGGAGCGGTAGTTTTCCTCGAGCTTCACGACCTCGAGGGTGGGGAAGTCGGCAGCGAGATCCCGGAGATTCTCCGGGCGTGCCCCGCGCCAGGCATAAATGGATTGGTCGTCGTCCCCCACCACGGTGAGGGCCCCGGCGCTTCCCACAAGGGCGCGGAGCAGTTGGTACTGGGCGCCGTTGGTATCTTGGTACTCATCCACCAGCAGGTAGCGCACCCGCGCTTGCCAGGTGGCTCGCCAGCTCGGGTCCCCGCGCAGGAGGCGCGCCGGGAGCAGAATCAGATCGTCAAAATCCACGGCGTTGCTCGCCGCCAGCCGCGCCTCATAGGCTTCGTAAAGGGCCGCGCTGGCCCGCTCTCCGCTAGACCGCGCCTGCGCAAGGGCCGCCTCGGGTGTGAGGTCCTCGTTCTTCCACCGGGATATCAGGCTGGTGGCCAGCCGGGCCTCTTCCTTCAGCAGGCTGGGCTCGGCGGCATCCCCAAGCTGCTGGCGCAGCAGGGCCCGAAGCAGGCTGTCGACATCGCCCCCGTCAAGGATGGAGAAGCCGCTGCGTCGACCACAGCCCCGGGGGTTCTCTCGAAGAATCCGAAGGCCCAGGCGGTGAAAGGTGGAGATGGATACGGCCTGCGCCGCCTCCCCCGCCTCCTCCTTCAAACGCTCACGCATCTCCCGGGCCGCCCGATTGGTGAAGGTGACGGCAAAGACCGTTTCCGGGGCCCAGCCCTCGCGCAGCAGATGGCGAATCTTGCGAATAATGACGCGGGTTTTCCCGCTGCCCGCGCCCGCAAGCACCAGCAAGGGGCCATCGAGATAGGCAACGGCGCGAGCTTGAGCAGGGTTGAGTTGCACGGGGGCCTCCGGAAATGGGCGCGGGAGTTTAGCAGGGTCCGGCGTCGGAAAACCGCGGGCGAAAGGCCAAGGCCTCCTGCACCGCCGGCACCTCGACGGCAGGCTCCCCGGCAAGATCAGCGATGGAGCGGGCAAGGCGCAGGGTGCGGTGAAAACCGCGGGCGGAGAGGCCAAGGGTGGTGCCCACGGAGGTGAGGAGGGCCAGGGCGGACTCCCTAGGCGCGCAGGCCCGCACCGTGCGCTCCGGGGGAAGCTGGGCATTCAGGCAACCCTGCCGATCCCGCGCCCGCTGCTGAGCCTCGGAGACGGCTCGCGCCGTGGGCACGCCGGCGGTCTCCCGGACCTGCGCCGGGGCGCGACCCAGCAGGGTCAGGGGCACGGGGGCAACGGACACGAAGAGATCGATACGATCGAGGAGCGCTCCCGAGAGGCGGGCCCGGTAGCGGGCGGCGGCCCCCGGGGGGCACTGGCAGGGGGCCCCATTTTGGCAGTCCACGGCGGAGGGACAGGGATTCATCGCCGCAAGCAGCTGAAAACGCGCCGGATAGCGCGCGCGGTGCCGGGCCCGAGCCACCACCACCTCCCCCGCTTCCAGGGGCTCGCGCAGGGCCTCGAGCGCGGCCCGGGAAAACTCCGGCAGCTCATCGAGGAATAGCACGCCCCCGTGCGCCAGGGAGACCTCCCCAGGTAGGGCTTCCGCGCCGCCCCCAATCAGCGCCGCCTGGGAGATGGAATGGTGGGGCGCGCGAAAGGGCCGGCGGGGCCGATGGCGAAGCCCCCCGCGCTGGGACAGGCTTTGGATCATGGCCACTTCCCGGGCGATTTCATCGCGAAGGGGCGGAAGTAACCCGGGCAAGCTTTCCGCAATGAGAGTCTTGCCCGACCCCGGGGGGCCCACCATGAGCAGGTTATGCCCCCCTACGGCGGCAAGGGCCAGGGCGCGCTTGGCCAGCACCTGCCCCTGAACCCGGGACAGGGTCGGTAGAACCTCCGGCGGTGGCGCCTCCGAGGGAACGGGGCGAGGGAGCGGCGCCGTACCCTTTAGCCAGGCCAGCACCGCGGCGAGGGAGGGGGCAAGACGCGCTTGGGGCGCGGGGAAGAGTCCCGCCTCCGGGCCATTGCCCTCGGGCAGTACGAGCAGGCGCTGCGCCTCCGCTGCGGCTTCGAGCGCCGGGAGGGCCCCGGCGACGGGGCGTAGGGCCCCATCGAGGGACAGCTCCCCGAGAAATTCGCAGTTCGGCGCCGGGGGCACCCCCACCCCTTGAGCCTGCAGGAGCGCCAGGGCCACGGGGAGGTCAAAGCGCGCCCCCCGCTTGGGCAGATCCGCAGGGGCCAGGTTGACCGTGATGCGGCCCTGGGGAAAGGGATGGCCAACGGCCGACAGGGCGCTATGGACCCGGTCTCGAAGATCCCGGAGGGCCCCCTCTGCCGCCCCGGTAACCTGGAAGGTGGGCAAACCGCCGCTGAGCCGCACTTCTACCTGTACGGAGGGTGAGGCCACGCCGAGCGCCGCACGGCTGTAGACCGCACCGTACCCCATGGTTTAGGCGGGGTCGCTCGAGGCCGGGGCGCTTTCGAGCGCCTCGAGGCGCGCTTCAAGCTCCGCAAGGCGGGCCTGGGCGCGATGCAGCACCGCAACCTGGGCATCAAAGGCATCCCGGGTGACCCACTCCCCCCGGGCAAGCACGCCCTGGAGCAGCGCGCGGAGTTCCTCGCGATAGGCGTCCGGAAGGGCGAGGCCCCCGGCGGGCAGGAGCGCAGCAATACGCTCGACCAAATCACGGAGGGGATCGGTACTGGCCATGGGCAGGTCCTGTTGCAGTGATCACGATGAAGCAAGCCTAGGGGCGCGGAGACGGAATTGCGAGGGACCTCTCCCTCGGCGTGCGTGCGCGATTTCCGCGCACGGCCGGAGCCGGGGCAATGCACCAAAAGGGGTCATATGCATTCCTTATGTGCACCAATAAATAGCACTAAACATCCCCAAGGCACGGCATTTTTCCCGGTATTTCCGGGGGTTGCGCCGTTCTTGGGCAAGCGCTTGGGTGGGCACAGAACCTGCACAGAAAAGACGCGAACGCAGGGCAGGGCCGCATCCGCGCGCTGGCCGCCCTTGAACAGCTAGCCAACGGTCGCCCCCTGGCACAGGGCCGGGGTCGACAGGAGATGAACCATGAAACTGGTCACGGCAATTATTAAACCCTTCAAGCTCGATGACGTTCGGGAAGCGCTCTCGGAAATTGGCGTTCAGGGCATGACCGTCACGGAAGTAAAGGGCTTTGGCCGGCAAAAGGGCCACACGGAGCTCTATCGCGGTGCCGAGTACGTCGTCGATTTCCTACCCAAGGTCAAGATCGAGGTGGCCATCGACGATGGCCAGCTTGAGGGCGTCGTGGACGCCATCACCAAGGCAGCAAACACGGGCAAGGTGGGGGACGGCAAAATTTTTGTGTCGCCCCTGGAAGAAGTCGTTCGGATCCGCACCGGAGAGAGCGGACCGGACGCCGTTTAACCCGCTCGAAGCGCGCTATTCAATTAGAAAAGGTTGGCCGCAGGGCCCAGGGCCTCGAGCGCTTACCCTTAGGTAAGCGCTGCGCCTCGGCCCGGTGGGCCTGCGCGCCGCACTCAAGGGGAGCACTTCGCATGCTAAACACCGGCGATACCGCCTGGATGATCGTGGCCACGGCCCTGGTTCTTCTCATGACCCTGCCGGGGCTGGCACTTTTTTACGGCGGCCTCGTGCGCAGCCGAAATGTTCTGTCCGTCTTCATGCAGTGCATGTCCCTCGCCGCCCTCATGAGCGTTCTTTGGCTCATCGCCGGCTACTCCATTGCCTTCGGCAGCGACGCGCCCTACTGGGGTGGCCTCGGCAAAGTCATGCTCGCCGGCGTCGACAGCAGCAGCCTTTCCGGCACCATCCCGGAGGTGCTTTTCTTCGCCTTCCAGATGACCTTCGCCATCATCACCCCTGCGCTCATCGTAGGCGCCTATGTCGAACGCATCGGCTACGGCTTCGTCCTGCTCTTCTCCAGCCTCTGGATGCTCCTGTGCTACGCGCCGGTGGCCCACTGGATTTGGGGCGGGGGTTGGCTCGCGGCCATGGACGTTAAGGATTTTGCCGGCGGCATCGTGGTGCACGAAACCGCTGGCCTCGCTGCCCTGGTGCTGGCGCTCATGCTTGGGCCCCGGCGGGAGCAGAAGCCTCCCCACAACCCTGGCTACGTCATGCTCGGTGCTGGCCTCCTGTGGGTGGGCTGGTTCGGCTTTAATGGCGGCTCCCAGCTGGCTGCGGACGGCGGCGCCGCCATGGCCCTGACCGTCACCCACATCTCCGCTGCGGCGGCTTCCCTCACCTGGGCCCTTTGGGAGCGCATCAAGCTCGGCAAGGCGTCCCTCGTGGGCCTCGTCACCGGCACCATCGCAGGCCTCGCGTCCATCACGCCGGCCTCGGGCTATGTGTCCCCCGGGGAAGCCCTGCTCATCGGCGCCATTGCCGGCATCCTCTGCCAGTGGGCCGTGCGGGCCATCAAGGAGCAGTTGAAGATTGACGACACCCTGGACGTCTTCGCGGTCCACGGCGTGGGCGGGATCTTCGGCACCATCATGATTGGCGTGTTCACCGTGGTGGTCACCTGGATCCTTGCTAAGCTCTGCGCTCTGATCACCCCGCTTCGAGTGAGCACGGAAGATGAAGTGGAAGGCCTCGATTACGCAGCCCACGGTGAGCGGGCTTACGACCTCAACTCCTAAGCCCGCCTTTCGCGGGTTCCGGCGCTGCGCCCGAGGCCTGGGCGCAGCCCTGGCGCTGGCGGCCAGCGCCCTTCCCGCGGCCGCCGCGGAAAGCCACCTCCCCTATCTTGATGGGCCCCGCGCGATGATTCAGCGCGGGGTGCAGGCGGTGCTGCTCTGCAACGGCGTCTTCACCTCTGAGCGCCCTTTGGAGGCGGTATTCCGGGAAGAGCTCGCCTATCTGAAAGCGCCCCTGGGGAGCCCAGCTACGGTGGGCGAGCCTGGGGACGCCAGCGCCGAGGTCGTGGTTGACCGGGCGAACCGGTCCGTGCGCATCGGCGCCCTGGGCCAGCAGTCCGTAAGCGCTCGCTATCAGCCGGGGATTGGCTGTGTGGTCCTTCCCCCGGATGCGAGCCCCGAGGAGGCCGCCCCCCTGCCGGCGCTGCCGGAGGTGCCCGACGCGACGGCGAACGACGCCCTCCCCTGGCCCAAGGGCGACCTCAACGCCGTGGCCGAGCCCGGCCCCGAGGTGGATCAAGCCGCCCTCGCCGCCGCCAGCGCCTGGGCCTTCGATCGCCCCACGGCGGAGCAAAACACCACGGCGCTCCTGATACTTCATCGGGGCAAAATCATTCACGAGCGCTACGCGGAAGGCTTTGATCAGGATACGCGGACCCGCACCTGGTCCACGGCGAAGAGCCTGGCCGTGACCCTCATCGGTCTGCTGGTGGCCGAAGGCAAGCTGGCCCTGGACGATCCCCTGCCCCTGAGCTGGGGCCTGGGCCGAGCCTTGAACCCCGACGCCGATCCGCGGCGCGCCATCACCCTTCGCCACGTGCTCCACATGAGCTCCGGACTCTATCCCGTGGACAGCTGGGGTGGGGAATATGCCATTGGCTCGGGCCTCGCCTACTGGGCCGGCGCCAGCAGCCAGGTCGGCGCCCAGGACCGGGGCCTCGTGCGCACCCCCGGCGCCGTATGGGATTACGAAAACTACGACACGCTGTTGGCCGTGGGGGCCATGAAGGCCGTGCTCGGCGAGCGCTACCTGACCTATCCCCGGGAGGCGCTCCTTACCCCTCTGGGCATGGATCGAACGCTCCTCTCCACCGATCGCTTTGGAGATTTCATCCTCTCCTCCCAGGTCTATGCGAGCCCCCGGGATCTTGCCCGCTTCGGCCTTCTCTATGCCCAGGGTGGGGTGTTTGCCGGGGCGCAGCTCCTGGACCCCGCCTGGATCGACTTCGTCCGCACGCCGGCGCCGGCCTCCGCATCGATCGATAACGCCTACGGCGGCCATTTTTGGCTGGTGCCCAGCACACGCACCGATGTCCCCGCCACGGCCTTCTCCACCGCAGGAAACCGGGGCCAGTACGTCATCATTTTGCCGGAGCAGGACCTGGTGATCGTTCGCCGGGGCCTCGATTGGGGGAAGCAAGGCTTCGACCGCTGGGACCTGCTGCGGGAAGTGCTGAAGGCCTTCTAGCCGGACAGACCGCCTTGCCTTGGGTAAACTGCGCCCCGCATCCCCTGGAGACTCAAAACCCATGCGTTATTTCAGCACCCGAGGGCAAACGGAGCCCGTTGCCTTTCAAGATGCGGTCCTCATGGGCCTGGCTTCCGATGGCGGGCTGCTGATTCCAGAAAGCATTCCCCAGGTGGGGGATAAGCTAGGCGCGTGGGCCGGGCTCTCCTTCCCGGACCTCGCCTTTGAAGTGCTATCGCCCTACGTGGGGGATATCCCTGAGGCCGATCTTAGGCGCCTCATCAACGCCGCCTATGCCACCTTCGACAGCGAAGCCGTGGTGCCGCTCCATCCCCTGAAGGATCTCTACGTTCAGGAGCTTTGGCACGGGCCGACGCTGGCCTTCAAGGACGTTGCCCTTCAGCTGCTCGGGCAGCTTTTTGAGTACATCCTCGAAGCCCGGGGGGAGCACCTGAACATTCTCGGCGCCACCAGTGGCGATACGGGCAGCGCCGCCATCGCTGGCGCTCGGGGCCGAAATAACATCGATATCTTCATCATGTTCCCGGAGGGGAAAACGTCCCCGATTCAGGAACTGCAGATGACGACGGTGGCGGACGAGAACGTCCACGCCCTCGCCATCGACGGCACCTTCGACGACTGCCAGGCGATCCTCAAAAGCATCTTCCGGGATTTGCCCTTCAAGGCCCGCTGGCACCTCGGCGCCGTGAACTCGGTGAACTGGGCCCGGGTGCTGGCTCAGGTGGTCTACTACTTCCATGCCTACTACGCCGCGGGGCAAAAGCCCCTAGCCTTCTCCGTCCCCACGGGGAACTTTGGGGATATCTTCGCCGGCTGGCTGGCGGCCAAGATGGGCCTGCCGATCACCCAGCTCATCCTGGCGACGAACGAAAACGACATCCTCTCCGTATTCTTCAATACGGGGCGCTACGCCCGCGGCGAGGTGAAATTCACCATCAGCCCGTCCATGGATATCCAGGTGGCCAGCAACTTCGAGCGCTTCCTCTTCTACCGCCTGGGGGAAAACGCCGAGGCGCTCCGGGGGGCCATGGAAAGCTTTGCGGAAACGGGCGCGTTCCAGCTGGACGATGGGGCCCCCATCGACGATCTCATCTGCGCCCAGGCCGTGGGCCGGGAGGAAACCCTCGCGACCATCACGGCGGTGCATGAGGAAGAAGGCTACTTGCTCGATCCCCATACGGCCGTGGGCGTGGCCGCCGGGCGCGCCCTCCGGAAGGGGGACGAGCCGCTCGTGTGCCTTGCCACGGCCCATCCTGCGAAATTCCCGGAGGCGGTAAATGGCGCCGTGGGCGCACCCGTTGCGACCCACCCCCGGGTGGAAGGGCTCGCTGGGCTGCCGAAGCGCTCCACTCCCCTTCCTGCCTCGGAAGACGCGGTCAAAGCCTTTATCGAGGCCCACGGCCGAAGTTAAAAAATCTCCAGCAGCGCCGGGACGTGGGGGACGGTCCAATCCGGCGCCGGCCCGGGGCCCGGCCAGGGGGCCCCGCTTTCGTTGACCCACACGGTTTTCATGCCCACGGCCGCAGCCCCCTGCACGTCATCCACGGCGTGATCGCCAATGTGCACGGCCTGCTCCGGGCCAAGGCCCGCGCGCTGAAGCGCCGCTTCAAACATGGCGGGCTGGGGCTTCGGCGCCCCCACCCCCTCCGCATTGAAGTGAAAGGCGAAGAGGTGATCCAAGCCTAGACGCTGAATATCCGCGTTGCCGTTGGAGAGGGCCGCCAGGGTATAGCGCCGGGATAGGGCCTCAAGCGCTTCCAGCGTGCCTTCGAAATAGGCGACGTCGTTGCGCGCATCGAAAAACACCTCGAAGGCCTCCACCGCCCGAGCCTCCGCATCGGCGTAGCCGACGGTGCGCAGCGCATCCTCAAGGACCAGGCGACGCAAGGCCGATAGCCGATGCCGGAGGCTGGGATCGGCGGCCAGCCGGGCCTCCCGGAACGCGGTGAAATCCTCCGCGCTGAGGCGCCGATAAACCTCGGGTGCCACCGCATCGAGGTGATTCCGCAGGCGATGTTCCGCGCGGATGATCACCGGGCGCACGGGCCACAGCGTATCGTCCAAATCAAAGCACAGCAGACGTAGAGGTTCGGCCATGGCTTATTCCTCGTCCTTGGTGCGGCGCCGGGCCCGGGGGTGGGCTTGATCGTAAACGCCGCTTAAGTGGGAAAAATCGAGGTGGGTGTAGATCTGCGTCGTCGAGATATCGGCGTGGCCCAAAAGCTCCTGCACCGCGCGCAGATCACCGCTGGCTTCGAGCATGTGGCTTGCAAAGGAGTGGCGCAGGGCGTGGGGATGGACTCGCTGTCCCGGCGCTCGCACCTGGGCCCGGGCCTTCAGCCGGGCCTGCACGCTGCGGGGGCTCAGGCGCTGCCCCCGAGCGGAAAGAAAGAGCGGCCCCCGCTCCAGGGGCTGGGCCGGGAAGCGTTCAGCGCGAAAGCGGCGCCAGACGAGGATCGCCTCCCGAGCCGCCCCCCCGAGGGGCACGCGGCGGGTTTTCTGGCCCTTCCCCGTCACCTGCACCAGCCCCTCCGCAAGATCGCAATCCTCTACGTTGAGGCCCACCAGCTCCGCCAGCCGCAGCCCACTGGAGTAGAAGAGCTCGAAGATCGCCTGATCCCGGCAGGCCAGCCAGGGTTCGCCCTCCCCCTCCGGGGTGAGGAGCTGAGCCATGGCATCTACGTCGAGGGTTCGCGGCAGGCGCCGGGCCCCGCGCGGCGGCCTCACCCCCTCCGCGGGGTTCCGGGGCAGGTCCGCTTCCTGAATCAGGTAACGAAAGAAGCTGCGCAACGCGGCAAGGGCGCGGGCGATGCTCTTGCTGCCCAGGCCCCGGCCGTGCTCCGCCGCAACAAACGCCCGAAGATCATGCGCCGTGAGGGCGGCGTAGTCCCCAGCCCCGCGCCCCGAACCCTCCCACCAGTCGTGGAAGCGGGCGAGGTCCCGGCGATAGCCTTCCACGGTGCGGGGCGACAGCTGGGCTTCCCGCGCGAGGCGCTCGAGGAAAGCTTCCACGGGCGCCATAAACGGCTAGCGCTCCCGATCGCCCGAAGGCGCGGGGTCGAGCAGGGCCGCGAGGGTTTGGCCCAAAAATTCGAAGAACAACGTGCCCATGGCAGCGGTGAAGTGGCCTCCATCGCGGCTGCCGAAGGCCAGCAGGAGCGCGCCCTGCCCAAGGGAGAAGCGGGCAAAGATCGCCGAGGGATAGCGCGCCTCGTCGAACAGGAGGGTCTGCTCCTCCGGGCGGAGGGCCCCGCAGGCGGGCCCCTCCTGAAGCAAGGGCCCCAGGGTGCTTTCCAGCGCTCGCGCGCTCACCACCGGGAGCGCCGGCACGGGGCTTACCGCCCCCTCCGGGACCACCGCCTTCAGGGCGATGGCGTCAGCGGCAAAATGGGTTCGGAGAATGGCCAGGGCCTCCGCGCCGCGCACGCTTCGGGACAGGGCCAGCAGCGCTTGCGTGGCATTCAGGGTGGCCTCAAAGAGCGCGTGATTGCTCTCGGCGCTTTCCAGCACATCCCCCAGGCGCGCCCGAAGGGCCTGGTTACGCTCCCGAAGCGCCCCTAGCTGGCGCGTCACCAGGGACGTAGCCCCGGGCACCTCGTGGGGGAGCTCCAGTTTGTTCAGCAGTTCAGGCTGCCGTTGAAAAAAATCCGGGTTGGCCTCGAGAAAGGCCACCACTGCCGCTTCCGTCATAGTCGAACTTGTCCTTCGTAAACGACCGCCGTAGGGCCAGCCATCAAAAGAGGGGCGCCAGGACCCTGCCAGCGCAGGCGCAGAGCTCCGCCGGGAAGGGTGACGGTGACCTCGTCCCCCAACCAGCCCTGCTCTCGCGCCGCCGCCACCGCCGCGCAGGCGCCCGAGCCACAGGCTTGCGTTTCCCCGACCCCACGCTCGAAGACGCGAAGGCGGAGATGCTTGCGATCCACCACTTCGCAGAACCCCACGTTTAAGCTTTCCGGAAACGCCTCGTGGGCCTGGAGCGCCGCCCCTAGGGTTTCCACGGGGGCGTCCGCCACGGACGGAACAAAGACCACCCCATGGGGGTTACCCATGGACACGAGAGTAAGTGTTGCGGGCCCGACGTCCGTGCTGAGTTCCACGGAGAGGCCCTGGGCCTTGGCCCGGGGACCGAGGGTGACGGGGAATGCATCGAGAGCAAAGCTCGGCGCCCCCATATCAACTTCAACCCAGCCCTGCTCCTGAAGCGTGGCGGTGATGGTGCCTCGGGGGACCTCAAGCACCAGGGTCTGCTTTTTCGTCAGCCCCCGCTCCACCACAAAGCGGGCAAAGCACCGGGCGCCGTTACCGCACTGCTCGGCCTCCGAGCCGTCCGTATTAAAGATGCGATAGCGAAAGTCCGCTTCCGGTCGTCGCGGGGGCTCCACCGCCAGCAGCTGGTCGAAGCCGATGCCCCGGTGCCGATCGGCGAGGGCCGCGATTTGCGCCGGGCTCAGCTTGGCGCGCTGGGTCAAGAGATCGACCACGGCGAAGTCGTTCCCGAGGCCGTGCATTTTGGTGAAGCTGAGTTTCACTCGCCCCCCGGCAACGCAAGGCTTTCCAGGGCGAATTGATCTTCGTAGCGCTCCCGGCGTCGCACCAGGTGCGCCTGCCCAGCCTCCAGGAGCACCTCCGCGGGACGATTTCGGGTGTTGTAGTTCGAGGCCATGCCGAAGCCGTAGGCGCCGGCGCCGAGAATGGCCAGGCCATCCCCTTCCCCAACAGCCAGGGGGCGATCCCTTCCCAGCACGTCGGAGGATTCGCACACCGGGCCCACCACGTCCGCGGGGGCACCCTCGGCATCGGCGGCGGGCTCGACGAGGGGCACGATAGGATGCCAGGCGTCGTAAAGCGCCGGACGGAGGAGCTCCGTCATGGCCGCATCCACAATCAGAAAGCGCTTTCCTTCGTGATGCTTTTCGTACTCTACGGTGGTGAGCAGCGCGCCGGCCTCGGCCACCAGCCAGCGGCCGGGCTCAAGCACGAGCGTTTGGGGCCGGCCCTGGAGGGCGCCCTTCAGCCCCGCGGCATAGGCCGCGGCGGAAGGGGGCGCTTCATCGTCATAGCGCACCCCAAGACCGCCCCCCACATCGATGTGGGAGAGGGTAAGGCCGTCTGCATCCAGCTGATCAACCAGCGCAAGCACCCGGCGCAGGGCGTCGATAAAGGGCTCTAGGGTGGTGAGCTGGGAGCCGATATGGAAATCGATGCCCACGGCACGAAGCCCCGGGTGGGCGGCAATGCGCGGGTAGAGGGCCGCGGCCCGGTCCACCGCCAGCCCGAATTTGTTGTCCTTCAGGCCCGTGGAAATATAGGGGTGGGTTTTCGGGTCCACGTCCGGGTTGACCCGCAGGGACACGGGCGCTTCGACCCCGGCCGCCTCCGCCAGCGCCGCCAGGCGCCAGAGCTCCGGCTCCGATTCCACGTTGAAGCAGCCTATGTTCGCATCGAGGGCGGCCTTAAGCTCTGCGCTGCTTTTCCCTACCCCGGAAAAGACGATCTTCGCCGGATCGCCGCCGGCGGCCAGCACCCGGGCGAGCTCGCCTCCGGACACGATGTCAAAGCCCGAGCCTAGGCGCGCCAGGCGCGCCAGCAAGGCCAGGTTACTGTTGGCCTTGACGGCATAGCAGATGCGATGGGGTTGATCCCCGAGGGCCTGGGAAAAGGCGCCGTAGCGCGCCGCAATGGCATCAAAATCATAGACATAGAGCGGCGTGCCGTAGCGCTCGGCGAGGGGCGCGAGGGGCACCGTCCCGGCGCAGAGGGTTCCGCCCTCGTAGGCGAAGGAGCCAAGCACGGGCCTACCCCTGCACCTGGGCGTCACCCTGGCCCGGGGCTGACAGGGGCCCCTTGATACCGCAGCTGGCCACCGCTCCGGACAGGAGCACAGCAAAAAGGGCGAGTCGCAGCATGGGGTCAGCTCCCGAAACAGGTAGGCAGAAGGGGACGGCGCCGCATCATAGCAGCCCCTGGGCCAGGCGCTCCCGACCCCGAGCCACGGCGGCGCGGACCTGGGACGGCGCGGTGGCCCCGAAGTGATCCCGGGCCGCCACGGAGCCTTCCACCGTCAGCACGGCGTAGACGTCTTCCCCGATGCGGTCGGAGAAGCCTTGGAGAGTTTCCAAGGACAGCTCCGCGAGATCGCATTCGGCGGTGACCGCATGGGCCACGGCGCGCCCCACCACTTCGTGGGCATCCCGGAAGGGCAGGCCAGCGCGGACCAGGTAATCGGCGAGGTCCGTTGCCGTGGCAAAGCCGGAGATGGCCGCTTCCCGGAGGGCCGCAACCCGGGGCACCAGCGCCGGCACCATATCGGCGAAGGCCCGCAGGCAATCGGACAGCGTATCCACGCAGTCGAAAAGGGGCTCCTTGTCCTCCTGGTTATCCTTGTTATAGGCCAGGGGCTGCCCCTTCATAAGCATCAGCAGGGCCATGAGGTGCCCCACCACGCGACCGCTCTTACCCCGCACCAGCTCGGGCACGTCGGGGTTCTTCTTCTGGGGCATGATCGAGGAGCCGGTGCAAAAGCGATCGGGCAGATCGATAAAGGCAAACTGCGCCGAGGCCCAAAGAATGAGCTCTTCCGAGAAGCGCGAAAGGTGCACCATGGTGATGCTGGCCCAGGCGGTGAACTCCATGGCGAAGTCCCGGTCGCTCACCGCATCCAGGGAATTCTCCACCACCCGATCAAAGCCGAGCAGGGCCGCGGTCCGTTCCCGGTTGATGGGAAAGGTGGTGCCCGCGAGGGCCGCGGCCCCCAGGGGGCAGGCATTTAAGCGCTTCCGGCAATCCTGAAGGCGGGAGCGATCGCGAAGCAGCATCTCAAACCAGGCTAGAAAATGATGGCCCAGCGTGACGGGCTGGGCCGTCTGCAAATGGGTGAAGCCCGGCATGATGGTATCGGCGTTGGCCTCGGCTTGGGCGAGCAGCCCCTCGCAGAGGCGCACGAGCTCGACATCGAGGGCATCGATAGCGTCGCGCAGCCAGAGGCGGATATCCGTCGCCACCTGATCGTTCCGGGAGCGCCCCGTATGCAACTTCTTCCCGGCGGCACCAATGCGCTCCGTCAGCCGGGCTTCGATGTTCATATGGACGTCTTCGAGTTCGACGGCCCAGGGGAAGGACCCGGCTTCGATGGCCGCTTCAATTTCCCCAAGGCCCGCCAGAATGGCGTCGCGCTCCTCCGCCGTGAGCACGCCCTGCTCCGCGAGCATGGTGGCGTGAGCGCGGGAACCCGCGATGTCGTGCCGGGCCAAGCGCTGATCGAAGCCAATGGAAGCGGTGAAGCGCTCCACGAAGGCATCGGTGGCTTCCGTAAAGCGTCCGCCCCAAAGTTTTGCGCCGCCTTCGCTCATGCCGATTCCTTGCCGTGAATCCAAAGAGCGCCAGTATAGCGCGGGCGCTGGGGCGGCGCCGGCTAGCGGCCCTTAAAGTCCGGGGTGCGCTTGCCGAAAATTGCCTTCACCGCCTCCCGGCCATCTTCACTCGCCAGCCCCCGACGCACGTAGGCGAGCTCATCGCGCAGATGGCTTTCCAGCTCGGCCCCGAGGGTCGCGCGCACGACCAGGCGCTTGGTCTGGCGTACCCCGATGGGTGCCAGAGCCGCCAGGGCCGCCGCTTTAGCCGCCACCGCGTCGGCGAAGACGTCATCGGCCACCACTTCCCCCACCAGGCCCCGGGTGCAGGCTTCTTCCGCCGGCACCATGCGCGGATCCCAAAGAAAGCGGAGGGCCGCCTCGTGCCCCAAGAGAGTGGGCAGGGTCCAGGAAAGCCCGCCGTCGGGCGAAGTGCCGGCGCGGATATAGCCGGGGTGAAGCGCCGCGCTGGCCGCAGCGATGCGCAGGTCCGCACAAAGCGCCAGGGCAACCCCCGCACCGACGGCGACCCCATTCACCGCCGCCAGCACGGGCTTATCGCAGCGCAGGCGGAAGGCGAGCAAGAACTGGCCGATCCAGTCGATGTCATCGAGATGCTGATCCTGGGGGGATTGGGGATTGGGATCCTCCGCCTCCTCCGGGCGCGCCAAATCGGCGCCGGAGCAAAAAGCTTGCCCCGGCGCGCCCCCGGTCACCACCAGCACGCGCACGGCGTCGTCTTTCGCTGCGGCCTCCGCCGCCGCCACCAGGCCCCAGCCGAGGGCGGGGGTAAGGGCGTTCTTGCGCTCCGGGCGGTTCAAAGTCAGCGTCCGAACCCCTCCGCTATCGGTTACCGTCAGCATTTCCTGAGTCATTCCCGATCCCCCGAGCCAGGACAAACCCCAAGCTTGCCAAGGGAATACACGACGGAAAAGGGTTAGGGAAAGGCGGCCGGCTCGACGCTTGGGACGATGCGAAGCACGATCCGGCGATTAAGGCCCCGGCCCGACCCCGTAGCATTGCTGGCCACGGGTTGCTCGGCCCCAAAACCCGCGACCGAGACCATATTTTTGGGAAGTCCAAGCGTAAGTAGTCGTTCACCAACGGTTGCTGCCCGGGCTGCCGATAGGGACAGGTTAGAGGGAAAGCTGGAACCCGAGAGCGGGGTTTGATCCGTATGCCCTTCAACCAGCACGCGCACCGGTTGATCCCGCAGGCGTGCCGCCAGAGTTTCCAGCAGGGCGTCATAACGGGGGTTCAGGGCCACGGCTCCAGGCTCAAAAAGCTTTCGGCTGTGAATAACGATGCGAAGGGCGCGCTCATCCGGCTCAAGGGCCAGCACGTCTAGCACAAGCAGCCGGGCAAGCTCGGGACGCAAGGTCTCCGCTAGGCGCGCGAGGGCATCGGGACCGGGCGCCAGCCCACCAAAGCTACTCCGCAGGCCATCGCGCACCGCGGCCTGATCTGCTTCATCGAAGGCCGTCGCCACGTAAAGCACAAGCATGAACGCAAAAAGAAGGGTCATCAGGTCAGCGAAGGATAGGAGCCAACGATCTCGCCCGCCGGGCTGCCCCGAGCGTTTCACGCCTGGGCCTGCCGGGGGCCAGCAAGGCGCTCCGCAAGACGCTGAGGGTGTTCCAGGCGGCTCAGGCCCAAAAGTCCTTCCACAAGCTCAAGGGCGGCGCGGCGTCTCTGTTCCGCGAGTAAACGCAATCGGCCCGCAATGGGCAAAAGCAATAGATTGGCCAGAGCTAACCCATAGAGCGTCGCCACGAAGGCCGCGGCCACGCCAGGACCCATGGCTGCCGGATCCTGGAGTTGCTGAAGCGCGTGAACAAGGCCGAGCACGGCACCGAGGACACCCATAGTGGGCGCGTAGCCCCCAGCCGCCTCGAAGAGGCCGGCGGCTTCTTCCAATGGCGCGACGCGATATTCAATCGCCTCGGTAAGGGTGTCCTTGAGCCGGCCCTTCCCGCCTCCGTCCAAAAGATGACGGAGCCCGAGGCGAACCACTGGGTCCTGCTCTCGTTCCACCAGGGGCTCCAGGGATAAATAGCCTTCGCGTCGCGCGAGGCCTGCCCAGCGAACGAAGTCATCGCGGCGATCCGGGGCGGCTGTGCCTCGACCTAGGGCTTTCAGCGCCAGGCGCAATGCCGGCGCCCAGGCTCCGGGCGGACTATGCAGCAAGCAGGCAGCCACCGTGCCCCCTAGAACTAGAACCGCCGTGGGGCCAGCGATCAGTACGGAGAGGGCTGTGCCTTCGAGATAGGCGCTGCCCAACAGCGCCCCCACGCCAAGGGCGAGGGCTAAAACAACACGGAATTCCACGATCACCGCGCGCGCTTACGCGGTGCCCAGGGGTAGGGAAAGGGTAAAGCACGTCCCCTGTCCCCGGGTAGTTTGCACCGACAACACGCCCCCGGCCTCCTCGATGGCGGCTCGAACGGCGGCAAGACCCACACCCCGACCCGAAACGTGAGTGATCTCCCGGCGGCTGCTGAGGCCCGGCGCACAAAGTAGATCAAGCAAGGGCTCACCCGCGCGGGCGGCATCGTGGCGCTGCCGCAGCGCGCCCTCATCGATCCCCGCGCCGTCATCGGCAAAGCTCAGCTCCAGCGCGCCATCCTCCTGCCGCGCGATTAAGGTTAGCTTGCCCTCTGGCGCTTTGCCCAAGGCTTCCCGCTCCACGGGTGCCTCCACTCCGTGGTCCAACGCATTGCGCAGGAGGTGTCCAATTTGAGTGCGAAGGAGGCTGAGCTGGGCTTCGGGCAGTGCAAGAGCAGGCAAGGCGCAATGCAGGGTCGCTTGCTTACCTAGGCGCGAGGCGAGCGGTGGCAGCTGGGCGGCGAGATAAGGTTCAAGGCTTCCTAGGCCTGCCTCGGGGGCCGCCACAACCGGCGCTGGAACTTTACTGTGTTCCGCAAAGAGCGCTTCGAAATCATCCGTAGCCTGGGGCTGCACAAGCGCCGAGGGCCATGCTGGGCGATCGGGCTCTGAGGCCGTCCCGTCCACTGCAAGGGTCAAAAGGCTCAACATGAGGGCACTCACCGGGGGCGGTGCGAGCCCAGCCTGAGCCGCTTGTCCTTGGGCCTCGAGCTCGGCAATACCTTGCAGGAGCGCCGGTAGGATCGTTGCAAAGGGCCGCGCGCCTGCGTCACCCCGAAGGAGCGCTTCGAGGGCATGGCAAAGGGCCGCGCTTTCTCCCACAGCCAGGGCTGCAGCAACCCCCTTAATGCCGTGAAGGGTCATCTCAAGCCGGCTTCGGAGGCCATCCTCGGGCGACGGCAAGCCAAGGAGGAGTTCCCTCCGGAGTGCCTCGCAACCTCGCTGGACGTCACGGGCATACGCACCAAGCAGCTCGGACTCAGCCATGATTACCACGCTGCTGAAGCAAACGG
This sequence comes from Gammaproteobacteria bacterium, assembly GCA_030433075.1. GTDB lineage: Bacteria > Pseudomonadota > Gammaproteobacteria > Pseudomonadales > Azotimanducaceae > Salivita. Next base: position 24,908 of record JAUILI010000003.1, on the reverse strand, counting down.
TCAATTTGTTCCTGCGTAACCTCCCGAGGCCCTCCAACTACGCCTTCGGCACGGACGCCCCAAAGGGGCGGCAAGGGATGGTCAACGCGATGAAAGAGCTCATCAAGCTGTAGGGTCAGCGCTTCGGCCAAGTTCGCACAACGACCCACCGCCTGCCCCAGCTCATCGTGTATTCGCTGCGTCGCGAGCACGTCCTGGAGCGCCAAGCGAATACGCGCAATGCCAGCATGGGCGACCTCCGGCGACGCGGCCCAGGCTTCGCTAAGCAGGTCGAGTTCCCCTAAGGCTCGCTCCAGGGCATCGAGCGCACGATGAACCGACCCTTCAGCGAGGAGCGTCAGCCCATCAAGGCCTTCCATCTGGGGCGGCGTCGCCGCCCCATGCTTGCTCTGCAGCGCCAAAAGGGACAGGGAGAAGGCCCCCAGCGCCTCGATGGCCCGACGCAGATAGTGCTCAACGCCCTCCCGAAGGGCCCAGGCTCCAGGACCATTAAACCGCATGAGCAATTGCGCAGCGCTGTCTTCACGGCCCGTTTCCAGCGCTTCTGCCAATTCCCGCGCCCACCGCGCGTAGCGCATACGTACCTCTGGCTCGAGCTTCATGCCGCAATCCTTGAGAAAATGAAGTCCAGTTTCTTTCTCAGCGTTTCCGCGGTGAAGGGCTTGAGAATATAGGCGTTCACTCCGAGCTCCGCGGCTTCAATGATCTGCTCGCGGGTGGCCTCCGCAGTCACCATGAGCACAGGCAGGCTAGAAAGGCTTTCATGGGATCTCACCCAGCGAAGCACATCGATGCCCGGCGTCCCCGGCATGTTCCAGTCGAGAACAACGAGATCGAAGGAACCCTCCTCGAGCATGCCCTTTGCTTGGCCACCGTCCTCGGCCTCCCGGATAGCCTTATACCCCAGCTCCTGGAGCAGGTTTTTTACGACCCGACGCATAGTGGCGAAGTCATCAACTACCAGCACACGGCGCTTTTCTTCTCCGCTCATGCGAAATCGTCCTCCCTAAGGGCCGCTAAGTCGGCGGGATTGTCATCGACCCAACTTTGGAGCCCCCGCCGAAGGGCCAACATGGCCTTGGCATGGAGCTGGCAAACCCTCGCCTCGGAAACGGACAGCACTTCGCCAATTTCTCGGAAATTGAGTTCGTCGTCGTAGTACATGGATAACAGCTGCTGGTCACGCTGACCCAAGCCCTTGATCGCCCGAGCCAAGGCCAATTTGAAGGCCCGGCGATGCGCCGCGCGCTCAGGAGACGCGGCATCAGAGGCCGTCGCCTGGTGAGCCTCACCAGGCGGGCAAATCGCCTCGTAACTCACGAGCTTAGTGCCCGCCGCATCGCGCAAGGCGTCGTGATAGCGCTGCGCGTCGAGGCCTAGCTCGGCCATGACTTCCTGATCTCTCGGCGTGCGGCCGAGGCGATGCTCTAGGGTTCGCACCGCCTCGGAAAATTCTCGGCTTTTTCTGTGCACAGACCGAGGAGTCCAATCCATCGGCCGCACCTCATCGATCATGGCGCCGCGGATACGAATCCCCGCGAAGGTTTCAAAGGATGCGCCCTCACTGGGATTAAATTTTCGGGCTGCCTCTAGCAACCCAAGCGTGCCCGCCTGGAGAAGATCATCGAGTTCCACCGTTGGCGGCAGGCGATGAGAAAGGTGCAAGGCAATGCGCTTAACCAGAGGCGCATAGGTTCGCACCAGGTCCGCTTCCGTTTGCTTACGCTGGCTCGCCGCCAGACTCTTGTAGCGATCGATGGTGCGCTCCGTCATGACCTAGCCCCCGCCAACCAAGCGTTCGAGGAAAAACTCAACGCCGCCCCAGGGTTGATCGACGGGGCGCTGTTTGAGCAGTCGGCTCGCGATTTCGCGGAACGCGCGAGCCGACCGGGAGGAAGGGAAGGCTTCCACAACGGGCCGCTGCATTTGCACGGCGCGGCGAAGGTAGTCATCCGCCGGCACATTGCCCAGATGAGTCAAATGCACATCTAGGAACCGATCACAGACCCCCTGAAGCTTCTTAAACAACCCTTCACCACGCCGGCTATTGGGCACTTGATTGCACAGAACATTGAAGCGCGTAACCCGCTGCTCCTGGGAGAGCACCTTGATGAGTGCATAGGCGTCCGTGAGGGAGGCGGGTTCGTCACACACCACCACCAATACCTCTTGGGCGGCCCGGGTGAACATCACAACGCTGTCTGCAATTCCCGCGGCCACATCAATAATCAATAGATCGAGGGGATCGTCGAGTTCGCTGAAGGCATGGATTAGCCCCGCATTTTCCGCAGGCGTCAGGTTTGCGAGGCGGGTAACCCCCGAGGAGGCGGGCACCAGCTTGATGCCCGCGGGCGCATCACAAATGATCTCGCGAAGGCTTTTTTCGCCCGAAAGCACATGGGAAAGATTCCCCTGAGGCTTCACCCCAAGTAACACGTCGGCGTTTGCCATGGCGAGATCGGCGTCGAGCAGCATGACCTGCTTATGAGCCCGAGCCAGGGCAGCGGACAGATTGATGGAGACGCTGGTCTTACCCACCCCACCTTTTCCACTGCATACCGCCAGGGTCCTCACTGGCGCCGACGCCACATCCGTTGCCACGGCATAATCACGCATAGTGAGCCTCCCGGGGCATAAAGGCCTTGGGGGTAATGGGGCTCGTTGCCAAGGCGCGCTCCTGCGCCTCAAGCTCAAAGGCCTTTTCCGCCCCCAGGCTCTCTTCCGCTAGCGCTGCCATGCGCGCGACCAGGGCGCGAGGCCGGGGGGTATGAAGGGCATCGGGATCCGCACCCTGGCCATCGGTGCAAAAGGCCAAGGGCAAACCGCAATGCGTCAGGGCCGTAAGCGCTTCACCAAGGGAGGCCGTTTCATCGAGCTTGGTCAGAATACAGCCCTGGGGCCGGAGGGCCCCGTAACGGCGAATGGTCGCCTCTAGGGTGCTGCGCTGCGCCGGCGCGGCGACCACAAGATAGGGGGTAAGCTCGGGGAATTCCGTAAGAAAGCGGGCTTGGTCGGACAGCCGCGGGTCCCGATGACCTAAACCGGCCGTATCGACAATCACCAGACGCCGATCGCCGACGTCGGCTAGGGCGGATCGAAGCCCTTCCCGGCCACTGACCGCCAAGGTGTAAATGCCCAGGCTTGCGGCCCGATCAAGGAGCTCCCGCTCCATGGAGAGGCGATCCCGATCGGCGCCGATCAAGGCAACGGACGCTCGCCCATGGCGAGCACTAAAGGCCGCGGCCAACTTCAGCGCCGAGCTGGTTTTACCCACGCCGGTGGGGCCCATGAGGGCAATCGCGCCGCCCCGACGAAGCAGATCCTGCTCGACAACGGGGAGCCGCTCCGCGAGCTGACCGAGAACTGCATCGAAGGCATCCTGCCCCGTTAAGGCTTCAGGAACCGCCTCCACGAGGCGACGCGCCAGGGGCCGATCAATCGCCATGCCCTCGACCCGCTCGATGAGCGCTGCGCGCTCAGGCTGGGTCCGAGAGAATTCGCGCTGATTCAGCGCACCCAGCTCCCGAGCCAGAAGGGCTCGAAGGCTCGCCATATCGTCGGCCAAAGATTCGAGAGAGGGGCTCGACTTACGAGGGGCCGGCGGCGAGCGGAACGGCGGTACGATCGCGTTGGCTTCGGGGATCGGAGCCGCGTCAACCTCATGGGCGGGCGGCGTAGCGTTCGAGGGCGCGCTTTTGCCTTCGAGTTGGGCCGCCAGACGTTCGAGGCCATCGGCGATTTCGCCCCCCTGGGGTACAAAGGTTTGGCGCTGAGCCCGGCGCGGTTCCGCGCTGACCGTTCGCGTAGTGTGGCGGGCCCGTAGCGCGTCGGCGTTGGTATCAAGTGCCGCGAGGACCTCAACGCCCTCCTCGGTGCGCTTGGTGGACAAAATCACCGCATCGGGACCCTGCTCTTCCCGCACCTTGCGAATGGCTTGGCGCATATCGGGGGCATGGATTCGCTTGACCTTCATGCGACTTCACTCCTTGTTAAGTGCCGGCTTCAGGCCGGCGCGATGCCTAGGTCGTCGCCTAGCGTGGCGACGATCTCAAGCTGTTTGTTATCGGGGATTTCGTTGTAAGACAGCACATGGAGCCGCTCCACGGCGGGGCGCAGCCAGCGGGCGATCCAGGTACGTAGGGCCGGGGGTACGACCAGCACCACCGGCATCCCCTCCGCCTCTAAGGTCCGCGCGCGCTCAAGCAATTGGTTCTGCACCTTCTCCGCGAGCGTGGGTTCAAGGGGCATAGCACCAGCGCTCTGGGCTGTGCCCACGGGCTGGAGGATCTGTTCCAGCCCCGGCGCCAAGGTAATCAGGGGTAGCTTCTCGGCATCCCCGTTAATCACGTGCCCCAGTTGGCGCGCCAGGGCCGCTCGCACCGTCGCGGTGAGGGCCTCTGGGTCCTGCTGGGTTGCACCGTGCTCGAGGAGCGTACTGGCGATCGTTCGCAGATCACGCAGGGGCACGCTTTCACTGAGCAGGTTCTGCAGTACCCGGGTGATCACGGCGAGGGATAGGGTCTTCGGGGTCAGCTCCTCAACGAGCTTGGGCGCCGTGCGCTTGAGCTGATCTAAAAGGGCCTGACTGTCTTCAAAGGAGAACATCTCGTGGGCGTACTTTTGGACCACGGTGGCAAGGTGAGTGGCAATCACCGTTCCCGCATCAACTACGGTATAGCCAAGACCTTGGGCCTCATCCCGCTGGCCTGGCTCAATCCATACGGCATCGAGACCGAAGGCCGGATCCCGTCCGGGGATACCTTCGATGGCGCCGAACACTTGGCCGGGATTAATGGCAAGCGACCGATCCGGTTGGACCTCGTCCGTGGCCATGGGTACGCCATTGATGGTGATTCGATAGGCCGTGGGAGAGAGCTCGAGGTTGTCCCGAATATGTACCGGGTGGACGAGGAACCCGAGCTCGGAGGACAGCTTTTTACGCACGCCCTTGATCTGGGAGGCGAGCTCCCCACCCTGGCTCCGCTCAACTAACGGAATGAGGCGATAACCGACCTCTAGGCTGAGCACGTCTACGGCTTCGACGTCCTGCCAGCTGAGTTCACCGCTGCCCTCTTCTCCTGGGTTGCCACCGTTGGGCAGAGCCGGTGCGAGCGCCGGGGCGCTGCCTGGGGAAGCAGAGGTGGACGGCCGAACCGGCGCACCATCGGGGAGGAGCTCAACGGAGACGCGCTGAGCCCGCCGATACGCCATAAAGCCAAGGGGCGCCGCCAACCCGAGAAACACCAGGTTCGGCATGCCCGGGACCAGGCCTAAGCCGCCGATCACGCCGGCGGTGACGGCAAGGGTCCGAGGGCTGGCAAGAAGCTGGCTCGAGACCTGTTCACCCATGTCCTCGCTGGAAGACACGCGGGTGACGATGATGGCTGTCGCTGTAGACAACAGAAGCGAGGGAATTTGTGCGGCGAGCCCATCGCCGATGGCCAGGAGCGTGTACTGCTGAGCGGCGTCGCCCAGGCCGAGGCTGTGCTGTGCGGTGCCCACGATAAGCCCGCCAACAATATTGATGGCCGTAATCAAAAGGCCGGCGACGGCATCGCCGCGGACAAACTTCGATGCCCCATCCATCGCTCCGTAAAAGTCGGATTCCCGGGCGATGTCCTCGCGGCGCGTACGCGCTTCGTCGTGGGTGAGCAGGCCCGCGTTGAGATCGGCGTCGATCGCCATCTGCTTGCCAGGCATCGCATCAAGCGTGAAGCGCGCGGTCACTTCCGAGACCCGGCCCGCACCCTTGGTGACCACCACAAAATTAATAATCACAAGAATGATGAAAACGATGAGCCCGACGGCATAGTTCCCGCCGATGACAAATTCCCCAAAGGCTTCGATTACCTGCCCTGCGGCGCCACCTCCGGCGTGGCCCTCGAGAAGCACAACGCGCGTGGAGGCGATGTTGAGGGCAAGCCGAAGTAGCGTTGCCAACAGCAGGACGGTAGGGAAAACACTGAAGTCGAGGGGTCGCGCGCTGTAGACGCTTGCGAGCACCACCACCATGGCCAGGGCAATGTTGAAGGTGAACAGCAGGTCGAGAACCACGGGCGGCAAGGGCAGGGCGATCATGGAGAGCATCGCCAAAAGCAGAACGGGCGCCCCGAGGCCCTGCAGCAATTTAGGTGAAAAGGTCAGGCTGTCGTTCACGGGGCCGTCCTTGCCGAGTTAGCGCTTTTCCAAGTAGCGGCCAAATTTTTGGCGCGCGCTTGCGTTCCCTGGAAAGTTTGCAAGGGCTGTGCCCAAAGCCCGGAAGTAATCCTAGGCCTTTATTTTTTATGGTTTTTTATGGGGGATTAGGTGACCCAGAAATCCCCAGCGCCAGAGAATTGACGGCGCTTAAGCGCCGTCTGGGCCCGGATCGAGCTCGTCGGGAACGGGCACGCTTTGAGGCGCTGTGGGCCAAGCGGCGCCGAGGTTATGGGCAGTTTTGAGGCGATAGACGTAGGCCAGCACTTGAGCCACGGCGAGGTAAAGGGCCGGGGGAATCTCCTGATCGATGCGCGTGTGGGTGAATAGGGCCCGCGCCAGAGGCGGTAGCTCAAGGCGGGGCACGCCCGCCGCCTCCGCCCGTTCCCGAATCGCTCGAGCCACCAAATCCTTACCCTTCGCCACGACCCGAGGCGCCCCCCGCTGCGCTTCGTATTTCAAGGCAACCGCGTAGTGGCTTGGGTTCGTCACCACCACATCGGCGCCCGGTATCGCTTCCATCATGCGCTGCTGGGCCATTTCCTGCTGGCGCTGACGAATCTTCGACTTCACCTCCGGGCGCCCTTCCGTGTCCTTGAACTCATCGCGGATTTCCTGACGAGTCATGCGCAGCTGCTTGTTGTGCTGCCAAAGCTGAAACGGCACATCCACTGCGGCGATAAGGGCGGTGGCCGCGGAAACCCCCAGTAAGGTCATCCCCGCCAGCCATGCCGTTTCGGCAAGGGCGCGCTCAAGCGGCATGCCGGACAGCGCAAGGAGTTGGTCCAGCTCGGCCCAAAGCACGAGCCCTCCAACAGCGCCGACCACCAAGAATTTGGCAAGGGCCTTGAGGAGCTCCATCAGGCCCCGGGGACCAAAGAGGCGGCCTAGGCCCTTGATGGGATCGAGCTTGCTGAGCTTCGGCGCCAGCGCTTCCCCGGAAAAGGACCAGCCCCCAAGGGCCACGGGCAGGGCGGCTGCCAAGAGAAACAGTAGGCCACAAAGGGGCGCGAGCACGAGGGCCGCTGCGCCGGCGAGGCGGCCCAGCTGGATCAGCCCTGCATCGTCGAGAAAAATCAGCTGCCGATCTAAGCGAAAGCCCGCCCGGAGCAGATCCAACAAGCCCTCAAGCATGTAACCGGAGAGCATCATCAGCCCGGCCGTCCCGCCAAGCAGGAGAGCGGTAGTCGTTAGCTCTCGAGACCGGGGAACCTGGCCCTTCTCCTGGGCCTGCTGCCTTCGCCGAGGGGTGGGCTCTTCTGTACGCTCTTGGCCAGACTCAGCCTCAGCCATGGCCCACCCCCATGCTCAGCACTGGAAGGCTCATGGCGTCAAAATCTCGTCGATCAAATCAAAGGCCGCCGCCAGAACTTCGGTAAAATCGTCGAGCAGCGCAGGTAGGGTGAGAATAATAACGCCCAGGCCCGCCAACACCATGATAGGGAACCCAATAGCAAATAGATTCAACTGCGGCGCCGTGCGCGTAATGACCCCAAAGGCCAGGTTGATCAACAGCAAGGTGGCCACCGCCGGCAAGGCCAGGAGCACAGCGTAGCCATACATCTCAGCGCCCCAGGCCACCAAGCGCCCATAGGACATGGGGTCGAGCCCATCGAAGCCTACGGGGAGGCGCATAAGGCTGGCCTGAAGGGCTTCAATGACCAGCCCGTGCCCCCCAAGGGCGAGAAAAACCAAGGTCCCCACAATCGCGTAGAACTGAGAAATGATCGGTACGGACAGGCCGTTGTTCGGGTCGTTGATGGAGGCAAAGCCCAGGCCCATCCCCAGGGCCACGTTCTCCCCCGCCTGAGACAAGACCGAGAAGGCCAAGGCAATGGCGAAGCCCATCATGGCGCCCAGGAGCACCTCCTGAATCGCCAGCACCAGTCCAGCAGCGGAAAAGGGATCAAGCGCCCGCACCGGCGGCAAATAGGGCGCGACCAGGAGGGCAAGCGCGGCAGCGAGCAGAACCCGCACAGGCGTTGGCAGCGCCCGAGCGGAGAACACTGGGGCAGCGTAAAAAAGGGCCGAGGCCCGGAGGAAGGGGCCAAAGGCGGCGGTTAGGGTCGCCAGAATGGCATCCAAGGAATAGCTCATTAGCCAATCAAATAGGGAATGCGTTCGTAAAGGCCCTGGGTGAACTCCACCAACATGGCCAACATCCAGGGGCCCGCAATAAGCAGAGCCGCGCCCATGCCAATCATTTTAGGAATAAATGAAAGGGTCATTTCCTGGATTTGCGTGGCCGCCTGAAGCATGCCGATGAGCAAACCTAAGGCGAGACCCGTCAGCAAGATGGGTGCACACACCCACATCGTGACCTCTAAGGCCTCCTGGGCAATGCGCATAATGGTGTTGTAATCCATGGGCCTATCCTGAAACGAAACTTGCCGCGAGCGTGCTCATGAGCAGCGCCCATCCGTCCACTAGGACGAAAAGCATGAGCTTGAAAGGCAAGGAAATAATGAGTGGAGAAAGCATGACCATCCCCATGGACATCAGCACGGAGGCCACCACCAGATCGATCACAAGGAAGGGAATGAGGATGAGAAAGCCAATCTGAAAAGCCGTTTTCAATTCGCTGGTCACGAAGGCGGGGATCAAAAGCGTTAGGGGAACCTCTTCAATGCGCTCGAAGCGAGCGCCCCCGGACAGGTCGGCGAAAAGAGCCAGATCGCTTTCCCGGGTCTGAGAAATCATGAAAGTCCGGAAGGGCTCAACGGTGCGCGTCATGGCGGCCTCCGCGCCAAGCTCATCCTCCAGATAGGGGCTTGCCCCTTGCTCCCAGGCCTGCGACACCACGGGGCCCATAATAAAGAGCGTCAAGAACAGAGCGAGCCCCACAAGAATTTGATTGGAGGGCGTTTGCTGCGTTCCGAGGCCCTGGCGCAGCACGGCGAGCACGATGAGTACGCGAGTAAACGCCGTGGTGGTCATGAGCAAGCCCGGCAGCACCGTCAGCACGGTCATCACCGCCAGCACCTGGAGCTTCAGGGAGTAGATCGTCTCTTCTCCCTCCCCTGGCCGTGCGGTGACCAATTCGAGTTCGGCTGCTCCAGCCGGAAGGGCAAGGAGCAGCGCCGGGAGCAAGGCCCCCAAAAACCGGATCATGGGCTAGCCGTAGCCTGATCCGAAGTGATTCCAACTGCGGTCGGATTAGAGGCCGAGGCCCCACTCGCCGGCACCGCTAAGGCAAGGCCGACACTAAGTACCAGAAAAATTGCTGCTATTTGACTCATAACGTTTGGTCCCATTGGTCACTGGTCCATTGATCTAAGGCCGCGACGCGTCCCGACGCCACGCCCACCAATACATGCCGGCGCCCAGTGCGCACCAGCACGACTCTCTCCCGGGGCCCAAGGCTCCGGCTTGCGAGAATCTCGATTTCGCCCCCACCCGATGCCTGGCCATAGCCCAGCCGTCGCAGGAGATAGAGCAGGCCCAGCATGAGCGCCAAAACCACTACCAGGCCAAGGGCGAGGCGAAGGAGGGACGGGGTGCCCGGCCCTTCTCCTTTACGTAGGGCCAGGGGCGAGGACTCCTCGCCCTTTGCGCTGGGGCCTATGGGCCCGGAAACCCTAGAGGTGGGCTCGGCGACTCGCGCCTCGTCCGCCGCGGCCGCCGCAAAGCCCCCGAAAAGCAGGGCGCTGAGCACGCTCAGGCTCAATGCAGCAACCAGAAGGGCCGGGCGCGTCCTGTTCATTTGAGCCGCCGTAGCCGCTCGGCGGGGCTAATGACATCAGTGAGCCGAACGCCGTACTTGTCGTTCACCACCACCACCTCGCCCTGGGCGATAAGGGTCCCGTTCACGAGCACATCCAGGGGCTCTCCGGCTAGGCGGTCGAGCTCCACCACTGATCCCTGCGTCAACTGAAGCAGAGTCCGAATTGGGATTCGGCCTTGGCCAATCTCCACGGCTACGGTGACCGGGATGTCCAATACCATGTCGAGGTTGCGTACTTCTCCCTCCACAGGGCCTGCACTGTCCGTAAAATCATCAGGGGAAAAGCCTTTGCTTCCATTGTCCACTTCGTTATCGGTCATTTCGGTCCGTCCTTAAGTCTCAAGCTAGGCATCCGCGGGATTAACGGCGTCAAACGCGGATTCCGGTTCGTAAACCGCCTCAATACGTAACGCGTTCTTTTCGTTGGAGATCCCAAAGCGGCCCGCCGCCATAGGCATGCCCTCTACCTCTAGCTCTAGGAACTCGGGCATTTCAATCGGGAGGACATCCCCCGGGGCCCACTGCAAAAGCTGGGTCAGCGTGCTCTCGAAGCGTGCCAGTTCGGCGCGAATGGGCACGGAGACCGAACGCACGTCCCGACGCAGGGCCGCGGCCCAGCGCTTGTCCGTGCCGTCTCGGGTTGCTGGAACAGGGCTATCGAGAAGCGCGCGAATGGGCTCGAGCATGGAATAGGGCAGGGCAATGTGAACGTAGCCCGGATCGCCCGTTTCGAGCTCTAGGGTGAACGTGGAGACCACCACCACTTCCTTGGGGCTAAGAATATTGGCGGAGCGGCGATGCACCTCAGGATGAGAATAGGTGACGTCTAGATCAACGACGGGTTTCCACGCTTCCGCCATGAGGGCGCAAATTCGCTCCACGAGCAGGCGAATCAATCGTTGCTCTGTGCCTGTGAAATCTCGCCCTTCTACTTTGGCGTAGAGCAGCCCACTGCCACCGAAGAAATAGTCTACTAGACGAAATACAAGCCTTGGATCAAGCGCCACAATGCCGAAGCCTCTTAGAGGCGAAAGGCGCACCACATTCAGCGCCGTTGGCACGTAGAGGCTGTAAATGTAATCGGCGAAGCTCTGGGTGGTTACCCCCTGATTGTCAATGGCAACACCGCGTCGAAAAAGCTGGAAGACGATATCCCGCAATCCACGGGCGATGCGTTCATTGATCGATTCCAGAGCCGGCAAGCGACTTCGGACAACTCGCTCATGATTGGCTAGGTCAATCTCTCGAACTTCGCCAGCCGGCGTCCCGCCTTCCCCGAGGCTTTCCTCCCCCATGCCGAGGAGGGCGTCGACTTCCTCCTGGGACAGGATATCTTGGCCGGCCACGGTTACTGCATCACCAAGTTGGAGAGGAGCACATCCTCGATAAGAAATTCGCTTCGCGTTTCCTCATCCACGTAAGACGGAGTGCGTGCGCGAATGATGTCTAGGATGGCGTTCCGCAGCGCTTCCCGGCCTTCTGGAGTACGCAGGCTGTCAGGGTCTTCCGCTCCAAGCTGAACAATTAGATCGTTGCGAAGCAGTGGTTCATCTTCCTGGAGAGCGGCGACGAGGGCTTCGTGACGAACCAGAACGGAGAAGGCGAGTTGAAGATATTTCGCGTCCCCTTGGTTATCGAGGGTGATGAGCAAGGGCTTAGCAAAGGAAAAGTACTGCGCTGGCCCCTCGCCCCGTTTCAGGGCCTCGGGTTCACCCTCTTCATCTTCCGCTGCATCCGCGTTCCCATTGCCCGCCTCCGTGACCTGAGGCAAAAGGAAAAAGTAGGCACCCGCTAAGGCGCCGCCGCCGGCAAGGAGCGCGACAAGAACTACGATGGCGATCAGTACTGGGGGCTTCAATGCAACCTCGCAATTCGTTAGCTGGAACCCCTAGCGGGGCTTTCCAGATTCTTTGCAAACGCGAGGCCAATTCCGGGAATAGTTTTAGGCACTTGTTTTAAATGGCTTTTTCTACCCCCTGGGGGACGGCGTCAATTCCTTGGCGATTTAAACGCGAAGGCTGACCCGCCCCTCAGCGAGGTTTTTGACGCTCGGCTCCGGCGTCGGCGCACCCGCCTCCTCCTGACCTTCCTGCCCCAGCCCTTCCCGCTTGGCCAGCCCATCGCGGGGGTTCCGCTGCGCCTCACCGCCCACTGAGGCTTCCCCAAGGGAAAGACCGGCGCCCTCGAACATTTCTCGAAGCCGGGGCAGCGCAAGCTCTAGCGCGTCTCGTCCGGCACCGGCAGCGGTGAAGACCACCTTGACCTCTTCACCTTGCATGGAAATACGCACGTTTACGCGACCAAGCTCCGGCGGATCGAGGCGCAACTCGATTACGCGCCCCTCGCCTTCCTCTAGCTTGCCAAGCTGGCCTTGAAGATCACGCGCCAGCGCTGGCACGACCCGCGACTCCACCAGCTGGGGGGTGGCCAAGGGGGACCGCTCGAGCGTGCCCGGTGCGCTTGAAGTCAGGCTTTCAACCCCGCTACCCAAAAGGCTATCGAAGCCTGCTCCAAAGGCCGAACCCGCCATTGTCGGTGCCGAGGGTCGCTCCAGGCCCTTTCTCTCAACGGCCTCAAGCCGCGTCCGCAAAAGGTCGAAGGGGGCGGCTTCCACACGAGGCATCTCCGCTCGAGGCATTTCCGCTCGAGGCATTTCCGCTCGGGGCATTTCCGCTCGGGGCATTTCCGCTCGGGGCATTTCCGCTCGGGGCATTTCCGCTCGGGGCATTTCCGCTCGAGGCAGTTCCGCTCGAGGCAGTTCCGCTCGAGGCAGTTCCGCTCGAGGCAGTTCCGCTCGAGCGGGTTCTTGGGAGCGGGCATCCTCTGCGCCCGGTAATGGCGCCGCCACGAGCGCAGGCGGCACCTCAGTTGTGGGGGCTACGGCTCTAGGGCGCGCCTTAGGGTGCCCGTCTAGAAAGGGCGGAACCTCGCTGTTTGGGGCATGCCCTAGGGCCAGCGCCCCCGCAGCGTCGCCCGGTTCCTCCTGCGGCGAGGCCTGGGCCAATGCCGGGGACACCTCGGCCCCTTCCCCCTGTGCGACTTTCTCCTTCGTTTCCTCGCCCAAATTCCTTGTCCGGGCTACGGGAGCAGGCGCTTCGCCGGCGGTCGCTTTAGAGATCATGGCGTCATCAAAGGCTGCGCCAAAATTGTTCGCCGGTGACTCGCTGTCCAGAGAAAGCAAGTTCTTTGATCCGGAACGAACTACCTCCCGGGGTTCAGAAACGTTAGGCGTACTTGGCATAGTGGGGCCCAAATTGCTTGTGTTCATGAAAGGGTCCTTGGTTTAGGTCGACCCACGAGGTCGTCTAGGGCGCGCGCTTCCTGCTGTCGCCGCTTTTTAGCATCAGCTTCTTTGATGGAGGCCTGGTAGTGCTCCGCGACTTTGCGTTGCTGAAGGCATCGTAAGAACGCGCCCTTCCGCTCTTCACAAGCGGCCTCAAGGCCTTCCACCGCGGCCTGGGCGCGCTGCCGTTGAACAGCAAGACCTTCGAGAAAGGTGCGCCAGTCCTTTAACACGCCGACATGGGGCGCTTTACGCAGGGAGCCGGCCTTAGTTTCGTAATCACGCTGCCACGCTTCGATTTGCCGAAGCCGCTCTTGCCCCTGCCCTAGGGCTATTCGGGCCTCGGTCCAGAGCGCGCTGGCCTTCTGTTCCTCCCGCTGCTTGAGCTGCACAAGCTGATGCGCGCGGTGAAGATCCCCCCCGCTCACGATGCCGGCTCCAGTACGGCCTTCAGCGCCTTAAGGCTGGCGGGCAGAGAGGCCGCCTCGGAAAGATCTTGGCTTAGGAAGCCCTCTAAACTGTCATGAAAGGCCACGGCTTCGTCGAGCCGGGGATCGTTTCCGGGCTCATAGGCACCCATGGAGATCAGGTCTGCGCTTTGACGATAGCGCCCGAGGTAACCCCGCGCCCGACGCGCAAACGCCAAGTTTTCCGCCGGGAGCACATCGGTCATGGTGCGGCTAACGCTTGCCTCAACATCGATGGCGGGATACCGCCCCTGCTCAGCGATGCTGCGAGATAAAACAATGTGGCCGTCAAGGATGGCCCGAGCCGCATCGGCGATGGGGTCGTTTGGATCATCCCCTTCCGTAAGAACGGTATAGAACGCTGTAATCGAGCCTTCGCCCCGATCGCTATTTCCGGCCCGCTCCACCAGCTGGGGCAGGCGCGCAAAGACGCTAGGCGTATAGCCCTGGCGGGCTGGGGGTTCGCCAATGGCCAGCGCCACCTCCCGATGGGCTTGGGCAAAACGGGTGAGGGAATCCATCAGCAGCAGGACGCGTAGGCCTGCGTCGCGAAAATACTCTGCATAGGCCGTCGCCCGGAGGGCGCCATGGATGCGGAGCAAGGGGGACGCGTCGGCCGGCGCTGCCACCACAATGGCCCGCTCTCGAGCCGCAGAATTCAGCGTTCGCTGGACGAAATCTGCAACTTCTCGCCCGCGTTCACCAATGAGTCCCACCACGATGACGTCGGCCTCCGTGAAGCGCGTCATCATGCCAAGAAGCACGGATTTCCCGACCCCGGAGCCGGCAAACAGGCCAAGGCGCTGGCCCCGGCCAACGGTCAGCATGGCGTTAATAGCCCGAACGCCCACGTCCAGTGGTTCCTCCACCGGCGCCCGGCGCAGGGGATTCAGGGGGCGTCCCAGGAGGGAAACGGTTTGCGCGCAGTGGGGCGCTGGCGCCCCGTCCAGGGGGCGCCCTAAGGCATCGACTACCCGGCCAAGCAAGGTCGGCCCCACGGGCACGCGATCGCTTTCCGGCGCCGGAATAACCCGGCTACCTGGGCGTAGCCCGCCAAGGTCACCCACGGGCATTAGGAAGGTCTGCCCGCCGCGAAACCCCACGACTTCCGCCTCGCAGTTTGGGCTGCCCGGAGACCGTAGGCGGCACCGGGCCCCTAGGGGAAGGGCGCACCCCGCGGCCTCTAAGGTGAGCCCCGTAATCCCGGTTAGGGTTCCAGAGGCCAGCAAAGGCGGTGGTTTTACGTCTATCGCCCGGGCGGCGAGCCGTCGAGCCAGCACCTGGGGATCGGGTAGGGAAGGGATCGTCATGCTGGCTCTCCCGCGTCCCCTGCTTCCTCCCCAGGCATAAGCGACTCAAACAGCTGCACCATGCGAGTTCGACGCCGAGCATCCACTTCCGTCAGGCCCGCTTGAACCCGGAGATCGCCAGGCTGAAGCACCTCATCGGCTTCCAGGCGCCACCGGCGCCCGGGCATCTCGCGCTGGAGCACCGCGCCCAAACGCTCCAGATCCCGGGGGTTTAGATAGACCGTCGCCTCGCTATCGGCATTGGGGAGGGCCTCTAGGGCCTCGCGAAGCACGGCGGCCAGTACCGCCTCCGACGGCGGTGGCCGTTCACCAATGATGGCCTCCGTAAAGCTTAAGGTAAGGGCCAGGAGTGTCTCCTCCACGGCCGCATCGATGCGGCGAAGCGGCTCAGCAAGATGCCCAAGAAGCTGATCCAGCGCCGCAAGCCGAGCCTGCACTTCCGCCTCGCCCCGCGCCAGGCCTTCGGCAAAACCTGCCGCCTCGGCGGAATCCCGCACCTCCGCTTCAAGGGCTTCAATGCGTTCCGCCGTAAGGCGCAAAGGTTCAGGGGTCGGGTCGGGGTCGACGCTGGGGGCATGCCAGCGTTGGGGCGTCCACTCAGACAAAGTCATCACCGCTGCCCCCCAGCATCACCTGTCCTTCCTCGGCAAGGCGCCTCGCTAAGCCAAGAATTTCACGCTGCGCCGCTTCCACTTCGGAAACGCGGACGGGGCCTTGGGACTCCATGTCCTCCGCCAGCATCTGGGACGCTCGCTTAGACATGTTGTTCAGGAACTTATCAATGAGCTCCTGCTCTGCGCCCTTAAGCGCCACCAGAAGCAGATCCGTCTCAAGTTCACGCAGAAGGGCCTGCATGCTGCGATCATCAAGGTTCGCTAGGCTGTCGAACACAAACATGGAATCTTGAATCTTCGTGGCCAAATCAGGATCGACCTGGCTAATTTCCTGAAGTGTTGATTGCTCGAGCTCCCCAGCCACGAAGTTGAGAATATCCGCTGCGCCCCGAACGCCGGCCTTGCCCACGGCGTTGGCTTGCCCATGGTCTACCACTTGCTCCTCGAGCACGGCGTCAAGCTCGCGGAGCGCCTCGGGACGCACGGCGTCCAGCGTGGCCAGGCGCATAAGGACGTCCGCGACGGTGTTTTTCGGAAGGTTCTCAATGACGCCAGCCGCCTGGTCCGATTCGAGGAACGACAAAACCATGGCGATAATTTGGGGGTGTTCTCCCTGGATGATTTCCGCCACGGAACGGGGATTCATCCATTTGAGCGCAGAAATTCCATTGCCCATTTCGCGATCCAGGGCATGGCCGATAATGCTCTCCGCGCGCTGCTCGCCCACCGCGTTAATCAAGGCCTTCCGCACATAGGCCGGCGCATCAACCCCGAAGCTGGTCTGTTCGTCGATGCCTTCTCGGAATTTAGCGAGAACGTCTGTCATTCTTGAGCGGGTTATGGTCCCCGTGCGCGCCATGACTTCGCCTAGGCGCTGAAGCTCCTTGGGGGCGAGAAAGCGCATGACTTCGGCCGCGCCCTCTTCACCCAAGCTCATGAGCAGCACGGCAGCCCGTTCGAGGCCATCGAAACCCTTATCGCTTTGCGCTTCAGCCATCGCTATTCATCCACTGACGGGTGAGCTGGGCGATGCGCCGCGGGTCTTCCTGGGCAAGGCCCCGAGCATCATCGAGCCATTGATTCATCTGGGCGCTTTGCTGCGCCGAGACGGCTTGCGCCATGGTGGCAGCGGCCCCGCCCCCCGGGGCAGGCAGGCCTGCTAGGGCTGCCGGCGCACTAAGCTGCATAACCGGATCCTCCATGGCCGGGCGATTAGGCGGGGGCGGCAGGGTCATGACCGATTTCATGAAGGGTCGAAGGACGAAGAGGACGAGGGCGAGCAAGGCAAGGCCCAGGAGCACTTGACGCAGAAGGCCTTCAAACCAGGGCGCGGACCAAAAGGGCTCGCTTTCCGGCTCGGGCAACGGCACCGCGTCGACGGTCAAAAATGGGGCCTCCCGCAGCGTGAGGGTGTCGCCGCGGTTGGGGTTAAAGCCAACCGCATCGCGAACAATGGCCTCGAGGGCTGCGAGCTGGGCCTCCGTTCGGGCGGGGCGGATGCCTTCCGCGTCTTCCGGTAACGCATTCACCACCACGGCGATGGAAAGGCGCATCAGCTGTCCCGGGCTCGGCCGAGCGTACTCAATTTCCTTGTCGAGCTCGTAGTTGCGCGTCACATCCGCCTGCAGCTCGTCGGCGGCGAGGCCCTCGGCACGTTCCGCCGGCGCCGGCCCGCCTTCTAGAACGCCCCCCGGGGGCGGGGCGTTGGTAAGGGCCCCAGGGACCCCACCCACCCCTTCCGGGCGACGTTGGCGCTGTGCCCGCTCGCTTCGCAGCGCGCCAGGGCCGCCATCCGGGTTGTAGATTTCCCGGGTAACCTCGCGAGTCGTGAAGTCAATTTCCGCTGCCACTTCGGCCCGTAGCCCATCAGCCCCGAGCAGGGGTGCGAGGATACTCTGGATACGGCCGACGTAGTCGGACTCAAGCTCGCGCTTCAGGGAGAACTGGGTACTAGAGAGTTGGGCCTGACGATCGGTTGTATCCTGAGACAGGAGCGTTCCCGAGGGGTCGAGCACGGCGACCTTATCGACCACAAGCTCGGGGACACTGGCCGCTACGAGGCGTTGAATACCCGCAATCTGCCCTTCGCTGAGCTGACCACCGCGGTAGCGAGTCA
The DNA here is from genome assembly GCA_030433075.1 of Gammaproteobacteria bacterium. Classification (GTDB taxonomy): domain Bacteria; phylum Pseudomonadota; class Gammaproteobacteria; order Pseudomonadales; family Azotimanducaceae; genus Salivita. Next base: position 7,199 of record JAUILI010000003.1, on the reverse strand, counting down.
GAATGACCGAGGCCGACGGCTCGGCCTGGCTTCGCAAAAACACCGAGCGTTCGGGAATGGCCAGATGAACCCGCGCGTTTTGGACCCCCGCCAGGCTTTCCACGGAACGCGCGAGCTCCCCCTCTAGCGCACGGCGGAAGCGGGTGCTCTCCATGCGACGGCTTGCCCCAAGGCCCGGATCTTGGTCGAGTAAGGCGTAGCCCTCCGCCGGCGCCGCCGGCAGCCCCGAGGTGGCAAGGGCCATGCGGGCTTCGTAAAGACGCTCGGCGGGGACGAGGATGCTGCTGCCCGCGGCACCCAGGGAATACTCAATCCCCGCGGCGCCGAGCGCATCGAGTACCTGAGCTTGCTCCTGTAGGGGCAGGCCGGCTTCAAGCTGCCGCCACGTGGGCTGCTGTAACCAGAGCACCGCACTGGCGGCGAGAGCGATGGCCGCCGCCAGCCCAAACAGAGCACCCAGCTGACGAACCATGGGAATTTGGCTGAACGCCTGAAACTGTTCCAATAAGCGGCTGGCGCCGGTGCTGTTGGCTTGCATCTCTGCCATGGCGAAAAATCCTGTGCGTTAAGGCGATAAGCAAAGAAGTGGTTAAAGTGGCATGTTCATGATGTCTCGGTATGCCGAGAGCAGTTTGTTACGGGTTTGGCTAACCGCCTCGAAGCTGAGGCTCGCCTGCTCCGCAGTAATCATGGCCTGTGCCAGGGATACCTCTGGATCGCCCCGAAGATAGGCGGCGGTTTGCGCCCCCGCGGCCTGCTGCTGAGCATTCACGGAGCTCAGTGCGTTTTGGAGAACCTCTCCGAAAGCGGCGGCGCTCTCGGACCCGGGGGTCGTTGTCGTACTGCCCTGTGCACTTGCGGCAAGGGCACGCAGTTGGGCAACAGACGCTTGAATCGCTGTGCTATCCAATTCCCTTCTCCCAGAGGCCGATCATTTTTTTGACGGCAGCTTTGTCTCTTTCCGAGTAATGCGAAGGGCGTGCCAAAACGAAAAACCCCCGTAATGACGGGGGTTTGTTTGTGCTGATGGCAGGGGTGTCAATTAATTGGCTGAGCTATCGGCCTGTGCCGAGTTTATAGCGACGCATCTTTTCCACCAACGTGGTGCGGCGCAGGCCAAGGAGAGAGGCAGCGCGGGCAACAATCCAATCCCCCTGATCCAGCGCCTGAAGAATCATGGCAATTTCCACCTTAGCCAGGTGATCCCGCAAGTTAAGCCCCTCTTCTGGCAAAGCAAGCGACGGCTCCTGGCGATCGCTCGGCAGCGCATCCGTTGCTGCGGGCTTCAGCGCAGGGGGCGCTGGGGGCGGCGCTAAGGGTTCCGGCACGGCGACCTTCAGCTCATCAGGGTCGAGTCCAGCCGATTCCAAATAGTTTTTCGGTAGATGACCAATATCGATCCGGCTGTCTGGATAGAGGATAGACAAGCGCTCGAGCAAGTTAGAGAGCTCCCGGACGTTTCCAGGCCAGCGGTAGCCTTCAAGAAAGGCCAGGGCCTGTTCCGTGAAGTCGAGGCGCGGGCCCCCGTCCGCCCGAATGCGTGCCAGCAGCTCGTCGATCAAGAGCGGTAGATCATCCGTACGCTCCCGGAGGGGCGGCATTTCAATGGGAAATACATTTAGGCGGTAGTAAAGATCTTCACGAAAGCGGCCGTCGCCGATGTGCGCATCAAGATCACGATGGGTGGCCGCAATAATGCGAACGTCCGCCGCAAGGGGCTGGGTGCCCCCAACCCGTTCAAAAACCTTCTCCTGCAGTACGCGAAGGAGCTTGACCTGCATCATGAGCGGCATATCGCCAATTTCGTCAAGAAACAGGGTGCCCCCTTCCGCCATCTCGAAGCGCCCTTTACGGCTCGAGACGGCGCCCGTAAAGGCTCCCTTTTCGTGGCCAAACAGTTCAGATTCTAATAAATCGCTTGGAATGGCGCCGCAATTCACGGCAACAAAGGGCCCACGGGAACGATCGGAGCGGAAATGGATGTTTCGGGCGACCACCTCTTTCCCGCAGCCGGTTTCTCCCGTCACCAAAACCGTAGCCTGCGTTGGCCCAGCGCGATCGATCGCTTCCCGGACCTTCTGCATCTTCTCGCTCTTGCCTACGAGCGCGCGAAACAGACCCGGATCCCGCCCCGCTTCCCGAGGTTGCTCGTCCGGGTAGTCGTCAGCGTCAACCTGGGCCCGAGCGCGCGCGAGGAGCTCGGTCAGGTCAATGAGCTTAGGAGGAGAGGGCAAGACGCCAAGAATGGCGCGCTCCACGGCGTCCGGGAGCGCATCGGCTTCGCCCGAAAAGTTTCCGAGGATAGCAAGCGGCGCTCCGGGGAAGCGGACCTTGACCTGCTCCACGGCGGCTTCTAGGGCTGGGCCCCGATCAAGATCCCCAAGCACCACGAGGGTGGGTTTCGCCGGTAGCGTCCCATCTAGGCCCTCCAACTCAACCAGTTCCGCCTGATAGCTCAAGGAATCGAGCAGGGAGCACAGCCAATGCCCGCGGTCCCGCTGGGCGTCCATCACTACGACCTGCCCAAAGCTTTCCGCCTTTGGGACATCCTTTGCCTTGCGCTTCGGAGCCACTATCCCATCCTCCGCCCATCCCTGGGCCGCGTTAACGAATTGACGCCAAGAGTTTGACGGGTTCTTAACCCCCTATCTATTAGGGTATCCCCTATATTTTAGGAACTATTATCCTAAAAAGCTGTGAACTTTCGTTAACTTCGCAAATTTTGGGAATTTCCGGCGTCAAAATTGACGCTCCAGATACACCAAGGCCCAGCGGATGCCGGGCCTTGGGGGTCCTGGGTAGATGGCCTTCCGAGGGCGCTAAGCGCCCCCGAAAGACCGCTGCAGTGGGACCATTACTGCAGCAGGGACAAGACATTCTGCGGAGCAGAATTGGCCTGTGCCAGAGAGGAGAGCCCAGCCTGCTGGAGGATCTGTGCTCGAGTGAGGTTCGCCGTTTCGGCGGCGAAGTCCGCATCGACAATGCGCGACCGGGCGGCTTCGAGGTTCTCGCGATGCACCGAGATTACCTCCACCACGTTCTCGAAGCGATTCTGCATGGCCCCGAGCTCGGCGCGCAGGGAGGTGACTTCGTCTATCGCCGAGTCAAGGCTCACCAATGCACTGTTAGCATCATAAACCGTAGCTACTGACACCTCAGAGATCTTCAGACTCTGGTCGCTCACCGTACCGTCGAGCCCAAGCGTCGTGGCATCGGCACCCGTGACCGTGAGAGTGCCAGTGCTGGACGATAGCTCAATACCCGCTTCGTAAGTTCCGTCCGCTGAACCACCAAAGACGCTCCCAGTCTCATTCGCGATGACAATGTCGCCGCCATCAGCGTCCGTGAAAACAATGTTAGTGCCATCCTTTGAAGCGACCACCCCTGTCGTACCAGATACGGCATTAATGGCGCTGATTGCATCATCGATACTGAGAGCAGCCGGAACTCCATCGAACAAGTCGATGTTTGTCCCATTTAAATCGAACTCACCGGTCGCAGCGCCCGAATAGGCAAGTGAAACGTTGGTAGTGTCCGCGGCTTTCGCCTGGACCGTCCCATCAAAGGCAGCATTGATCGCGCTGATCGCCTCATCTCGCGTCGTAACCCCATCGAGATCAACGGTCGTACCGTTGACCGAGAGATCATCCGCAAGCGTGCTGTAATCAAAACCATCGGGGAGATTTGTGCTGGACACGGCCTTTTGCGTCCCCGAAAGGGTCGACGCCCGCGCATCCACCCCCGTCATGGACAGCACGTCACCGCGCTCGGCGCCGATCTGGAAGTTCAGGGCACCGGTGGTGCCGTTGAGGATGCTCTTGCCGTTAAAGGTGGTGTCCTGAGCGATGCGCTCAACCTCTTCCCGAAGCTGAACCATCTCTTCCTGGATTGCGGCGCGGTCACCAGCCGTGTTCAGGCCATTGAGGCTTTGCACGGTCAGCTCTCGCATACGCTGGAGCACGTCGCCCATGACGCCGAGGGCGCCTTCCGCCGTTTGGGCGAAGGAGATGGCATCGTTCGCGTTGCGCTGGGCCACGGATTGGCCACGAATCGTGGAGGAGAAGCGCTCGCTGATGGCCAGGCCCGCTGCGTCATCCTTTGCACTGTTAATGCGAAGGCCCGTGGAAAGGCGCTCGATGGCCGAACCGAGGCGGCTTTCATTGGCGGACAGGTTCCGCTGCGCGGTCAAAGAAAGAATGTTGGTGTTGATTTGCATCGCCATGAGGGGTGCTCCTGGTTGGTCCCGTTTACTCCCCGTCCCGGGGGAGCCCCCCGTCCCTGGGGGGATGCAGTGCGGGTTGGCCCCGCTGCCTACACCCTAGCTATCGGCGATGCGCCTCGATCCTTAAGCCTCCCTAAGAAAAAAGTTTTCGGTCCGGAGGCAAGTCGCTCCCCCAGCGCCCTTACGAGAGCGCCAGACTAAAGATTGAAGTAACCCGTCTCCTGAGGCCGCGCCAGTAGCAAGGACACGACCCGCTGATTTTGACTATTCACCGCCCCCAGGGCCGAGATGCCCGTTTGCGTCAGTAGCTGAGCCTGGATGAGCTCACTGGTGACCTGCGCAAAATCGGCATCAATGATATTCGAGCGGGCGATGCGGCTTTGGTCCTCCGTAAGTTGGGCAATGGCCAGAGCCGAGCCGAAGCTTGCCTCCTTCCCTCCATAATAGGCGCGGCGCGCGGATAGCTGATCAATAAACAAATCGGCGACGCTTAAGGTGAAGTTAGCGGACGCATCATCGAGCAGGGTGAGCGCCCCTTCCGCCGTGGTCGCCCCACCGCCTGCCGGGCCGCCAGCGCCCACTAAGCTAATCTGGTCTATAGGGAAGTTATAGGAGGGGAAGAAGGGGTCGTCCACGTCGATGGCGTAACCCGTATTTGAGTCGCTGAAATGGTAGAAATTGACGTTCCGGTACCAGGTCTCGGAAAACGCTGCATTGGGGGCCGCGCCCGTTCGGTCTGCTTCGAACAAGGGCACCGTGCTATCGCCTGAAGGATCCGCCCCATAGGCCGTAGTGACCCAATCTTCGAGGGACAGAAAGCGAATCTTTTCCCCCTCTTCGATCGCCTTTACCCCGGTCGTTGCGTATTCCGCGTTGACGAGATCGATCAGCTCACTCTTCGTCGTCCCCGCAGCAACGGTAATGATCGTCGACCCCTGGGGCGACCCAAGCGTGAGGGTTCTCGCATCGGTCATATCGGGATTGTAGACCATCGCCTTAACCGTATTAATCGGGGAGAGCTGAGCCCGCCAGCCCGTTTCCGCCGTATCAGCGTTCACTTCATCGACAAGCGTTTGGAAGGTCCAAGCGGCCCCGCTTGCGGAATAGGTTTTCGTACCGACGCCGCCACCGCTGGTGGGGTAGTAAAGCCGCCAGGTGGCGTCATTGGAGGGGTCAAGAACCGGCGCCGTTGTGGCCGTGCCGCGGACGTTGTCGACAAAGAATTCGTCCCCGTTGGTTTTTTTGATCTCGATTTTCAGCGCCTGTCCGTTTAACGCCGAATTGGAAACGTTACTGTTAAGGGTGACCTCATAAAGCGCGTTGCTGTTATTCGTATTACCCGACTGGGAACCGATCAAGGTGGTGCCCGCATAGAGATTAATCTCGTAAAACGCCCCGCTAGCTGAGTTCTGATAGTCAGCGTCCCCCAAATCAACCTTAAATTCGTAGCTGGTGCCGGCGTCGTAGGTTTCGGACAGCACCTGGCTAATGGTGTCCCCGTTATCATAGAGATAGGCGGCGTTGGTCCCCGTTACCGTGCTTTCGTCTATAAAGGCTGGATCCGTGTTGTAGGCGCCGGCATCCGTCCCGTCGACGACCCAATCTGCCAGCACACCGTTGCTGTACTGCCCTTCGCTGAGGACATCCGCTTCGAAGCTCGCGTTATTGATAGAAATTGTGTTGGTGACGGGGCTTCCCGTATCCACGGCGTTCGCGAAAATATCGTTGTATGCCGAGGCGGTAATCGCCCGGGCCCGATCACTCCACACCGTGCTTTCCCCACTTTGCCCGGGAAAGTAATTAGCCGGATCCAGCCCCAAAGCCGCATACCAACCATCCATCAGTGAAGGGGTGTAGGACTGCGGCGTATAGCCCCCGCTATCAAAAACGCTTTGGGCCGTCCCAAGAAGAGAAAAGCTTTCAAAGTCCACAGAGAGCGTGTCGCCCCGTTGATAGCCCACCTGAAAGAGCCGGGTTTGCTCCGTAAAGAGGTTAATGCCGTTGAAGCGGGTGGTCGCGCGGACCCGCTCGAGGTCTTCTAGGATGAGCTGGCGCTCAATATCTAGGGCGGCGCGATCGGTTGCGCTGTTTGTGCCGTTCAACGATTGTAGCGCGAGCTCGCGAAGGCGCTGGGTCAGCTCCACGGCCTGGGCCAACCCGGCATCCACCGTTTGCATCATGGTGATGCCGTCGTTGATATTGCGGCCCGCCACAACCGAGCCCCGGCTTTGCAGAAAAAAGCGCTCAGCCATGGCGATTCCGGCTGGCGCATCCGCCGCCCGGTTTACCCGAAGCCCCGTCGCCAATTGCTCTGACAAGCCCGCCTCACGGGCCGTAGCCTGCCCCAGCGCCCGCAGAATGCGCTGGATGTTGGGAGCGAGGGGGCTATCGAAGCCTGGCATCGGTCGCGTCCTCCTAACCCAACAAGGCCAGAACGGCCTGCGGCGAAGCGTTCGCCTGCGCCAGGGACGCCAGCCCGGCCTGCCGGAGGATCTCCGCCCGCGTGAGGTTGGCCGTTTCCGCCGCGAAGTCCGCGTCCTGAATTCGAGAGCGCGCAGCGGAGAGGTTCTCGTTCTGCACGCCGGCCACCTCGATGACATTCTCGAAACGATTTTGGAGGGCGCCGAGCTCGGCCCGCATGGACGTGACCTGGTCGATGGCCGTATCCAGCACCGCCAGCGCGCTATTTGCTGAATCGCGAGCGGACGGGCCGCCGGGGCTCGTGTTGGCGACAGAAAGAGTATCCACCCCACGAAGCTCCGTGTCGGTAAGATAATAGGTCGGGTCTAGGGCGATTGCGTGCAGAAGTGCCTCCGTGCCACCGAAGGTGGGCAAGTTCCCTGAGGAATCTGCATAAGTCATATGCCCGAAGCCAGGAACCCTAGATGCCTGAACGCCCGTTTCGGACATCACCGCATTGACGGCCGTCACGATGTCATCGGTGGAGTTCACCCCTGCGAGACTTACGGCGACACCG
>JAUILI010000069.1 GCA_030433075.1 Gammaproteobacteria bacterium | reverse complement strand
GGCGCGGGAAATCGCGGGCAAGAGCCCGGATGCCATTCGCGCCGGAAAGAAACTGTTGGAAGAGAGTTGGCATGCCGAGCCGGCCCACGGCCTGGCCCTCGAAGCCAGCCTCCAGGGCGGCCTCATTGGCAGCCCCAACCAGCTTGAAGCGGTAAAATCGGTCTTTGAGGAACGCCCCGCCCAGTACACGGACGTGGCCTAACTTTCCCCGGCAGCCCCCGCTGCCCAGCTAGGAGTCAAGCACTATGAGCATTTCCTTCGACGGTCGTGTTGCCATCGTTACCGGCGCGGGGGGTGGCCTCGGCCGCTGCCACGCCCTTGATCTGGCCGCCCGGGGCGCCAAGGTCGTGGTGAACGATCTCGGTGGCGCGATGGACGGCACCGGCGGGTCCTCCGCCGCCGCGGAAGCCGTGGTTGCGGAAATCAAGGCCGCGGGCGGGGAAGCCATCGCCAACGGTGGCAGCGTGTCCGACCCCGCCGGCGCCCAGTCCATGGTGGACGACGCCATGAAGGCCTGGGGCCGGGTGGATATCCTCATCAACAACGCCGGTATCCTGCGGGATAAGACCTTTACCAAGGTCACCATCGAAGACTTTCAGGCCGTGGTGGACGTGCACCTCATGGGCGCCATGATGGTCACGAAGGCCGTGTGGCCGATCATGAAGGAGCAAAACTTTGGCCGCATCGTGATGACCACTTCCCCCTCGGGCCTCTTCGGGAACTTCGGGCAGACCAACTACGGCGCCGCCAAGCTGGGCCTCGTGGGCTTCATGAACACCCTGAAAATCGAAGGGGCGAAGAACAACATCCACACCAACGCCATCGCCCCGGTGGCGCTGACGCGCATGACGGAAAACCTCATCCCCGAGGAAGCGGGCAAGAACCTTGGCCCCGAGCTCATCACCCCGGCGGTGACCTTCCTCTGCAGCGACGACGCCCCGAACGGCGTGGTGGTGCAGGCGGCCGGGGGCAACTTCTCCGTGGCGGCGATCGTGGAGAACACTGGCGCCAACCTTGGCCCCGAGGCTAAGGCAGAAGATGTGGCCGCGGCCTGGTCCCAAATCACGGACCTCACCGGCGCCAAGCAGCGCAACATGCTGCAGCTCGGCTAGGGCCTCGCGCTCATGATGGCGCTCCTGCTGGGGCTCGTGCTGGCGGTGGTGCTTGGGGGGAGCGCTTGGCTCCTCCTGGGCACGCGGCTGCGCCCCACGGGGGACCCTCGCCAGGACGAAATCGTTTCCGTGCTCGCCTACGTGGCGCTGGCTTTCCCCTTCACCTTTGCGGCGGTCTTCTTCGGCTTAGCGCGCTAGGGCCCTTCCTGGCAGGTTTTTATGCATCCCCTACCCCTTGATCCGGAATCCGTGAAGGGCTTTATGCCCGCGTCCGAAGGCGCGGAGCTCTATCGCGCCGTTAGCTTGGCCCCACCTGCGCTGCCCTGCCTAGAGATTGGCAGCTATTGCGGAAAATCGACGATCTACCTCGGCGCCGCCTGCCAGCGCAGCGGCCGGGTGCTCTTCGCCGTGGATCATCACGCCGGGTCTGAGGAGCACCAGCCGGGGGAGGGGTACTTTGATCCGGAGCTGGCCACCGCGGACGGGCAGGGGGTGGATACCTTCGGCGCCTTTCGCCGCACCGTCCGGGCCGCAGCCCTCGAGGACACGGTGGTGCCTATCGTCGCCCCCTCGGCTGTGGCGGCGCGGGCCTGGGCGACACCCCTAGGGCTCCTGTTTATCGACGGCGGCCACAGCCGGGCGGCGGCGCAGGCCGATTACGCCGGCTGGGTGCCCAAGCTCGCCCCCGGCGGCATTCTCCTGATCCACGATATTTTTCCGAACCCCGCCGACGGGGGCCGGCCTCCCTATGAGCTCTGGTGCCAGGCTCAGGAGAGCGGAGACTTTGAGGTCCTGGGGCTCTTTGAGACCCTGGGCATGCTCCGCAAGCGGTCGTCTTCCAGCGCCGGCGCCTGAAAGGCACCGGTGAGCAGGCGCGCGGCGCCGGTGCTTTCCGTGAGCGCATCGGCGGCCAGCAGAATGGCCCCGGCGGTCCAGGTGGGCTGCTCCTCGGGCCAGAGCACCTTTTCCACGAATTGATAGCCGGTCCAGTAGGCCCCGTCGGCGGTGCGCCAGTCATGCAGGCCGCCAAAAAGCTCCGCGGCGCGCTGGCGCTGCCCCGTGGCCAGGAGGGCCAGGGTCAGCTCGCAGGTTTCCGCGAGGGTGACCCAGGGCTGATCGGCGACGCAGCGGCAGCCCAGCCCCGGCTCCACGAATTCATGCCAGCGCGCGGCAAGCCGGGCCTTTCCCGCCTCCGGCGACAGCACGCCCGTGAGCACGGGGTAGAACCAGTCCATGGAAAAGCGGGCCTTGCTCTCCCAGGTGCGGTCAAAGCGCTCCGGGCGCTCTCGCAGGGCAACCCCCAAGCGCTTGCGCGCCGCCCCATAGGGCGCGGGATCGTCGCCGACCTGCGCTGCCAGGGCCTCGGCGCACTCGAGGCTCTTGTAGATGGAGGCGCAGCCCGTGACCAGGGCGTCATCGCAGATCGCCCCCGCCTCGTCTCGAGCCCAGGCGATGTCCCCCTCCGGGCTTTGCAGCGCCAGGACCCAAGCAAGGGCCCGGCGCACCATGGGCCAGAAGCGTTCCACCGTGGGGAGATCCTTCGCGCACAGGAAGTAGTGGTAGAGCGCCGTGGCGCCGTAGGCCACGAAGTTGCTCTCCGCTCGGGGCGTGGTGGGGGTGCCGTCGCTCGCGAAGGTGGCAGGCCAGCTGCCGTCGGCGCGTTGGGTGGCCTCGAGCCAGGCGAAGGCCGCCCGGGCCTCCTCAAAAGCGCCCCCGATGGCGAGGCCCATGGCGCTTTCCAGGTGATCCCAGGGATCGATCTTGCCCTCGGGGAACCAGGGAATGGCGCCGCTGCTGAGCTGGCACCGGGCGATGTAGTTCACCGTGGGGCGCAGCAGCGCTTCGGGAAATTGCCCCTGGGTGAGCAGTACGCGGCTCATGGTGCGGGCCGGCGGAAGTGGTAAATCACGCTTTTTCCGAGCACGGGATTCAGCCAACGCTCCAGCGTTCGGGTGAGGGGCGGGGCTTCTAGGAGATCCCACAGCAAAAGCCTGTGCCAGAGGCGCACGGGCCAGGCCTCCGTAACGGCGTCGTCCCCGCCAAAGAGGCAGCGCAGCCACCAGTAGGGTACGTGCAGCGCATGAGCGCCGTAGCGCTCCTCGAAGCGCAGGCCCGCGCGCTCCGCTGCCCGCTGAAGCACCGGCTCCTCAAAGATGCGGATATGACCCCCCTCGGCCTCGTGATAGGCGTCGGAGAGGGCCCAGCAAATTTTCTCCGGCCAGGCCCGGGGGACGCTGAGGGCGACCCAGCCACCGGGGCGGACGACGCGCACGATCTCAGCGATGGCCGCCTCATAGGGAAAAATGTGTTCGAGCACTTCGGAGCACAGGACCCCGTCGAAGCTGCCGTCCTCAAAGGGAAGATCCAGCGCGCTCCCCTTCAGGAAGGTGATGGGGGGCAGGGCGCCGTGGCCGCTCTCGAAGTCGTGCTGGCGTTGTCGGGCCGTAGCCAGATCCCGTTCCGCAAGGTCTACCCCCACCACCTGAGCCGCGCCGTGGTAGGCGGCGGAAAGGCAGTGGCGCCCCTCCCCGCAGCCGACGTCCAGCACTCGCTGCCCCGCCAGGGGCAGGCGGGAGAAGTCGATGGTATCCATGCTCATGGTGAGCGGGCCTCCTGGTAGCACTGGACCATGGCGGCCCCGGCCCGGGCCCAGGAAAACTGCTCGAGGGCGCGGCTTCGGCCCCGGGCCCCTAGGCCTAGGCGGAGCTCCGGCGCCTTCAGGAGCTGATCAATGGCGTTGGCCAGGGCGGCGCTATCCCCCGGGGGCACGGTAAGCCCCGCATCGCCCACCACTTCCCCCAGGGCGCCGCCGGTGCTGGAGACCAGGGGCGTGCCGCAGGCCATGGCCTCCGCTGCGGGGAAGCCGAACCCTTCGTAGAGAGAGGGCACTACCGCCAGCGTGGCCTCGGCGTAGCGCTGGCGCAGCGCCGCCTCGGAGAGGCCCGCTTCGAAGGTGACTGCCTCGCCCAGCCCCAGGGCCTGGAGCCGCGCGCCCGTAGGGCCGTCGGGATTGAGCTTGCCGATCACCCGGAGCGTGACCGTGGGATGGCTTTTTCGCAGCGTGGCAAGGGCGTCGAGAAGCACGGGTAGCCCCTTCAAGGGCTGGTCCGCGCTCGCGACCGTGAGGAGCGTGGCGGGGGCCCGGGGCACCTCCGGGAGCGGCGCCCAGCGCGTACTGTCCACGCCGTTGTGCACCACCTTGATCCGCGCCGTGGGGATGCGGAAGGCCTCGGCGATGGCGTCCCGAGAGGCCGCGGAAACCGTCACCAGGTGCTTTAGCTGGGGCACGACCCGTTCCTGCATGCGGAGGAAATGGTGCCAGCGCCGCACGAGCAGCCGGCCCTTCCAGTCCCTTTGCTGAGCAAGGGCTAGGGCGAGGTCCCGCTGAATGGGGTGGTGAATGGTGGTCACCAGGGGCACGCCCCAGCGCTGAAGCGCCAGCACCCCGGGGGCGAGGGTTTGATTGTCGTGGACCACGTCGTAGGGATTGCCGTGCGCGAGGAAGTAGGCCTTGAGGCGCTGCCCGAAGGTGTAGGGCTCGGGGAAGCCGCCGGTGAGCATGCTGAAGTACTCAAAGAGATCGGGGGCGGAGCGAAAGTGCTTCCAGCGTAGGGCCGTGACGTGATTGGGCGCCGCAAAGAGATCGAGGCTGGGGATCTTGATGAGCCGAATGCCCGCGTCCAGCTCCGGGTAGGGCGGGCCGGAAATGACGTCCACGCTATGGCCGAGGTTCCGTAGCGCTCGAGACAGGGAGGCGAGATAAATGCCTTGGCCACCGCTGTGGGGCGCGCTCCGGTAGCCCAAAAGGGCAATACGCAGGGGGCGCTCGGGGGGCGGGAGGGCCCTCGCCCCGGGGGCGTCGTCCATGGTTTGGGTCATGGCCAGCTCGTTTCGCGTTCACGGGGCCCGTAAAGCGTGGGGCTTTAGCGGGCGTGGGGTTCCCGGCGGCAACGCCAAGTGGCTGAAGTGTAAAGGCCTTGGGGGCGTTCTGCATCGTTTCGGGCTATCAAAAAACGTATAGTGAGGCCCTGCCTTCCATGAGGGGCCCTCCTATGAGCCGCTTGGAACTTCGTCACCTCGCTACTCTGGTTGCCCTTCGCGATGCGGGGAGCTTGGTGGATGCTGCGGAGCGGGTGAATCTCACCCAGTCCGCCCTCTCCCACCAGCTGAAGGCCCTGGAGGAGCGTCTCGGCACGGCGCTTTTCGAACGCAAGAGCCGCCCCGTGCGCTTTACCCCCGCGGGGGCGCGGTTGTTGGCGGCAGCGGACCGGGTCCTGCCGGAGCTGGCGGCGGCGGAACGGGATTTGGCTCGCCTCGCCGGGGGCGCGACGGGGCGCCTGTTCATGGCGCTGGATTGCCATAGCTGCTTCGATTGGCTGCTGCCCGCCATCGAGGCCTACCGGGACCGCTGGCCCGATATCGAGCTCGATCTCTCTACGGCCTTTGGCTTCAATCCCCTGCCGGCGCTGCTCCGGGGGGATCTGGACCTCGTCATCACCTCCGATCCCGTGGCCCAGGAAGGGATCACCTACGTGCCCCTGTTCCGCTACGAGGCGGTGCTCGCCGTGAAGCCTGGCCATCTGCTCACTCGGGAAGCGCCCCTGACGCCGGAGGCGGTGGCGGCCTACGCCCTCATTACCTACCCCGTGGATCTCGATCGCCTCGATATCTATACGCGCTTCTTCAATCCTGCCGGGGTAGCGCCGGAGCGGCGCCGCACGGCGGAGCTCACGCCCATGATCGTGCAGCTCGTGGCCAGCGGCCGCGGCGTCGCCTGCCTGCCCAACTGGGCGCTGGCGGAATACGTGGAGCGGGGTTTGGTGATGGCGCTGTCGCTGGGGGAAGACGGGGTATGGCCCGTGCTCTATGCGGCCATTCGTTCTGAACAGGCGGAAACGCCCTTCATGACGGCCTTCTGCGAAACCGCCGTGCGCACCTGCTTCGAGCGCCTCGTGGGCATTCGTCCGGCGCCCAAGCCAAGGCCGAGCTGAAAGGCGCTTAGGGAACGAGGGGCGTCTCCGTCCAGCCCTCGGCGCTGCGGTGATAGGCCCTGCGCTCGTGGGCCCGGTCCCGGTGCAGGGTCAGCTGCTCCATTCCCGTTAGCGCCAGGCAAACCCCGCTGGCGTGCGCAGGCCTTGGCAGATCCCCATCGGCCACTGCGGTGAATTCCGCAGCCACCGCCGCTTGGGTCTCCGCGAGGCGCACGGCGGTGACCGGCGTGCTCTGCCCCAGGCGCGTTTGCACATGGTCAGACAACTTCGCCGGGCGGGGCTTCCGCGGCCAGTGGGTGTCGAGCACGGCGTCGGCGAGGGGCGTTGCCGTACCCCAGAGGCGCCACTGGCGCTGGAGACTCGGAAACCACAGGGCGAGGGCCAGCCGGTCATCCTGAGCGAGGGCCTGGCCCTTCGGGGATTGATCGCTAAAAAACAGGCCCCAGCCATCCTCGAGGTCCCGGAGCACCAGGGTGCGCACGGTCACGGGCGCATCGCCAATCCCGGCGGTGGCCAACCAGCACAGCTCGGCGTTGGGATCCCCCGCGGCCCGGGCGGCAGCCCGATCCGCGCGAAGGGCTGCCTCGGGGGTGGAGGCCGCGGCGCGGCTCAGTCGTCCTGCTCCTGGCGGCGCAGTTCGGCGACGTCGCGCTGAATTTCGCTCAGGCGGAAAATGATGTCGGGAAGCTGATCGGTGATCCGCCACAGCAGGTAGGCGATGGCGAGCAGCACGAGAAAGGACAGAAAGGACATGGGGGGCTCCTTGGCTTAGGGATGCGCGGCGCGCAGGGCTTCATTTAACGGCAAAAGGCGGCGAACGGCAAAAGGCCCCGCCTCGGCAATTTCTGCATAATGGGTCGGCATTTTTGGGGGGAGAGGAATATGGGAACGCAGCGAAAGGGCGCCATCGTCGGCTATGCGGAATGGCCGACGGTGCGGCGCTACGACGGACCCCGGCGCTTCATGCTGGAGCAGTGGATGGACCTGGCCGCGGAGGCCCTGGCCGATGCGGGCTTGGCCCTCGAGGACGTGGATGGCCTGGTCTGCGGCACCCTTCGGGAAGCGAACATGTTCGTCCCCGCTACCGTGGTGGAGTACCTGGGCCAGCCCGTGAAGTTTGCGGAGTTCGTCGACCTTGGGGGTGCCACGGGCACGGGCATGCTCTGGCGCGCCGCGGCGGCCATCGAGCTCGGGCTCTGCGACGTCGTGCTGTGCGCCTTGCCGGGCCTGCCCATTCCGTCAAATCCCGATCCGCGGGATCGGCCGCCCCCGGAGGCCCGGTGGCTCGGGTCCACCTCAAACGCCTGGGGGTCGCCGCAGGCGGAGTTTGAGGTGCCCTTTGGCAACGTCGCGCAGAACGCCGGCTACGCCATGATTGCGGCCCACTACGAAGCCCGCTTCGGATCCTGCGAACGGGCCCGGGCCCAAATTACGACGCAGCAGCGGGCCAGCGCGGCCTTGAATCCGCTGGCTGCGTTCTACGAAAAGCCCGTCACCATCGACGAGGTGCTGGCCTCGCCCATGATCGCCGAGCCCCTGCGGCTCCTCGAAATTGTTATGCCCTGCGCTGGCGGGGCGGCGGTGGTGCTGGCCTCTCCGGAGAAGGCGAAGAGGAGTCCCCACCGCCCGGTGCAGATCACCGGCTATGGGGAATCGCTCACCATCAAGACGCCGACCTTTGCCGAGGACCTCGCGGTCACGCCCGTGGCGGCGGCCGCAGCCACGGCCTTTGCCCGGGCGGGCACGACGCCGGCGGCCATGGATCTCCTTGCCCTCTACGACTGCTACACGATTACCGTGTTGCTGACCCTGGAGGACGCGGGCTTCTGCCCCAAGGGGACGGGGGCGGCTTTCCTCGCGGAGCGGGATTTGGCCTTCGACGGCGATTTCCCCGTGAACACCCACGGGGGCCAGCTCGGGGTGGGACAGCCGGGCCTTGCTGGAGGCCTGCTCCAACCCATTGAAGCAGCACGCCAGCTCATGGGGCGGGCTGGGCCTCGTCAGGTGCGGGACGTCAATCGGGCCCTGGTCACGGGCACGGGCGGCGTGATGAGCGAACAGGTTGCGCTGATTTTGGAGGGGGCGTAATGACCGAGACCCTGCTTGCGCCCCTGGCGCCAAAGATGACGCCCACGAGCGCGCCCTTCTGGGCGGCGCTGGAAGAAGGGCGGGTGGTGCTCCAGCAGTGCGACGCCTGCGAAGCGTGGGTGTTCTATCCCCGGCCGCGTTGTCCCCGCTGTTTGAGTGCGGCGCTTGCCTGGAAGCCCGTGTCGGGTCGGGCCACCTTGACCACCTGGACCCACTGCCCCCGGCCCACGGCGCCGCCCTTTACGGGCCTCGCGCCGCAAACGCTGGCGGTGGTCACCCTCGAGGAAGGGGTGCGCATGAGCACCTTCCTGCTGGAAACGGCGGGGCGGACCCTCGAGCTCGGCATGGCCCTGGCGCCGCGCTTCGTCCCCACGGAGGACGGCACGGCGACGCTCCTGGCCTTTGCCCCCGCCTAAGCGGGGGTTGAGGCTCGCCGGGCTTCGCGCCGAGCCAGCCGTTCCCGCAGCCGGGCGTGGCGCGCCGGGGTGAGGGGATAGTTCCAAATCAGCCCCAGGGCCGAGCCGAAGAAGACCACGGGCCCCATGGTGTAGACGATGCGCAGGGCCAGCACCCCGGCCTCCGTGGAGGCTTCCACGCCCCCGGCGGCGTCGAACCCCAAGAGCCCGACCACGTTAAGGGACACGCCGGTCCCCAGGGCAATGGCGATTTTTGTCGTCATGCCCATGAGGGCGAAGTAGGTGCCTGCCCGCTTGCCGCCGGAGCGCATGCTGTCCACGTCCACCACGTCGGCCAGCATGGCGGCGGGGAGGAATTGCAAGCCGCCAAAGCAAAACCCCTTCAGGATGAAGAGGGCGAAGAAGGCGTTGTAATCCCCGTATTCCAGGAAGAAGTTGGCCGCGGAGACGCAGCCCACGGTGATGAGCGTGCCCATAAAGGCGCGATGCTTACCGATGCGCTTACCCAACCCCAGCCAGAAGGGAATGGCAGCGATCCCAGCGACGAAGTAGAAAAAGTAGGCGCTGCCGATGGAGCCGAGGCCGACGATATCCCGCATAAAGAACAGGGAAACGGCGTTCCGGAAGGCCTCGCCAAAGTAAACCAGCAGCCCAATCAGCAGCACCCGCTTCATGGGGCCGTTGCGCATGACCAGCGCCAAGCCCTCCCGGAGGGAAATGCGCGGCGTCGCCGCAAAGCGTGGTTCGGCCACGGTAAGCAGAACTGCCGTGGCGCAGACGGGTAGCAGGACGAGCACGGTGAGGGCCAGGCCCTCGAGCACGGGCCCGGTGAGGGCCGCCCGGGTCATGGTGGGCGCCGCCTCCGGCGCGGGCCCCCCGAACCAGGCGCCGATGGTGGCGAGCGTGTGCTGGAAGACCCCCGCAAGGCCGGTCCCTCGATCGGCCATGACCTCCACCACCATGGGCACGGCCGCAGCAGTCATGAGCCCCGCGAGCACGTAGACCTCCCGCGCGGCGGTGACCCGGGAGCGCTGGTGGTAATCGGGAGAGAGCTCGGCGCCCCAGGCCGCATGGGGCAGGGAAATGAGCGTCGCGCCGAGGAAGAATAGGGTGAGCCAGAGCAGGAAGTAGGCAAGGCCCACCCCCGGGTCCGGCACGAAAAGCTGCCAAGCCCCGAGCATCATGAGGGGGACCCCGAGGATCAGAAAGGGGCGTCGCCGCCCGAGGGGGGAGCGAAAGCGATCGGAGAGCTCCCCGATCAGGGGATCGGTAATGACGTCCGTGAAGCGCGCCAGCATGAGCATGGTGCCCACGGTGGCCAGCGGTAGGCCCAGGGCGCCGGCGTAGTGCGCGGGAATCCAAATGGACAGCGGATAGCCGATGACGGCAAGCGGTAGGCCCAGAGTGCCATGGCCCCAAACGGTGCGAAGGGGCAGCGCGGTGGCGCTGCCCGAATCCTCTTTCGACATAAAGCCCCTCCCCAGGTAGCTCCCTGGAGTCTAGGGCCTTAGGCCCTGGGGGGGAACAGCCGTTGGCCCCGGAGGACGAGCCAGAGCACGGCGACGGGATTGCCCAGGCACGCCAGCGCGAGTACCCAGACCCCGGCGCGCAGAGGCGAGGGTTCGAAGTGGAAAATGATTAGGGCGAAAACCAGCACCCCAAGGTAGAAGTCCGCAAGGGTGATTTGGCCCCAGGGGTTGGCAAGGAGCGCGCTGGCACCATCCGTGCCCTGGGCGAGCAGCGTTTGCCCGAGCAGGGCCAGAAAGGCCAGGGCCCCCAGGATGGCAAGGCGTTGGGCGATCGTCATGGCTTAGGCCTCCTCTGGCGTTGCTGCGGCGAAGCGCTCCGCAAAGCGGTGACGCCGGCGATAGGGATAAACATCCATCACAAAGCCCTGCTGGATCGAGGCCTGGAGCCCGCGCCAGTAGGCGGCATCGAAAATTTCCCCGTGGAGCTGGGTGAACAGGCGCTTGATGCGCGGATTGGCGAAGAGAAAGCGCGGGAACTCCTCGGGGAAGACGTCGAGGGGCCCCACGGAGTACCAGGGCTCGGCGGCCATCTCCTCCTCCGGGGTGCGCGGCTCCGGGATCTCCCGGAAGTTCACCTCCGTGAGGTAGCTGATCTCATCGTAGTCGTAAAACACCACGCGACCGTGGCGGGTGACCCCAAAGTTCTTCAGGAGCATGTCCCCGGGGAAGATGTTTGCTGCCGCGAGCTGGCGAATGGCGTTGCCGTACTCATCGAGGGCGCTCTTGATGTCCTCGTCGCTGGCCTCCTCTAGATAGAGGTTCAGCGGCGTCATCTGCCGCTCCGTGTAGCAGTGATGGATCACCACGGCGTCATCTTCCAGGGTCACGGACTCCGCCGCCACGGCCAGAAGTTCCTCTAGGAGCTCCGGATCGAAGCGGTCCCGAGGCAAGCGGAGGTTGGTGAATTCCTGCGTATCGGCCATGCGGCCGACCCGATCGTGGAGCTTCACCAGCTCGTAGGAGGCCATGACCTGGCTTCGGCTCGTGTGCTTCTGCGGGGGGAAGCGGTCCTTGATGATCTTAAAGACGGTCTGGTAGCTGGGCAGCATGAACACCGCCATCACCATGCCCTTGATCCCCGGGGCTAGGATGAAGGGGTCGTCGGACTGATCGAGGTGGTCGAGAAAATCTCGATAGAACTCCGTCTTGCCGTGGCGGTAGAAGCCGATGGCGGTGTACAGCTCGTGGATGGGCTTCCCGGGAAGAAGGGTATGCAGATAAGCCACGAGGGCAGCAGGGTTCGGCGTATCCACGAGGAAGTAGGAGCGGGTAAAGCTGAAGACCATGGACAGATCGTTTTCTGCGGTGAGCATGGCATCGACGACCAGGGCCCCGGCCTCGTTGTTCATGATGGCAATAGCGACGGGGTGCTTTGCCCCCGCCCCGTGAAGCTCTCCCACAAGATAGGCGCCCTTGTTCCGGAAGAACACGGGCACCAACAGGGTCAGGCGGCATCCATCCGCCGTGGGGGCCTTCCCGCCGAAGGCCTCGTCGATGGCCCGGGCCAGGTAGGCCGCATCCCGCGCGCGGTGCTCCCAGGGCGCCGCAAAGGCGTAGTCCGTGAGCAGTTGGTCGCAGATCGCCGCCCAGCCCCCCGGACCCGTGGCGTCGTAGCTTCGGGTGGGGCAATCCGCCGGATCGGCTGCCGCGGGCGGGGCAACGGAGTGGACGAAGAGGTTGTCGTCAAGCACCGCTTCGTGGTCCCAGAGGCGGCAGTAGATCGAGTTAAAGAAGGTTTCCGCCAGCTCCCGGTCCCCACGCCCCTCGCAAAGGGCCGGATAGGCGTCCCGGGCGGCTCGCCATAAGGTCAGGCTCGGCTGGCCGGCGAGGCGGAGGTCCGAGACTACCCGTCCCACGGCTTTGGCATAGCTTTCGATGCGTGCCATGGAGGCGGCTTGCCCGTCGGCCCAGGCCGCGGCTTCAAAGCGGGCCTCGGCGCCCCGGGTGATTTCCCGAAAGCGCTTCCGGTAGGCCTCAAAGCCCTGAAGAACGTGTTCGGCGATGGCAACGCCGCGGCGTCGTTCGTCATCCGTAAGGGCAGTCATAGAAGGGCTCCAAGGTGGCTCCAGTGGGGGAGGAGGTGATCGGTGAGCTCGGGCCAGCGCTCTGCGCAGTCGGCGGTGAAGTGCACCGTGGCAACCCCCGCGGCGCGGCCGGCGGCGAGGTCTAGGCCATGATCGCCCAGCATGACGCAGGCGTCGGGGTTGAGGCGCCATTGCTGGAGCAGCTGGTGGAGGGCGTCCGGGCTCGGCTTGGGCGCGGCGCTTTCTCGGCCCAGCACGGCGCTGGGGGCAAAAAGATCCGTGAGGCCCAGGTGCTCGAGCGTGAGATGGGCGTTGGAAACGCTGTTTCGCGTGACTACGCCCAGGCGCCCGCCTCGATCCCGCAGCGCCTCCAGGGCGTCGCGGATCCCGGGCTGGGGACGGCACTGGGCAATGAGTTCTGCCTCTAGGGCTTCGAGGCGGGCCCCCAGCGCCTTGGCTTCGGCCGCCGGGCGGGAGGCCAGGTATTCGAGAATAAGGACGCCCGGGGGGATGCCCAGCGCTTCCCGGAGGTCATCGAAGTCATGGACGGGCAGGGCGAGCGTACCGTCGAGGTCGAAAATCCAACCGTGCCGTCCCCGGAGGCTCATGGGG
>JAUILI010000002.1 GCA_030433075.1 Gammaproteobacteria bacterium | reverse complement strand
AGGGACAGGAACGCTGCGTTCGCAGCCTGGATGCGCCCTTCCGCATCCACCACGGCCAAGCCATCCCGGAGCACCGCAGCCGCCTCCGCAAGGGGCGCATCAGCGCCATTTCCGTGCTCTCGCACTGCGGCCGCCGGGGTGGCCCAGAGTAGAAAGACCGCCCCATCGCTATGCTGGAGCACTTCGCCGCGCACAATGCCGAGGGCCTGGCCATGGGCAGCCACCAGCGCCTTTTGACTCTGCCCCTCGCCCTGATGGCGAAGGCGGGCCAGCAGGCCCTGAAGCGTGCTCTGACTACCGCTGGCGAAGAAGGCACCAATGGGGCGCCGAGTGGCCGCCGCATCGGAAAGATCAAACCACTGAAGCGCGGCTTCGTTCGCCTCAAGCACACGTTCCGTTTGCGCATCCACAAAGAGCGCAACTTCGGATGCATGCTGGAAAAAGACCCGATAGCGAGAGGCGGCCTGGCGCCGATCCCAGTAATCCCGTTCGAGCGCGTACTGGGCATCCAAGAGCTGCTGCTGGAGCTGGGCCGTCGCCGCGAGGCTTCGAGCCAGCAGCAAGACCCTAGCGTGGGGCAGCCCCTCCGCAAGGTAGGCCACGGGGAGGTCTTCCCCCTCGGCCTGCGGATGGCTGAGCTGACTCCAGCGCGTCGCCGGCGTACCCGCCCGCGCAGCCGAAAGGAGCGCCTCCGCCTTCGTTAGAGAATCTTTGGTAAGAAGGTTGGTGAAGTTTTGCCCGGGCCAGTGCTCCAGCCCTTCCGGAGCGGGCTCCACGCCCTTGGCGAAATCGAGAACCTGCCCGTCCTGGTCGAGCACCAGCGCAAAATCTGCCGCCGTGGCCAGCACCCGGGCCAGGGCCTCCGGAGAAAGGTGCCCTAGGTGATCCCCTGGGGTCTCGAAAACTCTCACGTCCGACGCACCCCCGCTGTTGCCCTGGAGCGGTTGCTTGGACAGCGATGCCCCTTTGGGCCGCTGGGTGTCACCTTTAATTGACATAGGCGTGCGTCAAGTATAGCGTGAAATTCGAGTGGGGTCTTTCCCTTTTGGGGCCGAGGGTACCGATGACCGTTGCGGTGTGGCCCAGCGCGATGAATCTTCGCGCGGGCCTTGAGCTGTTAAAACCGATCACCTGGTTTCCTCCCATGTGGGCCTACGGCTGTGGCGCCCTGTCCCTAGGCTCGGGGCCAACCCCCTGGCTGACCGTGCTCGCCGGCATGGTCCTCGCCGGCCCGTTGCTGTGTGGGACGAGCCAAGCCGTCAACGACTGGTTCGATCGCCACGTGGATGCGATTAACGAACCCCAACGCCCCATCCCCTCGGGGCGCTTACCGGGCACGCAGGGGCTTCGCATCGCGTGCCTATGGAGTGCCCTGTCCTTGCTCGTGGCTGGCCTCCTTGGCCCCACGGTTTTTATCGCGTCGCTCCTCGGCCTCGCCCTCGCCTGGGGCTACAGCGCCCCGCCCTTCCGCTTCAAGAACAATGGATGGCTGGGCAATGCCGCCTGCGGCTTCGCCTACGAGACCTTGCCCTGGCTCACGGGCGCCGCCGTCATTGCCGGCGGCTTTTGGCCCGACTATAGCCTGTCCCTCATTGCCATCGCCACTCTCTACGGCCTTGGGGCCCACGGGATTATGACTTTGAATGATTTCAAGGCCCTAGAGGGTGACCGGCGCCTTGGCGTGGCCAGCCTTCCCGTGCAGCTGGGCCCGGCCCGAGCCGCCCAGCTGGCCTGCGTCGTCATGGCCCTACCCCAGCTTGGGGTGATGCTTTTCCTTCATCAGCTTCAGCTGACCTGGGCGGTCATTACCATCGCAGCGCTACTGCTTGGGCAGCTGGCCGCCATGCCTCGCTTGCTCCGCGATCCCCAGCGCTATGCCCCCTGGTACAACGGCGTCGGGGTCACCCTATATGTCCTGGGCATGCTTGCCGCAGCCCTAGCCCTCAGGAGCCTTGGCCCATGACCCCCTCCTCCCCGCCCTCCTCCCCGCCGCCCCTAAGCTGGCTGGGCATTGTTCGCCTCGGGCTTGTGCAAACGGCGCTCGGCGCCATCGTGGTCCTCACCACCTCTACCCTCAATCGCATCATGGTGGTGGAGCTCGCGCTCCCCGCCATGATCCCCGGGGCGCTTGTCGCCCTGCACTACGCCATTCAGCTTCTTAGGCCCCGGCTCGGCCATGGCTCCGACGTCGGCGGACGGCGTGCGCCCTGGATTCTCGGCGGCATGGCCGTACTGGGCCTCGGCGGCTTTGCTGCCGCCGCTGCCACCGCGCTCATGGCCAGCGCCCCCCTTCTCGGGATCCTCGCCGCCACCGCCGCGTTCATTGTCGTGGGCATTGGGGTCGGCGCCTCGGGCACAAACCTGCTTGTGCTCCTCGCCAAGCGCGTGGCCCCGGAGCGGCGCCCCGCCGCCGCCACCATCGTGTGGATGATGATGATCTTTGGCTTCATCCTCACCGCCGCCACCGCCGGCGCGGCCCTCGAACCCTTTAGCTTTTCCCGGCTTCTCATGGTGAGCGGCTCCGTGGCGGTGCTCGCGCTACTGATCACCGCCCTTGCCCTGTGGGGCATTGAGGGGGACGGCGCAGCGGCGGCGCCCGAGGACGAAGCACAAAAGGTGCCCTTCAAGGCCGCCCTCGCCAGCGTCTGGGAGGAGCCGGAGGCCCGCCGCTTCACGCTCTTTATCTTCGTATCCATGCTGGCCTACAGCGCCCAGGACCTCATTCTTGAGCCCTTCGCCGGCACGGTCTTTGGCATGACCCCCGGGGCGTCCACCCAGCTCGCGGGGGTCCAGAACAGCGGGGTCCTCCTCGGGATGATCCTCGTTGCCCTGCTAGGCCATCGCCTGGGTTCCGCGGACCAATGGACCCGCGCAGGCTGCATGGCCTCCGGTGCGGCCTTACTCCTTCTTGCGGGCTTGGGGCTAGGCGTGGGCCAGGGCTCCGTCGCCTCCCTGCAAGCTTCGGTCTTTGCCCTTGGCTTCTCCAACGGCGTCTTCGCCGTGTCCGCCATCGGCGCCATGATGGGCCTCGTGGGCCAGGGCCAAGCGGGGCGGGAAGGCGTGCGCATGGGGCTCTGGGGGGCTGCTCAGGCCGTCGCCTTCGGCCTTGGGGGTTTTCTCGGCACCGCAGCGATCGACGTAACGCGCAGCCTCATCGCCCTGCCCGGCGTTGCCTACGCGCTGGTATTTGCCCTCGAAGCCGGATGCTTCTTCCTCGCCGCCTACCTCACGGTTTGGGTGGCCCGGGCGCGGACCCTCACCGAGGGCAAGGCCCTTCCTCTCACGGGAGTCGGACTATGACCGAACACTATGATGTCGCCGTGGTCGGCGGAGGCCCGGCCGGGGCCACCGCCGCCGAGCAGCTTGCGCGAGAGGGCTTCCGCGTCCTCCTCCTCGATCGCCCGGGGCGCATCAAACCCTGCGGTGGCGCCATTCCCCCACGCTGCGTGGAAGATTTCGCCATCGATAGCGACATCATCAAGGCCCGAGCGCAGGCCGCCCGCATTGTGGCGCCCAGCGGCCATGGCGTAGATATGCCCATCGACAACGGCTACGTGGCCCTGGTCGACCGGGAATCCTTCGATCCCTACCTGCGTGCCCGGGCAGCCGTCGCCGGCGCCACGGTCATCGAAGGGACCTTCAAAAGCCTGAGCCAGGATGGGGAAAACGTCCGCCTCACCTTTAAGGCCTCGGGCCGGGGCAAGCGCAGCACCGGCGCCTCGGAGGAAACGGCGATCGCCCGCTATCTTATTGGCGCCGATGGCGCCAACTCCGCCGTGGCCCAGGCGCGCATTCCCGGGGCCCATAAGGGCCGCTTCGTCGCGGCCTATCACGAAATCATCGAAACGCCCCCGGGCATTGATGGCACCCGCTGCGACATTTACTACCGCCACGACCTCTCCCCGGACTTTTACAGCTGGATCTTCCCCCACGGCAACACGCTCAGCATCGGTACGGGCACGGCAGAAAAAGGCTTCTCCATCCGCGATAGTGTCGGCCGCTTTCGCGAGGCCCTGGGCTTCACCGGTCCGACGCTGCGCCGGGAAGGGGCGCCCATCCCCTTAAAGCCCCTGCCCCGCTGGGATGACGGTCGCAATGTGCTGCTAGCCGGGGACGCCGCCGGGGTGGTGGCCCCCGCCTCCGGGGAAGGCATTTACTACGCCATGCTCGGGGGCCAGCTGGCTGCTGAAGCCGTGGCGGAAGCCCTCGCCCTCGGCAACGCAGCCCCGCTGAAAAAGGCCCGGAAGCGCTTTATGAAGGATCACGGGCGGGTATTTTGGATCCTCGGCCTCATGCAGCGCTTCTGGTATGGCACGGACGCCCGTCGCGAACGCTTCGTCAGCATGTGCGCCGACCCAGACGTGCAATACCTCACCTGGCAGGCCTATATGCACAAGCGTCTAGTTCGGGCCCGCCCCTTCGCCCACGTGCGCATCTTCTTCCGGGACTTGGCTCACCTGCTGGGCCTTGGGAGCGCAGAGGGAGACCGCGGCAAGGGCGCACCCTCTTCAAGCAGCGCCGGCCTTTAGGCATGCTCGCCTGGCTTGAGGAACAGGCCCTTAATGGGGTTTTGCTGGAATTTGCCCTAGCAGTCCTAGCCCTCGAGCTACTGGTGCTGCTCCGCCTTCGCCGCAGCCTGGCCCAAGCACCGACGAGCGCCAGCCTGATTGCGAACGCCGGGGCCGGCGGCAGTCTTTTGCTCACCGCGCTCCTCGCCCAGCTCGAGGCTCCAGCGCCGGCGCTCATGGCCACCCTACTTCTGGCCCTGGCTTTCCACAGCTGGGATCAGTGGCAACGTTGGATGGACCCCTAAGCCCGCTCCCAAAGTTGACCTTCATCCATAAAAAAGCCCCGGGGGAGAAACACCCCCGGGGCTTAGGATCGCCCGTCAAGTAAGGAAGGCGGCCCGAGGGCCGCCCCCTAGGGGAACTAGGTCCCCTCGGCGTCTTGCCGATCAACCGCCTCGCTCGTGGCCACGGCCGCAGCCGCGTCCGAAGACAGCTGACCCATGGCGCTACTTCCAGCCTCCACCGTCAAAGACGGGAAGTCCTTCACCATCGCCGCGCCGTACAGCGGCTTATTGACGCCCTGGTGACAGGTCGCGCAATTCGCCTTCGGCGCATCACCCAGGCTCCCGAGGCGATGCTCGGGGTACACCGGCTGAAGCGGGTCGAGATAGTCCACGTTGAGGTCCCGAGCCATTTCGATGCCGTACCATGCGGTCACCCGCTGCGGCGTGCTTTGCGTCCAATCGGCCATAGCCCGTGTGTTATGGCAGAAGGTGCAGTTCACGCCGAGCGCGTCGGACATGTGCATCATCAGGCTGTAGGTGCCCTCCGTTGCTTTAATGGAGGACGTATTGGTTGACGGCAGCGCCGTATTGCCAATGACCCTAATTTCCTCGTCGCCAAGGAGGTAGCGCGATAGCGAGTCGTAGGGAAGAGACGCCATCGCCGCCACCGGAGCCGGCGTGTTTTGGTTATCACGCCAACCCGCCTTAGCAGCGGATCTCGGGCCGGGGTCTTCGAACCAGATTTCCGCTGGCACGTTGTTTCCCCGGTGACAGGTGTAGCAGGTCACGCCCGTCTCACCGACGTGGTCATTCCAGTTCGCATTGATGTGCTGCGTCATCTGCAGCATGCGCCGGGAGACCACCTTGGTGTAGATGTCGTCGGACGCGAGATTCCCCGTCACGTGGCAGTAGTTACAGCCTTCCTCCGGCGCGACCCACTGGGTCATCGCCGCCATCAGGCGCGTAAACTGCCCGACGCCCAGATCCCCAAGCACCTGGACGTTTTGATACACGTCCTTGGCATAGGGGGGCGTCGCGGGCAACGCAGGAGACGCGGCCGGCGCCTGGTTTGCGGCAACTTTCGCTTCCCGAACCTTGGGTTGCTCAAGCTGCAGCATGCCAGTGCCGCGGAAGCCATTCTGCGTACTTTCCGCCGTGGGGGGTTCACACCCCGCCAGCAGCACAACCCCAAGGGCTATGCCTGCCGTTTTTGCGAACCATTGTTTGATCATCAGTTCGCTCCCATCAAGGGATCTGCGGTGGCGGGAAGCATGGCCGGGTAGGCCGGAGCCACCCCGTGCTTCACCGCCCACAGATACCAGTTGTCGACCACCGTTCCCGTCAGCAGAATACCAATGCCGCCCGTTAAGGGGCAAAGCACGGCAAACCACCACGCCCAGCGATGGATGGATTCCATGGAGGCGTTAAAGCCCATGGTCCAGCGCCAGAACAGGGCCGCCCGCTCCGAGCCCGTTCCCCGGTCCACGATCTGCTCAATCTCCCGCTCAGCCCCGTAGCGGGCCGTGGCCAGGATCGTTGCGCCATGCATGGCAAACAACAGCACCGAGCCATAGAGGAAGGCAATGGAGAGCATGTGGAACGGGTTATAGAACAGGTTCCCGTAGCGAAGGGAGAACGCCGCGGTCCAATCGAGGTGCGGGAAGACACCGAAGGGCACGGCCTCGCTCCAGCTTCCCATGAGCACCGGGCGAATAAAGCCCAGCACCAGGTAAAGCCAGATCGCGGCCGCGAAGGCCCAAGCGGTATGCGTCCCCAACCCGAGTTGGCGTGCGCGACGATACATGCGGAACCACCATAGAACGATCGAGATCGTCAGGAAGAAGCCCGCCAGAAGCCACCAGCCCCCCTCGTTCAGGGGCGGAATGGACAGGCCGTGCTCCGCTGCCGGCGGCTCGAGAGCCAACCAGAACAGCTGCCGGACGAACTCAATGGGGTTCCAATTGACGGAGGCCCACATGTTAAAGCCAATGATCTCAAAGGCCGTCAGCCCGAAGGCCAGAGACAGCAGGCCGAAGGTCCCCAGATAAAAGGGGCCCACCTGCGCATCTCCGATTTTCCCAAGCCAATAGCTGAAGAAAGGCGTGCCCTGACGCTCCCAAATACCCTTCGGGAGCTCAATGCCCTCTTCCGCTGGCCCAGTCACTTGCACGCGCGTGAAGATGTTTTGATATTCGTTCACAGCCATCGACTGATCCCTCCCTTCACGACCAAAGCGGCAAGTTCAACCACCAGGACCACCACTCCGGCCATCCGCGAGTCCAGAAGGGCCCGCTGATGACGATGCAGACGGCACTCCAGAACCCTGCTGCCAAAGCCAGGATCAGGCCCACCCGGTGGATGCCGAGGGTGCCGATGGAGTAACCGATGGTGTCCCGGTAGTACGCGTTTTCATGTTCGGGCGTTTTAACCGCCTCTCCCTTTTTCGGGTTCGTGGCCGACAGCACCAAAGCCCCATGCAACGCGAGCGCCATGGTGGTGGTGAAGAACAGCGTCACCGCCAGCATATGCGCCGGGTTGTAGTGGAAGTGCAGGTACTGATAGCCGACGTTAGACACCCAATCGAGGTGAGAAAGGATGCCGTAGGGAAAGCCATGACCCCATGCGCCCATGAGTAAGGGGCGAATGACAACGAGGGTCACGTAGGCGAAGACGGCAACGCCGAACGCAAAAGGAATATGGAAGCCAATCCCCAGCTTCCTACAGATCTCCACTTCCCTTAGCAGCCAGGAACCAAAGGCGCCTACGGCGCAGATGGTAATGATCTGCCAAAGGCCGCCATCACTAAGCGGTGCAAGCGCAAGACCGTACTTGAGATCCGGGGGCGCAATGTTGATCTGCCAGAGGTTCCAGGTATCACCCTGGGAGGCTCCGAAGATAATCAGTGCGGTCCCGAGACCTGCAAAGAATAGGGTGGTTATGCCGAAAAAGCCGACATAAAACGGGCCCACCCAAAAATCGAATAAATCTCCTCCGAGCAAAGTCCCGCCACGAACGCGATACTTTCTCTCGAAGCTTAGCAGTGCCATCTCAAGGTCCCCCTTGCATCAGGCTTGCACAGCGGACCGGCCCCAGCACTTCGGGCCGGGCCGCAGCCTTCGTGCTCAGCTCAAACGAGGCCCGAAGCGGGGCCGGTCGGAGCCTCAAGGCTCATCGGTACCACAGAAGCCGTGGGCGGACCCTCAATCCAATTGAAGTAATCGGAGCTGAGGAGAATGAAGTGGATCGTAAACGCAAGAATTGCGAGAAACGCCACGAGAGCAACGCCGGCGCGGGCCGGGTTATACATCATCCAAATCTTATGCATGGTTATGCTCCTTGCCCTGGCTTAGGACACAAAGGGTGCGATGGAAGCCAGCACGGAGTTCGCGCCGTCGATTTGGGAAAGGCTGTGGATCCAAGGACGCCACATCCAAGCGGAAAAGTGAGCTGCTGCAGCACCGGCTGCCCAGATCATGGTCCACAGGACAAACTGCCCGTGGTATTCCGCCGCTTCACGCTCGGTAAGCCCCGAGGGGCCGCGCTTATCAGACATAACTACCTCCAATGTCGCGAGTTTGAATACCGGCCAGGTTGCCCTGACCCACCGCGCTCGCTTTACACGGTGTTTCGCAGGTTTCCCTGCGACCTATCGCTCCGCTGACGCGGAGCGAATTCCAATGTTTCATCGCCCTAAACATGGGCCTCGTCGGGGCGTCGGCCCTTGGCCGCCGGCTTGCCCTCCGCTGGGGGCGCAGAAGGCGCCTCCGCTTGGACCGCCGCCGGGAGCGCCAGGGCCGCCAGCGTGACCTCGGAAAGGCCCGCGGTCCGGGCCGCCTGCTCCGCCGCATCGCGCAGGCGTTTGGCTTCAGAGATGCGAATCAATACGGGCTGCCGCGCCAGATAGGCCTCGAGGGCCTGCTGGGCCTCGAGGGTCCAGGGGACGGGGCTTTCCTGCACGGCCGCAGGCGTCGGGGAAACCGCATCGAGGGACGAGGCCAGGGGCAGCACGTGAAAGAGGGCATCAAAGAGACCATTGCAGATCTCCTGAACGAGATAGGTGGCGCCGCCATAGCCCATGAAGGGCGTCCCCGTATGGCGTCGAATCACCGCGCCAGGGAAGGACGCGGGAATGTAGTGGCTCCGCCCCCCCGCTTCGGCGGCATACATACGCTCATTGATGCTGCCGAAAAGCATCATGGGCGGCGCCTTGTGGATCGCATCGCGCACCGCGGCGTTATCGGGCTTTTGCCCCGCGCTGCGCACAAAGCTAAAGGCGCACGGCATGCCGAGCTCGTCTTCTAGGAAGCGCTTTAAGCCCCGGGCGTAGCTCTCGCCGGCAACGACCCCGAAGCTGGCCGTGGAGAAGAAATCCTGCGTAACCGAGCGCCAAAGATCCCAAATGGGCTTTAAGGTGCTGTGCTTTTCCTGCTCGATGAAGGGCTCGGGATCGAGATCTAGGGTTTCGCCCAGGGCCCGGAGGAATCGGGTGGTGCTTTCCAGTCCCACCGGCGCGTGGAAATAGGGACGCTCGAGGGCCTCGGATAGGCTTCGCCCATACTCCCGATAGAGGCAGATGTTGGCCTCTGCGAGGGGAAGCTTTTTGAGATCCGCTAGCGAGGCACCTAGGGGGAAGCAGAGATTGACCTCAGCACCGATGCCCTCCACCAAGCGACATAGCTCCGCCGTATCGGAGGGGGAGTTAAAGATCCCGTAGGCAGGACCGAGGATGTTGACCTTCGGCTTTGCCCCGGCCTTCCGCTTAGGAGCCGCAACCTTCTTCGGACCAAAGGTTTTCCAAAGCCATAGCAAGGCGCGATCGGCGCTTTGCCACTGGTCCTCGTCGATGGTGCGGGGCAAGAAACGCTGAATACCTGTGCCTTCCGGAGTAACGCCGCCGCCGATCATCTCGGCGATGGAGCCGGTCACCACCACGCTCGGCAAATCGCTTTGCAACACCTCGTGGGCCCGCTTCATGGCCCCCTCCGTGCCCACGGAGCCGAGCTCCGTTTCCGAAAGCCCCGTGACCACGATGGGCAGCTCGTGGGGCGGCAGCGCGTCGGTGTAGTGGAGCACCGAGGTCACGGGGAGGTTTTCGCAACCCACGGGGCCATCGATGATGACCTGAAGGCCTTTCACCGCCGTGAACATGTACACCGCGCCCCAATAGCCGCCGGCGCGATCGTGGTCGAGGACCAACACCTAAGCGCCCTCCCCAAGCGCCGAGGCTTGTTCCGGGCGCCAGATGCCGGCGGTGGCGCCCTGCCCCACCCCGTCAAAGAAGGCACGCATGCTGTGGAAGCGATCCTGGTTCCCCATCGCAGCGTTCACCACCTGCGCCAGGGAGCCCGCTCCCGCAGCCCCCATGAGGGGCCGAGCGGAAATGAGGTTTGTGAAATAAAGGGCTGGAACGGCGAGCTCCTTCGCTTTCTGCACCACGGGGGTGGTGCCAATGGCCAGCGCCGGATCAAAGGCCGCGATCGCCGCGAGGTCTTGCTCTAGGGAAGCGCGGAACTGCACCTCCACGCCCCGAGCTTGGAGCCAGCGGCAGTCCGCCTCGGAAAACGGCGTTTTCGGCGCCGCCGTGCCGACGTAGCGCACGTCTGCCCCGCTCTCGATCAACAGTCGTGCCACGAGGAGCTCCGAACCCTCGTAGCCGGACAGGGTAATGCGCCCCTGCACGGGCGCCCCCTTGAGGGCCTCCCGAATACCAGGCAAGGCCTTCGCCTTAGCCGCTTCAATCTTCGCTGATGACACCCCTGCCGCTTCACCGATGGCTTCGAGCCAGCTGGCGGTACCCTCAACGCCCACCGGCGCTGAACCCACGACGCGGCGCCCGGCGCGCTGAAACTCCCGGACCGAAGCGGTGTAGAACGGATGGATGGCCGCCACCACGGGGCTTGCCAGCGCAGCGTAAAGCTCGCGCCATTCCCGAGTGGGCACCACGGGCCCGGGGGCCAGACCGAGGGGATCGAGGAGCATGGCGAGGTTCACGGGATCGGCGGGGAACATCTCGCCGAGGAAAGTGACCGTGGGCGCCTGAGCACTCGGGCCCCGGGGCGCTGCTACGGGCCCCTGCTCCGCCTCGGCGCGAGCGTAGGCCAACATGGCTCCGGCGAGCACGTCCTTGGCTTCCGCATGGGTCGGCACGCCAAAGCCCGGAACATCAATACCAATAATGCGGACCCCGTTGATCGCCTTGGGTAGGAGTCGCAGCGGGACCCCGGAGGCCGTGGGGACACAGAGGTTGGTGACCACAATGGCATCGTAGAGCGCCGGATCAGCCGTGCGCTCTACCGCTTCCTTGATGTCCTCAAAGAGCTTACCCGTGACCAGCGTTTCCGAATTAAAGGGCACATAGCCCACGGAACGCCGCGCCCCATAGAAATGGGAGGTGAAGGTCAGGCCGTAAACGCAGCAGGCCGAGCCGGAAAGAATCGTCGCCGTGCGCCGCATGCGAAGCCCGACGCGAAGGGAACCGAAGGCCGGACACATGCTTTGGGGCTGGTCATGGGGCCCCTTGGGATAGTCCCTAGCAAACTGGGCCATGGTGTCTGGGTCGGCGCCGGCACCGCTCCGCAGCGCCTCGGTTCCGCAATGGCCGCCGTCTACCTCGGTGACGGGGATCTGCTGCACCGTGTTCTCTGGCTCAGAGGGTGTCATACACCACCTCCAGGGAGCGCTGCGCGAGGCCCTGGGGACCGCAGAGATCCTCGAGGGTCGCAGGCTCAAGCACCACGTCTCGGCCGACGTTCTCAGCCTTAAAGAGATCGAGGAGGCCGTCTTGGTCTAGGGGCTTGGGCAGGCGCGGGGGCGCCGTGGCAACCTGGTCCCCGAGGGCCGCGAAGAGGCTCCCCCAGGGACTTTCTTGGGTGCCGATGATTTGGTAGTTAGCGCTCTTGCGCCGGATGTCTTCGTCCGCGGGGATGGACGCCAGCACGGGAATATCCACCGCCTCCGCAAAACGGGCAGCTTCCCCCGTACCGTCATCTTTATTGATGACCAAACCGGCAACCCCAACGTTCCCGCCGAGCTTGCGGAAGTACTGAACCGCACTGCAGACATTGTTGGCGACGTAGAGGGATTGGAGGTCATTCGACCCCACCACAATGACCTTCTGACACATATCCCGGGCGATGGGGAGACCGAACCCCCCACACACCACATCACCGAGAAAATCGAGAAGTACGTAATCAAAGCCCCACTCGTGAAAACCGAGCTTTTCGAGGAGCTCGAAGCCGTGAATGATGCCTCGGCCACCACAGCCTCGACCCACCTCGGGCCCTCCGAGCTCCATGGCATAGACGCCGCCGCGCTTGAAGCAAACGTCGCTAATGGAGACCTCTTCCCCGGCCTCCTTTTTGCGAGCGGAGGTTTCGATGATGGTGGGACAGGCGCGGCCTCCGAAGAGCAAGGAGGTGGTGTCGCTCTTCGGATCGCAACCGATAAGCAGCACCTTTTTTCCCTGTTCCGCCATCATGTAAGAGAGGTTCGCCAGGGTGAAACTTTTGCCGATGCCTCCCTTGCCGTAGATCGCGATGACCTCGGCGCTGGAGCTCGGACCTTCCTCCACCGAGGACAGGGGAATATGAGAATGCACTTCCGGGCGCACGGGGGTGGTCATGAGGCACTCCAGTTCAGAATCATTTTCAGGCAGCTGCGATCTTTGAAGGCGCGCTCGTAGGCTTCCGATACGTCTTCGGGATCAGCGCGGTGGGTAATCAAGCCGTCTAGGCAAAGGCGCGATTCGTCGAGCAGACGAAGCACAACGCGGAGGTCCTCCGGTTTCCATTCCGCCCGCACGCGAAGGCGAAGCTCGCGAAGGAAGGCCGGAGGGAAGGTGAAGCTCAGGGGTTCGGCGTAGAAGCCTCCTAGGACCAGCTCCCCCTGGGACGCAAGGCGACCAATTAGGGTATCGAGGAGCGCCGGCGCGCCGCTGACATCGAGAATCCGAGCGTAATCCCTACGGGGATCGGCTTCCGGGCTCAGCACCGCGTAGCCATCGGCACCGCTGAGCCGCTGCGGGTCCGTCTCCCAAACCTTCGGCGCAGCGCCCCCCAGGGCGATGGTAAGACGGGCAATGAGGCGCCCCAGAACGCCATGGCCAACGATGAGCTCGGGGAAGGCAAACGCCTCCCGCCCCGTGCCCTCTGCCGGCCGAAGGCAGTGCACGGCGGTCGCCGCCAAAGCCAGGAGCACGCCCTTCTCCCTCAAGGTGGAATCGAGGGGAATGGCCCGTTCGGCGGGAACCACAAGGCGCGAGGCCGCGCCCCCGAAGAGGCCTTGGGCCCCCTCAAAACAGTTCGCCCCCGGTACAAACACCCAGTCTCCCGGCCGGAGCCCCGTCCCGCGAGGGGCCTCACGGACACGGCCCACGGACTCGTAGCCGGGCACCAAGGGATAGGACAGCCCGGGAAAGGGCGGCATGGAGCCGTCGAAAAGGAGTTTCTCCGTCCCGGTGCTGATACCGCTGTAGGCAATATCCACCACCACATCGGCGCTGCCCGGCGCCTGGAGGGCCAGATCTTGGAGGCCGAGCTTCAGCGGCTCGGAGAGCACAATGGCCTTAGCCTGCAGCGCTGCACCCATGGTGGGCTCCCGGCGCGGTGGCGCCTAGTGACGTCATCTTTTTATGACATCTTTTAACGTCAATCTGAATTTACGCCGATTGATGGCAAAAGCAACACCCCTAAGCAGGCCGTTCAGCCAAGAGGACGCTGGTTTGCAAGGGGACGGCCGTAGGTAAGCGGCGCACCTTGCGGAAACCCGCGGCCTCTAGAAGGGTCCGCACCTCCCCCTCGGACCGAGGCCGGCCCCAGCCCATGGCCCTCAGGTAAAGAGAGAAGTAGACATCGGAGAACCGCTGAGCCCCGGCGGTGTGCCGGAGCGGCTCGGCCACCAACAGCTGAGCTCCCGGCGCTAAGGCTTTGGCCACCCGCGTCAAAAGGCGCTCGGCGCGCTCGTCGTCCTGGTCATGAAGCACCCGGACCAGGGTGATCAGATCGGCGTCGGCCGGCAGAGGTGTTTTTAGGAAATCCACAGGATGAACGGCGAAGCGCTGGGCGTCGGGGCGAGCCCGAAAGCGAGCCTCGGCCAAGCGCGCGACCGCGGGAAGATCGCAGAGCACCAGCCTCGGCCCCGGTACCGCATCGGCCAGGGCCGCCAGAAAGGCCCCATTGCCCCCGCCCACATCCATTACCCGGCGGTGCTTTGAAAAATCGTAGGCCGACAGCACTTCGCTGGCGATCATGCCCTGGGAACTCGCCATGAGCGCCGAATAAGCTTCCGCAGCTGGCGCCTCGGGGGCCTCTTCGCCGTCCCCGGCGTAGGGCCAAAAGGCGGCCAGCGCCGGGCCCGGCTGACCCTGAAGACGCGCTACCGGATCCCGGAGGTCGTCGTAGAGCAAGGTGTTGTGCTCGAT
Organism: Gammaproteobacteria bacterium; assembly: GCA_030433075.1. Taxonomy (GTDB): domain Bacteria; phylum Pseudomonadota; class Gammaproteobacteria; order Pseudomonadales; family Azotimanducaceae; genus Salivita. Next base: position 64,871 of record JAUILI010000002.1, on the reverse strand, counting down.
CATCTCCCGCACCCCAGGCAGACCCACAATGGCCAGGGCCAGGGGCGTCGGGCCATAGCGTCCCGTCCAGCGACGCCGAAGCAGACCCAGGGCCGTAGCGGCATCCAGCAGCAGCTGGCAGCCCTCCTCCGTCAGGCCGAGCCCCGGCGCTAGGGAGCGGGCCGTCTGCGCCTCGGCCAGGAGACGCTCAAAGACCCGAAGACGCACGCAGGCCAGCACCGTTTGGGTAGCCGTGAAGCCGGAAACCAGATCAAAGAGGGCCCGGGCCTGGCGCCGAGCAAAGAAGCCTCCAAGGGGTAAGCGGGCGACCCGACTTAAGCTTTCCGGCCGAGCGGCACGCTGAAGGAGCCCATTGAGCCAGCGATCCCAGCGCTTGCCGAGGGACGTGCCCACGCGCCGAGGCTGAAGGGTTCTCGTGGACACAGCGCCCTAGGCCGCCGCGCGGACTTTGCAGCCGGCGAGGATGGCCTTGGCCTGGGCTTCGATGGTGGCCAGCAGCGCTGGACGCCCGGGGCAGGGCGGGATGGACGCCAACGCATCCCCCACAAGATCGCGGAGCCGCTGGGCCGCCCCCTCCACCCCGAGCTCAAGCACGGCGCTGGGCCGCCCCAGGGCTTGGTCCACGCCGACGGGTTTGCCCAGCTCATCGCTGTCCCCCAGCGCATCCCGGAGATCATCGGCCACCTGGTAGGCCTCCCCCAGGCGCGCCCCGAGGCGCCCCCAGGCCTCCGCCTCCCCACCCCCAGCCAGGGCCCCGCCGGCGGTGGCGGCGGAAAAGAGCGCGCCGGTTTTAGCTTCATGGTAGGCCCGAAGGTCGATTTCGCTTTCTTCTTCCCAACTTTGCCCGGCCACGATGCCTGCTGGCGCGCCCACGGCGCAGGCCAGCTGATTCTGCAGCGCTGGCAGCACGGCGCCGCTGTCCCGCCCCTCGAGAGCAAGCCACTGAAGCGCCAGCACAATCAAACCATCGCCAGTGAGCAGGGCCAGCGGCTCACCGAATTCCCGATGGAGCGCGGGGCGCCCGCGGCGCGTCTTCGCGTTATCAAAGCAAGGAAGATCATCGTGGATGAGACTGGCGCAGTGCATGAGCTCAAGCGCCGCGGCATAGGCCAGGGCTGCCCCCGGCGCCTGGTTACCACAGGCCTGGGCCACGGCCAGGGTGAGCCGCGGCCGGATCCAAGATCCGCCGGGGAGGATGGCGTAGTGATAAGCCGCGGCCAGCCGGGGCGGACAGGGCGCCTGGGTCGCAAAGTCGAGAATGCGCCGGAGTTCGTGCTCGATCAGCTGCTCTGCTTCCATGGCTACGCCCCCGAGCGTCACCCTATTTAGACATCTTGAGTGTCATGTATCCTAGACATAAGGTCAACGGGGTGGCGGACGAGGCGGAGAGACCATGGAATCGAAGACTATTGCCATCGTCGGCGCGGGCATCGGCGCCCTCAGCGCCGCCGCGCTTCTGGCCCGGCGCGGCTATGCGGTGGACGTTTTCGAGCGGGGCAGCGCCGCCGGCGGCAAGCTTCGCCAAACCTTTGCCGGGGGCCCGGGAGTCGATGCGGGCCCCACGGTCTTTACCCTAAAGCCCATCTTTGAGGCGCTCTTTGAGGCTGCCGGGGGCGACTTCAACACCAGCCTGCGGCCTACCCCTGCCACCGTCATCGCCCGCCACTTTTGGGACGATGGGCCCGGGCTCGACCTTTTTGCGGACCCCGGCGCCTCGGAAGCGGCCATCGGCGAGCGCTTCGGCCGCGCCAACGCCGAGGGGTTTCGCCAGTTCCAAGGCGCCGCTAAGCGCTGCTACGACGTGCTCCAGCACAGCTATATTGAGGGCAGCCGCCCCAGCCCCCTGGATCTCGTGCGCCGCATCGGTCCCCTGCGCCTCGGGGATCTGCTGGCCACCCGCCCCTTCACCAGCCTCTGGAAAGCGCTCGGGCAATTCTTCCCCGCTCCGGAGCTGCGCCAGCTCTTCGGCCGCTACGCCACCTACGTGGGGGCCTCGCCCTTCTCGGCGCCAGCCACGCTCATGCTTATCGCACACGTGGAGCAGCTCGGGGTGTGGACCCTCCCCGGGGGCATGATCAGCCTTGCTAGGGAACTTCAACGCCTCGCAGAGGGGCATGGTGCGCGCTTTCACTTTAATGCGCAGGTGGAAGAGATCGGCGTGAAGGACGGCGCCGTAGACCATCTGATTGTTCTCCAGGAAGGGGAGCGACAGCGCATAAGCACGCGTAAAGTGCTCTTTGGGGGAGATAGCGCGGCGCTGGCCCGGGCTGGCCTGGGCGCTGGCGTCCGCCGAGCTACGGCTCCCACGGCGGCCGCCGATCGCTCCCTGAGTGCGCTGGTCTGGACCGGCCTAATCCCCCGCAGCGCCTTTCCCTTAAGCCACCACACGGTGTTCTTTGGCCGGGACTATCGCGCGGAGTTTGACGCGATCTTTAAGCGGCGCACCCTCCCAGAGGATCCAACCGTGTATCTCTGCGCCCAGGACCGCACGGCGGAAGCGCGCCCCGGGGCCGCTGGCGCGGGGGACGGCTTCGAGCGTGTGCTTTGCCTCACCAACGCGCCGGCCCTTGGGGATGAAGGTCCCCTCTCCCCGGCTCTCCTGGCGGAGGGCGAGGCACGGCTGCGCCGAACGCTCGCGCGCTGCGGCATGCGCGACTTCGACTTCGACCCCAGCGCCATGACCCTCACCACCCCCCGGGAGTTTCACGAACGCTTCCCCCACACCGGCGGCGCCCTCTATGGGCGCGCCTCCCATGGCTGGCTGGCCTCCTTCCGCCGTCCCGGCAGCCGCACCGCCGTGCCAGGCCTGTACCTCTGCGGGGGCAGCGCCCACCCGGGAGCGGGCGTTCCCATGGCAACCCTATCCGGCGTACAAGCCGCGGAGGCCCTATGTCAGGACCTGACTTCAGCGTAGCCGTTCCCCCCTCGGGCTACCGGTGGTGGTATCTCGATGGCTTAAGTGCCGATGGGCAGCGGGGGCTGACCGTTATCGCCTTTGTGGGCAGCGTCTTTTCTCCCTATTACGCCAGCGCCCGGCGACGCCAGGAGGCGGTGGCGCCGGAGCGCTTCTGCGCCATTAACGTCGCGCTCTACGGGCCCGACCGCACGGCCTGGGCCATGACCGAACGCAGTAATCGCACCCTCGTCCGGAGCCCCGAACACTTCACCCTGGGGCCCAGCGCCCTGCACTGGGATGGCACGACGCTCACGGTTGCCGTAGAGGAAATCACCGTGCCCTGGCCCCGGCGCCTGCGGGGGCAAATCCGCTTTACCCCGAGCCTCTTTCCGGGCCACAGCGAGCCGCTGACGGAGGACCAGGCCCACCTCTGGACCCCCATCGCCCCCCGCGGACACCTTGAGGTGGCTTTCTCCCACCCCGCCCTGCACTGGGAGGGCCACGGCTATCTGGACAGCAACAGCGGCGCCTCGCCCTTAGAGAGCGCGTTCCGCCAATGGACCTGGGCTCGGGGAGACGCGGGGGACCGCACCTTTCTGTGCTACGACGCGGAGCGTCGAAACGGCGAGCAGCACCGCTTCATGCTGGAGTTCGACGGCGCGGGCACCCTCCACCGTCACCCTTGCCCCCCCCGCCACGCGCTGAAAGCCGGGCTCTGGGGCGTGCCCCTTACCGTGCATGGGGATGAAGGGCAACGGCCCCGGCTGCGCCGACGCTACGAGGACACGCCGTTTTATAACCGCAGCGAAGTCGAAACGACCCTTCAGGGGGAACGGCTCGTGATGGTGAACGAAGGGCTTGATCTGGACCGCTTCAAAAGCCGCTGGGTGCAGACGCTCCTACCCTTCCGCATGCCCCGCCGGGCGTAGGCCGCGGGCCCCCTGCCCGTGCCCCGCTGGCGCCCGAGACTGCACCACCGCATCGACCAAGAACTGCGCTTCCCCCACCGTGGGCTCGGAGGAGAGGGCATCGCGGCGAAGGGCCGCGAGGGCTGCGCGAAACACCAGGAGCCCCTTGCGCCAGTTCGGGACAATGGCCCTAGCGGAAACGGAATCGTGGCCCCGGCGCCGCACCTCTTCCCCAATCTCTGCGTAGATGAGGCGCGCCGCATGCATACCGGGGCGACATCCCCGGGGCAGGCATGCGATGCCGCCTCGGGAACGCTCGTAGAAGGCATCGGCGCGGGACAGAAGACGGCGAAGGATGCGCTCGAGCTCGGGAGAAAACTGCGGCCGGGCGAGCCAGCGGTCCGGGTCTAGGCCCTCGTCATAGAACCATTGTCGTGGAAGGTAGAGCCGTCCCATGCGCGCATCCTCCCCCACATCTCGGGCGACATTGGACAGCTGCATGGCCACCCCAAGATCGCAGGCCCGGGCCAGAGTCTGGGGATCGCGCCCGCCCATGACCAGACTCATCATGGCCCCCACGGTGGCGGCCACCCGGGCGCAGTAGGCGTAAAGCGCTGCCTCGTCCTCGTAATGTCGCTCACTCATATCCCAGCGCATGCCCTCAAGCAGCGCCTCGGGGATGGCCCGGGGAATGGCGAAGCGCTCCACCACCTGGCTAAAGGCCCGATCCTCCGGGCGATCCTCGGGGCGGCCGGCATAAACCCGTTGCAGACGAAGCTCGAGCTGCTCCACCGCATCCTCGGCCCGGCCCTCCTCGTCCACGGCGTCATCAACATCCCGGCAAAAGGCGTAGAGCGCCGTGGCACAGGCCGCCATATCCTGGGGCAACAGCAAGGACGCCGCATAAAAGCTCCGGGAGCCGTTACGCAGCCGCATGCGGCACGCGTGGATGTCCTCTGCCGACGGCAGAGGAACGGCGGGATTAGGAGGCTCAGGCAGCCCGCGGCGCATGGGGAATCAGGTGCTCCAGCACCTTAGCGGTAGAGAGTACGCCGGGGAGCCCAGCCCCGGGATGAGTGCCCGCGCCCACGAGGAAAAGGCCCTCAACCTCTTCGCTGCGATTGTTGGGGCGAAACCAGGCCGACTGAAAGAGAATGGGCTCGAGGCTGAAGCCCGCGCCCCGATAACTGCCGAGCCGGTCGCGGAAATCGAGAGGCGTCATCATGCGCGACGTTTTTAGGCGCGCACTTAGGCCCGGAAGCACCGTCGCCTCCAGCGCCGCCTCAATGCGCGCCCGGTAGGTTTCGGCCATGGTGGTCCAATCCACCGCCGCATCAAGGTTCGGCACCGGCGACAGCACATAGAAGGTTTCACAGCCTGGCGGCGCCAAGCTTGGGTCCGTCGCCGTGGGGCGATGGAGGTACAGGCTGAAATCGTCGGCGAGGATCTTCTTCTTAAAGATGTCGTCGAGCAGCCCCCGATAGCGCGGCCCCATGAGAATGAGGTGATGGGGCACCTCGGGGTAGGCCCCTTCCGTGCCGAAGTACCACACAAAGAGCCCCATGGACGAGCGGCTCCGCGCCGCCTTTTTCGTCGTCCAGCGCTGCCGAGGACGATCGAGAAGCTTTTCGTAGGTGTTAATGGCGTCGGCGTTGGAAACCACCAGGGGCGCATCGAGGCGCTCCCCGGAGCGCAGCGTCACCCCGGCCACCTTGCCCCCCTCGGTGCGAATGGTCGCCACCGGCGCGTCACAGCGCACCACGCCGCCCTGCCCCTCGATGAGGCCCACCATGCCATCGATCAGCGCCCCGGTGCCGCCCATGGCGAAGTGCACCCCGAAGCTGCGCTCCAGGTGGGCAATGAGGGTATAGATGGCCGTGGTGTCGAAGGGATTGCCTCCAACCAAAAGGGGATGAAAGCTAAAAACGATGCGCAGCCGTTCGTCAGAGAAGTATCGACGCACCAGGCCGTAAACCGTTTGATAGCCGGAATTTCGGACTAGATCTGGGGCCACGGAAAGCATGTCCGAGAACCGGCTGAAGGGCCGATCCCCGAGCCGTTCAAAGAGCCCGTAGATTTCCCGGCTCTTCACCATGAAGCGGTCGTAGGCGGGCAGATCCGCGGGGCAGAGGCGCTCCACCTCCGCGCGCATCTTCGCCGGATCCGCGCTGTAGTTGAATACCGTGCCGTCGGCGAAGCGGATCTGATAGGCGGGATCCAGCTCCACGAGCTTGACGTCATCGGCTAGGCGCCGCCCGCAGAGAGCCCAGAGCTCCTCGAAGAGGAAGGGGGCGGTGATGATGGTGGGGCCTGCATCGAAGATGAAGCCATCCTGCTTAAACACGTAGGCTCGCCCGCCGGGGGCGTCGAGGGCTTCCAGGACCGTGACCCGATAGCCCTTCGCCCCGAGGCGAATCGCCGCAGCGAGCCCCCCGAATCCGCTTCCGATTACGATCGCGTGCTGCTGCTGTTCCATGGCGCCCTCGGCGACCGTCACTCTAGGCTGACACCTTAACGTGTCAGACCATCAAGCGCATCCCCCGGAAACCACTCCCCAATAGCGGCCCATACCTCTGCCGGAGCCTCTTCGTGAAGTAAATGCCCGAGACCGGGAAAGGATCGCCAGGCGGCCTGGGGAAGGTAAGGCGCAAGGGCCGCTCGGGGCGGCCGGGGATAGGTGCGATCCTCCGTCCCCGTCAGGATCAGCAAAGGGTCTTGAACCTGCCTGAGTGCTGAAGTCAGGCTCCGCAGATCCCAGTGTCGCATTAGGGCCAGGGCCCCTTCCCCGTGGGACGGCAGGGCCAGGAGGTCCGCGTAGCCCTGAAGCTGCGCTTGGGGAAGGGTGGATCCCGTATCGGCAACGAGGCGTCGGGCCAAGCGCTCGGGGGTGGCGCGGGCCACAAGGCGGGAAAGCCAAGAGGGGTAGCGCGCGAGAAGCTCCGCCGCCGCGGGAAAGAGCCAGCGCTGCATGCCTGTCAAGGGCAGCAAGGCCGGGGCCAGAAGCCCCAGGGGCAGAGGCTCTCGGTCCCTCGCCGGCGTCTCGAGGCGATGCTGAAGCAATACGGCGGCGCCTGCGGAATGGCCGAGGGCCAGGGCCCAGGGGATGGCAAGCGCTGAGAGGGCTGCCCCCAGGCTCGCCGCCAGGGCCTGCCGCGTGGGGCGAAAGCCCGGCGCCAAAGGGCTCGCCCCATGGCCTGGGAGGTCCGGGGCCCAAAGCGCCCAACGCCCTTGGAGCTGCGCAGCTAAAGGCCGGAAGGAGTGGGACGACGCACCCGTACCGTGAAGGGCCAGGACCGCGCGGGGGCCTTCGGACAGCTGGGTGAAGACCCAGGGCTGGCCAAGCCCCGAGACCCTAACCCTTTTGATCATGGCGCTGCTGCGCTCCGTGGACGGGAAGCGGTCACGAGCTGGGCAATGGCCGCCGCCCCCTGCCGCGGCAAGGGCGCATAGGCCGCCCCAAGGTGCTCCGCCAAGGCCCGGGCCCGAGGTTCGGGGCGCCGCCCGGTGTCGAGGACGAGCCCCGCGAGCCCCTGGAAAGCGAAGGCCCGAGCGGCGCGTTCCGTGTCCGCCTGCGCCTGCGCCCGGTCGGCGCGCCCGTCCAGGGCAATGTTGCCCCGCCCATCGGTGAGGAACACCACCAGGGGCTGGCGCCCCTGGCGGGCGATGTCCTGGGCCAGGGCCGTGGCGTGCTGCACCGCCTTCGCCAGGGGCGTTGCGCCCCCACCGGGGACCCCCGCCAGGGCGCGCCGCGCGCGCACCAGGGCCCGGGTAGGCGGGAGCACCAGGTCCGTGTGCTCGCCACGGAAAATCACCATGGCGACCTCGTCCCGGCGCGCGTAGCTGTCCGCCAGCATGGCCTCCACCGCGCCCTTCGCCTCCCCGAGGCGCTGGATGGCCGCCGAGCCGGAAGCATCCACCACGAACAAGGTGGTGGTCGCGGCCCGGGTTTCGTAGCACTGAATGCGAAAATCTTCCGGGGAAAGGGCAAAGCGAAGGCCTGGCGCCGGAGGCGGCCGCAGCTTCGCGAAGGGGGCCGCGGCGCGGAGGGTCGCGGGCACATTTAGGCGATCGCCGGGCGCCAGGGCGCCAGCGCGCACGCCTCGAGGCCGGCCCCGAAGGACCAGGCGGGTACGGGCGCCGACGCGTCCAGCGCGCGCCCTTTGAGCCTTCGCACAAGCACTTGCGGCGGTCAGCCAAGCCTCCGGCACGGCGGTGGCGATGGCCTCGAGGAGCACTTCCGTGGAGGCAGAAAGCCCTGCGGGCGCAGGCTCCTCGGCCTGATCACCGCCCTCTCCGGTAGGCGGAGGCTCCGGGGCCTCGGCGGACTCCGCAGGCGACGGAGGCGGGGCCTCGGTTGCAGGCGGCTCACTCGCCAAGGCCTGGCGAGCCCGGGGGCCCAGCACCAGCGCCGCAGCGGAGGCCAGCGCCTCCGGCGAGGTTAGAGCGCAATCGGCCCAGGCGCACAGGCAGCGAAGGGTCAGGGCGGCCTGCCCTAGGGCCCGGCTCGAGGGCACGGCGAGGGCATCGGTCAGCTCGCCCAAGGCCCGAACCACGCTGCGAGGTAAGGGCCCCTGGGCCGCCAGGCGCGCCCGGGGCGCGCCTAGGCCATCCTCAAGCGTGGCTAAAGCCCCTGGCGCCAGGGGTTCGTCACCTTCGAGGAGTTCAAAGATCAGGGAGGCCTCGGGCCAAAGGTCTTCTTCCATGGGCAAGGGGGGCGGGGGCGCCAGCACCGCCGGTTCAAAGAAGGGAAAGGCGAGCCGCTCCAAGAAGCGCTCCGGGGCCGCTTCCCCCCCCTCCCCTTCATCCACCGCGAGCAAAACGAAACGGGCGGGGTAGGTGCCCTGAAGCCCCTCCCGGGCCACGGTTACCACCCCTCGATCGAGGGCGTCCTGAAGCGCCGCGAGCACCGCCTCGGGCTGGCGCTCAGCCATGGGTAAGAGCAAGGCGCGGCCATGGGCCTGGGCCAGCAGGCCCTGCTGAAGCTGGGGCCGGCCAAGGCGCACCGTGGCGCTGAGGTCGAGTCCGCCGTAGAGGCGATCATCGGTAAGGCCCAGGGGCACCCGGGGGAGAGGCTGCACCCCCAGAGCCGCCGCGGCAAAGGCCAGCCAACGCTGGCGCTGAGGCGAGGGGCGAGCCCGAAGAAAGAGCCCCCCAAGCTCCGGAGCCAGGCGAAGGCAGGCCAGGGCCGCGACGAAGGGATGCATGGGCCCTAGCCCGCCTCACCGGCGCCGAAGGTCTCCTCCAAGGCCCGGCGAATGCGCCCCTCCGAGCCCGTATCGTCTAGAACGTTGCGACGAAGGCGATGACGCAGCGCCATCGGTGCGATGGCCGCGATATCGGCCTCGGTGACAGCCTTTCCGCCGCGGAGGGCCGCGCGCGCCCGGGCCGCGCGGAGCACGGTGAGCTCGCCGCGGAGGCCGTCGGTCCCGAGGCTAAGGCATAGCTGAGCGACCTTGCGAAGATGCTCCGGGGGCACGGTCACCTTCGGCAGTAAGCGTCGCGCCCGGGCGAGGCGCCGACTGAGCGCTTCCGTTTCCTTCGCCCAGGCCTCGGTGAACGCCTCGGGGTCGCGCTCAAAGGCATCCCGTCGCAGCACCACCTCCACGCGGTCGTCGAGATCCTGGGGGGTGGAGACATCCACCGCCAGCCCAAAGCGATCCAGGAGCTGGGGCCGCAGCTCTCCCTCCTCCGGGTTCCCGGAGCCGATCAGCACGAAGCGCGCGGGATGGCGAACGCTCAGGCCCTCGCGCTCGAGCACGTTTTCCCCGGAGGCCGCCACATCGAGGAGGAGATCCACCAGGTGATCATCGAGGAGGTTGATCTCATCGATATAAAGAAAGCCCCGGTGCGCCCGGGCCAGAAGTCCCGGGTCGAAAGCTCGTTCCCCTTGGGTCAGGGCCTTCTCCAAATCCAAAGCCCCCACCACCCGATCCTCCGTCGCCCCTAGGGGAAGATCGACCACGGGCACCGGGGCCCAGGCGCGCTTTTTCTCCCCCCCGGCGCGGCAGGCCTCACAGGCCCCGCCCTGCCCCTCGGGATCGCAGCCGTAGGGACAGCCCTTCACCACGGCCATGCGCGGCAAGAGCGCAGCGAGGCCGCGCACCGCCGTGGATTTCCCCGTGCCGCGATCCCCGAAGACCATGACGCCGCCCAGGCTGGGATCCACCACCGCGAGCAGGAGGGCGTGCTTCATGCCGTCCTGGGCAACGATAGCGGTAAAGGGATAGGGAACGGCCATGAAGGTCTCCTTAGGAGGCGCGGGCGACGGGCGCCATGATCGCCCCAAGACTGGAAAGCAGCGCCGAGGCGAAGGCCTCCGGCGCTTCGATATGCGGCAAGGCCCCGGTATCGAGCGCATGCACCTGCACCGGCCCCTGGCCCTCGGCTAGCAGAGCTGAGGCCCCGCGATAATCCTGAAAATCCCCCCGGCACCCGTGGATGATCGTCTGGGGAACGGCGAGGGCCCGATAGAGCGCCGCGGCGTCCCGGGAAAACAGCCGGCCGCTCAGGAACGCAAGGGGGGCATGTTCCGCCCCTGGCGCCTGAGCCACCTTGCAGGCGGCGCGCCAAAGCCCTTCGTCAATCTCTCGCCGTCCAAAGGTCCGGCGGAGGAAGTAGCGAATCACCGAGGGGCGGCGCAGCAAGCGAAAGGCCCAACGCCCCAGCGCGCGCCCGTGAAGCCAGTCATAGACGCGCTCACTGCCCCGGTGGGGTACCGGTTCCTCCGGCGGCGCTAGGGCCTCGCCCCGCTGCACGGCCCGGCCATCAAGCCCCGTGGGGGAAATCCAAAGCACCGCCGGGGGCCTCGGCGCGCCCCAGAGCACGGCCCGGGCCGCAAACTCCGCGCTTAGGGAGAGGGCACAGAGCACCGGCGCCTGCCCCGCCGCATCCGCCACCCAGCGCTGAGCCTCGGTGATGGCCGCGACGTAATCCTCGATGGCATAGCGATGGCAAGGCCGAGGGGCGTCCCCAAAGCCCGGTAAATCCAAAAGGGCAACGGAGGCCTGCGCACTGAGTCGCTGGGCCAGAGGCGCAAGCTCAGCACTGGAGGCCGCCGCATTTATGGAGTGCACGAGGAGCCAGGGGGGCGCGGTGCTCTCCTCCGCGGAGCGCCAGCGAAGCACCGCTTCGAGGCCCCGGACCCGAAGGCTGACCCGGTGCCAGGCGAGAGGCGCAAAGCCGTCATCCATGGGCGGGCGTACGCCGAAAACGCCGGCGAACCTGGGCCTGATGGTAAAGGATCAGGCCGAGGCCCGTGCCGAGGGGAAAGGACCAGAGCACCGGCGACAGGGCGAGCTCCGGCATGAGTCGCACGGCGCCGAAGGCCAGGAAGGCCGTGTAAACGGATATGCCTGCGCCCACGAGGGCCTTGATGTGCTCCAGCTGCCAGCCCCAGGGCACGGGGTCCCGTTGAAACATGAAGTACAAGTTGGTGGCCGCGGCAGCGATACCGACCCCGGAGATCCCCATCATGAGGACCTGCCCCAGGAGCCAGCCCTGCCAGGCGCAGTTCACTGCGGCCAGGAACAAAAGCGCTTGGCTGGCGATCCACAGAGGCTGGCGGTGGGCCTCATGGCGCCGGCGATAGCGAATGCAAAGCCAGCCATAGACCGCCAGGTTCATCGTGAGGAAAGCCAGATAAAGCATCATCCAGCCAAAGATGCCCGCCACGAGGGGGCCGTCGGTCATGAAGGGGTGGGTTCCTAGGGGATCGGCGATGGTGCACAGGGCCATGCCCGTGGCGAAGGCGCCGGTGGCGATCATGGCGACGTTGAAGATGCGGCCCCAGCGCAGATGCAGCGCTCCGCCCTTCTTGCTGAGCACGGGCACCCAGAAGGCCACAAGCCCCACGGCCCCGGTGGTGATGTGCCCGGCAAGAAATCCGTGAAACGCATCCATGCCCATGGCCTGTCAACTAAAGATGACGTCAGTGTGCCTTGGCGCTTATGCTCGGGCAAGGACTGACCCGCGGCCCCTTGATCTCGCGCAAGGCAGCGTCGTACCAGGAGAACGCCCAGCACCCATGCTTGAAAACCACTACGAGCCGCCCCGCACCCCGCCCCTTAGCCCCCTTGGCGGGCTCCTTCGCACGCTGTGGCGCGGCGACGGCGACCTCCTGAGCCTTATGCCGGCCACGGCCTACCGCGTGCCCATTGGCCCCCTGGGCTATTCCCGACGCTCCATTCTGATCTTGAACGATCCAGCCCTGTTTCGCTCCGTGCTCACCGATCCCCTGGACGTCTACCCGAAAAACGACCTCATGACCGGAGCCCTCGAGCCCCTGGTGGGGGACTCGCTTTTCGTCTCCTCCGGCCCCCTCTGGCGCCGGCAGCGCGCCATGATCGACCCCGCCTTCTCCCAGCTCCGGGTCACCCAGGCCTTCGGGGGCATGCAGGCGGCGGTGGCCGCTTATGTAGAGAAGCTCGCCCGCCGCGCCGAGGCGGGGACGCCCTTCTCCCTCGACTTCGCCATGAGCGAGCTCACCGCCGACGTCATCTGCCGCACGATCTTCTCCACCTCCCTGGCCTCCGAAACGGCGCAGAAGGTGTTCTCCGCCTTTGCGGTTTTCGAGCGCTCGGCGGCTCATATCGAGCTCCCCCGGCTGATCTTCTCCAAGGCCTTCAGCGCGATTCCCCAGCACGACGCCGTCCTTAAGGCCTGCGAAGAAATCCGGGACGCGCTGGGAAGCCTGGTGGATGCGCGCCTTGCGCTGCCGGAGGACCAGTGGCCCGACGATATCGCCAGCGCGGTCATGCGCGGCGAGGACCCAGACAGCGGCGCGCGCTTTACGCGAAAGGAACTGATTGATCAGCTTGGGGTCTTTTTCCTTGCCGGCCACGAGACCACCGCCAGCGCACTGATCTGGGTGTTTTTCATTTTGAGCCAGCGTCCCGAATTCCTGCGGCCCCTTCGGGAAGAGGTCACCCGCACCTACGGCGCCGGCCCCATCACCTTCCATAAGCTTCGCAGCCTGAACTACACCCGCGCCGTCTTCCGCGAGGCCATGCGCCTCTATCCCCCGATCACCTTCATTCCCCGGGTGGCCACGGAACCCACGCGCCTCGGTGGCTACCGGATCAAGCGCGGCGCCATGCTCATGATTTCCCCTTGGGTCATTCATCGGCACGAGGCGCACTGGCCGAAGCCCCACGTCTTCGAACCCGGGCGCTTTACCGGCGACGGCGAGAAAAGCCATCGCCCGGGCACCTACCTGCCCTTTGGCCTGGGCCCCCGGGTCTGCGTGGGGGCAGACTTCGCCACCATTGAGGCGAGCCTCATCATGGCGGAGCTGCTCTGCACCTTTGATTTTGAAATGCTGGAACCGGAAACGGTCCGTCCGATGGCGCGCCTAACCACCCGCCCCCGGGAAGAAATCCGGGCGCGGGTGCATCGGCGACGCTAGGAAAGGGCCTACTCGGCGACGCGACGTCCGGCGAGGGGGCCGCCGCCATCGCAGTAGATCCGCTCCCCCGTGAGGTAGCTGTTGTCCGGAGAGACGAGAAAGCGAACGACGTTCGCCACATCCTCGGGCTGGCACACCCGGCCAAAGGGCATGGTGGCATCAAGAGTGCGGACGTCCTCCACCCCCTGGGTGGCGGCCACAAGGCGCCGCCCCATGTCCGTGTCCACCAGCCCCGGCGCCACCACGTTCACTCGAATGCCGTGGGCCCGCTCTTCCTTCGCCAAGGTCATGGCCAGGGCCTCGAGGGCGGCCTTCGCCATGTTGTAGGGGGCGCCGTTGGCCCCCAGGCCTCGGGTGGCCACGGAGGAAATCATGATGATGTCCCCCCGCGCCTGGCTGCGCATGGCTGGCACCACGCGCTTCGAGAGGGCGTGCGCCGCAAAGGCGTGGGTCCCCATCACCCGAGCCACTTCCTCCGCCGTGGTATCGGCGACGGCAAGGCCCCGGCTGGCGATGCCGGCGTTGTTCACCAGAATAGACACGGGGCCCAGCTCCGCCTCCACCTGATCGACCATGGCGTCGCAGGCCTCGGGGTCGGCGACGGAGCCGGCCACGGCCATGGCCCGCACGCCCGTGGCCCGAAGCGCACCGAGGGCCTCCTGAGCGGAGGCTTCGTCGCGACGGTAGTTAATGGCCACATCGGCGCCGGCTTCCGCGAGGGCCAGGGCAATGGACCGCCCCACCCCCCGGCTCCCGCCGGTCACCAGGGCCACGCGCCCGCTTAGGCTTTTCGCCATGGCTATTGCCCCGTAAACGCGGCGTCGCGCTTACCGAGGAAGGCCGAGACCCCTTCCTTGAAGTCATGGCTGCGCCCGGCTTCGTTCTGAAGCTGGGCTTCAAGATCGAGCTGCGCCTCGTAGCTGTTCACGGCGCTCTGCCAGTAGGCCTTGCGGATGAGGGCCAGGGACCGGGGCCCCTTCGCCAGCCGCTCGGCAATCTTCATGGCTTCGGGCAGGAGAGCCTCATCGTCAAAGACGCGATTGATCAGCCCCCACTCGAGCGCCTGCTCTGCCGGGAGGCGATCGGCCATGAGGGATAGCTCCTTGGCCCGGGCCCAGCCCACGAGCCGGGGCAGGAGGTAGGTCGCCCCCCCATCGGGAATGAGGCCAATGCGCGCAAAAGCCTGAAGGAAGAAGGCGCTGCGCCCCGCGCAGATCATGTCGCCCATGAGGGCAAAGCTCATGCCCACCCCCGCCGCGGCACCGTTCACGGCGGTGACGATGGGGAGCTCAAGATCGCGCATGCCGAGCAGCAGCGGGTGGTAGCCGGTGCGGAGCCCATCCCCGGCGCCTTGCTTCTCCCGCTGGGCGTTGCGCTCTTCGTCGGCCAAATTGGCCCCGGCGCAAAAGCCCCGCCCTTCCCCGGTGATCAGCAGGCATCGCACCTCCGGGCCCCGATCGCGCACTTCCCGCACCGCCTCTTGCAGTTCGGTCAGCATGCGGGCGCCCACGGCGTTCATCACCTCGGGGTGATTGAACTTCAGCACCGCGATGTTGCCCTCGTAATCCAGCTTAATGCGTTCGTAGCTCACACTGCTCTCCTTTCGCCGAGCGCCCCTTGGCGCTTAGCCCGCTTTGTTGGGATTGATGAAGCCGAAGAGCACCCCGGCGACCTTACGAATTTGGATCTCCTCCGAGCCTTCCGTGATCCGGTAGCGACGGTGATGGCGATAGATATGCTCGAAGGGCTTGTGCCGGCTGTAGCCGATGCCACCGTGCACCTGCATGGCCCGGTCCGCGGCATCGCACACCAGCCGGTTGGCCCGGTAGTTACACATGGACACCTTATCCGACAGGTAGATGGCCACTTCCTTCTTCGACATTTGATCCATCTGCCAAGCGGTCTTGTAGACCAGGTTCCGGATCATTTCGCATTCCGTATGCAGCTCCACGAGGGGGAACTGGATCGCCTGGTTAGAAGCGAGGGGCTTGCCGAAGGGCGCGCGCTCCTGGGCGTACTTCACGGACTCGTTGATGCAGAACTGGGCCGCGCCCACCCCAGAGGCGGCCTGACGGATGCGGTTTTCGTGCACAAAGTGCTGCGCCACGGAGAGGCCACTACCGGGCTCGCCGAAGATTGCCGTTTCCGGCACCCAGACGTTCGTAAAGGACACCCGGGGGTGATCCGTAGGCATGTTAAAGGTCCAGAGGTATTCCTCGATCTTCACCCCGGGATCGTCCGTAGGAACGATGAAGCAGGTAATGCCCCGGGCGTCGCCGTCCTTACCCCCGGTGCGGGCGAAAACCATGTCGTGGGTGGCCACGTGCATGCCCGTGTTCCACATTTTCTCGCCGTTAATGAGATAGCCAGGCACGCCATCGCGGGTTTCCGGCACGGCATGCGTATCCATCCAGGTGGCGTCGGAGCCGTGCCGCGGCTCCGTCAGGCCGAAGGCCACGCGACGCTTCCCGGTGATGGAGTTCTCGATGAATTCTTCCTTCTGCGCTTCCGTGCCGAAGTCCCGCATCATCAGGACGAAGGGATTGTTGGCCACGATGGACGCTTCATTCTGGAGGTCGTTGTGGAGCCCCAGGCCCTTTGCGGCAAGGTGTTCGCGAATCACCGCCATGCCGAGGTTCGTGCCGTCCTGGCCGCCGAACTCCTTCGGCAGGGCATAGCGATAGTGGCCTGCGGCGTCGGCACGTCGGCGCATCTCCCCAAGCAGCTGTTCCCACTCATGCCGGGGCAGACCGCCGTTTTCGAAATCGGTCCGGGCCCATTCACGCCGGTGGTCGAAGAAGCGCTCGTTATCGTCCTGCGCCTGCAGCGGCTTGATTTCCGCCTCGATGAACTCATCGAGGGTTTTCAAATAGGCCTTAAGATCTGCTGGAATTTCGAAATCCATGCTGCGTACTCCCCCTGTTGATTCACTGCCCTGGACCATACCTCAGGGCCCGAGGACGGCTCAATAATGCAATGTGATTAGGTTGCAGCGGGGGCCTCGAGGGCCTCCAGCAGCGCCTCCGCCGCCTGCCGCGCATCACTCCCCAGCAATAGGCGCTGAGCCTCTTCCAGTGCCTGCAGCTGAGCCTGATGCCCCCCAAGGGCATCGACGAGGGCCCGCTCTAAGCCGTCATAAAGGTGCCCAAGGAGCACGAAGGCATAGCGGTGCTTGTAGTTTTCCCGGGCGTTTAAGAGCCCATGGCGCCGCGCTTCCTGCCCATCGGTCAGCGCCGCCTTCAGGGTGAGGCGCCAAAGGGCACGCTGCCGTTCTTCGGGGCTTAGGGGCTGGCGCCGAAGGCGATGCCAGAAGCCCCGGCCCTGATCCGCCGCCATGAGCGTAAAGCGCCGGGCACGGCTCAAGGTGAGGGGCTCAAGCACCACCGGGGCGGGGGTGAGGGCCCGGGCTTCCCCAAGCCGTTCCCGAAGCGCGGCAGCGTCGAAAAGCTGATCGAGCGTCGCGCGGAGGGCCCGGGGCAGCAAGGATTGCAGCTCCTGTCCGAGGGCCGCGGTGGCCGTCGCGAGCGCCTCCCCGAGGTCGGTCCGAAGCCGCCCCAATTCCTGCTCCCGCACCGTTGCGCGCTCCTGAAGCCAATCTTGATTGAAGCGCTCAAGGGCATGGTCGATGAGCGCCGCCCCGAGCTCCGCTTCCGCCAAGGCCTCGGGCATGGGGCGCTCCGCCAGATAGCGCTCGAGCCCCCCGCGGAGGAACGCGTCGAGCTCCTGGGCCATGGCCCCCTGGGGGGAGAAGGTGTCTTCGATGCGCTGGGCGAGGGTCGCGCGAAGCTCGCGCCGGGCGCCGTCCAGGGCACGCTTCAGGCCCCGGCGCTGCTGCTCAGCCCCGAGGCCTTCCGCGGAGAGGCCCAGCACCGCCTCATCCCGGGCAAGGAGCGCCCGCAGTGCCGCGCGCTCGACCTCGAAGCTGCGCGCCAGGGCCGGGGGTTGGCTGGCCTCACAGCGCTGGGCCAGGGTGGCCTTAAGCGCCCCGAGCCCCTCCCCCACCCGCTGGGCCACGGCCTCGGCGCCCCGGCGTGCCCAGTGCGCCTCCACCAGGGCTGCGGTCTCCGCGCCTTCGAGACCCCGGAGCGCATCCACCGCAAACAGGGGAATGGGCTGCCGCAGGCACCCTTCCAGATCCCCTTGCACCTGGGCGCAAAGCGTCTCGAAGGCCCCTTCCTCGAGCGGTTCAAAGGCTTCCACGTTGAGCACGGCCAGGAGCCGATCGGCAAGGCCCTGGGCCGCGAGCTGGCGCAGCAGCACCCGATCCCCCTCCCGAAGGCCGAGCCGGCTCTGCACGACGTAAAGCACCGTATCGGCCCGCTGGCCGATGGCCTGCACATCGGCAGCGTCCAACGGATTCAGGCTGTCGCTACCCTGGCAGTCGATCAGACTCAGGGTGCGCGGAAGCCCTTCGGGAAAGGGCACGCGCAGGGACAGATGGGCAATAAGGGGGGCCAGGGATGCCTCATCGGTCCAGGCGAGGAACTCGGAAAAGGCCGCCTCGTCAAAGGCGAGGCGGGGCGCCTCCGGGGGCTCCGGGTGGAAGCCCTTCCGCTGGAGAAACGCGAGGCCCGCGAGGGTTAAGCGCAGCCGGATCAAGGCATGGTTCAGCAGGCCGTAGGCGCTACCGGCCTCGAGATTCGCCAGGCGCCCATCGGCCTCGCTTTCCGCTTCAAAGGCGTTCCGGGCCGCCTCGAGGGCGCCCAGGGCATCCGCCCCATAGACATTTTCTGGCACCTCCTGGGGGGCCCCAAGCATGCGAAAGTCGAAGGCCAGGCGCCCCTCGAGCACGGAGGACGGCCACAGCTGCACCTCCGCAGCCAGAGCCTCACCGTGGGTGCTGTGGATCTGATTAAACGTTTTCACCCCGGCGCCCCGGGTCATGACCTCGCGGCCCAGAAGCGCGTTGATCAGGGTCGACTTCCCGGACTTGATCGTGCCCAGTACGTAGGTGCGGTGCACCGCTGCCTGCCCGTCGGGCCTGCCCGCAGGAGCCAACACTTCCCTATACTCCGGCCACTGCTCCAAGAAATTCGCGAGGGCCTCGGCCCCGCGTGCTGCAGCCTGTTCCATGGGCCCGCTATCCCGGCAAAAACCCTATGCTAGCGGACCCCTTCGGGGCACCGCGAGTCAAAAGGAGACGATTGTGCTGTTATGCCTCGAAGGGCCGGGAAGTGCCCTCCTCGCCCGTTGCCTGTCCCTCGGGGACGGAAAGGCCCCCGCGGCGGACTATTGGCCCGCCCCTTGCCGGGGCCATCCCCTGCTCCCCGCGCCGAACACGCCCTTTGCGGACCTCGAAAGCCTCGAGGCGGCCCTTGCGCGGCAATGGAGCAACGAAGCCTTGCGGGCCACGGCCGAGGACCGAACCCTCGTAGTCGCAGAGGCCCTCGGGGCCGTGGCCGCGCTGGCGCGTCGCCTAGACCCCGCCGCGTCCCCAGCGCGGCTCGGCGCGCTCCTCCTGGCCCTCCTCAACGGCGCAGCCAGCGAAGGGGCCGTGGATTTTCTCTGGCTGAGCACCGGGCCTGGAGCGGGCGAGCCCGCGGTGAGCCACGCCTTTGCCGAGGCGCAGCACCCGCGCCTCTTTCTGAACGCCAGCAAGCTGGCACCCGCGGAGCTGTGGGAAGAGGCG
The DNA here is from genome assembly GCA_030433075.1 of Gammaproteobacteria bacterium. GTDB lineage: Bacteria > Pseudomonadota > Gammaproteobacteria > Pseudomonadales > Azotimanducaceae > Salivita. The sequence continues at coordinate 46,035 of JAUILI010000002.1, read as the reverse complement.
GAGGCCCATTGCCGCCTCGGCTCCGCAGCCCTAGCCCCAGCACCCCGCGCGGCGACGGCGCCGCTGGCACCCAAGCACTTTGCCGGGGGCTACGCCCTTACCCCGGAGCAAGAAAAAGCTGCCCTCCCTTACCCGCAGCACCGCTTGACAGGCCCAGCCCTCGCGAAGGATGGGGAACCCATGGTGCTGGGCCCGGAGGGGATTCTTTGGGGTCTGACCCGGCGCCTTTCCCTCCACCCCCTGGCCCCCCAACCTGGCACCCCTCAGGGTGCGGGGTATCTGCTGCAGGAGGATGGGCTGGCCCTTGAAGATCACCGGGCTGAGCTGCCGGCCTTCCTTGCAGAGGCCGGGACCTAACCCAGGCCCAGCCAGATCAAACGCACGCCGACGATCAGAAGCGAGGCGTAAATGAAGCGAAAGAACCAGGTTTCATCGACCTGGTGGTGCAGCCAATGGCCCAGCCGAATGCCCAGGGGCGCCAGGGGCGCGAGCACTAAGGACGTGGTCAGGTTGCCAAAGTCGAATTGCCCAAGCAGGGCATAGGGCGGCACCTTCACCCAGTTCACAATCATGAAAAACAGCACCGCCGTGGCCTGAAAGGTGCCCTTATCCAGGCCCTGGCGAAGCAGGTACACGTTGATCGGCGGCCCCCCGGCGTGAACCCCAAAGCTCGTGAAGCCCGCCAGGGCGCCCCAAAAGGTGCCCGCCAGGGGCCGAGGCCCCCGCCGTTCCGGCGGCGGCGTGCGCCGCAGAACGCCGAGGAAATGATTGGCCACGAAGCCCACGGCAATGACGCCAATGAGCACTCGAATCGCATCTTCGGACAGGTAGCGAAAGGTGAAGGTTCCGAGCACGATGCCCGCCACGGCCCCGGGCACAATCACCCGAAGATTGGCGAGGTCCCAGCGCCCCCACCACTGACGCACCGCAAAGGCATCCATGAGCATGAGGATCGGCAGCATGATCGCCGCGGCCTGCACGGGCCCGATGGCCAGCGCCATGAGGGGCACGCCGAGAATGCCGATCCCGCCTCCCAGGCCGCCCTTGGCAATGCCCACGATGAGGAGCGCGGGAATCGCCAGCGCGTAGAAGAAGGGGTCCGTAATCATAGGGCGCTCCAGTTCCGAGGCCGCATCATACGCCCCCGGGGCGCCCTTCACCGCGAGCCCTTCCCTTGAGCCGGACCGGCGGGTGCGCTATAGCTAGGCCATGGGGGGAACGACCGCACTCACCTATAGCCTTGCCACCCGCGTCGACCTATTGGCCATGGCGCGCTTGCTGACCCATTTCCTGGACGATCCCCTCCTTCGCCCCTGGACCCCCAGCACCCTTCAAAGCGCATTGGCTGACCCCGAGCAGAACCTCTGCGTCGCTCGGGCCGGGCACACCCTTGTGGGGGTGGCGGCCATGCGCTACGGGCAGCGGGAGGCGGAGCTGACGCTGCTTGCCGTCGCGCCCCTTTGGCAGCGCCGCGGCCTAGGCCAGGGATTTTTGGCCTGGCTCGAGGCCCCGGCGGAGCTCCTGGGCCTGACCCACAGCACGGTCTCCTGCCCCCTGGAGCGAAGTGGCTATTTTTCTCGCCGCGGCTTTCGCCCACGCTTTCCCGAAACCGCGGGACCGGACCCAATTCTGTTTCTTCGCCCCCTCACCGGGAGGTCTTCATGACCCTGAACGCGCTGGCCCCCTCCGACCCGACGCCCTTCCTCGCCCGCATCGATGCGGCGGCCGCCCAGGCCGACCGGGAAAGCGATCAAAGCGAAGCGGCCCGGAGCCTAAGCCCGGGCCTTGCGGCGGCCATGGCGGAGGCCGGGGCCTACCGCATGCTCGTGCCCGAGGCGCATGGTGGCCTCGAAGTCTCCCCGAAGGTCATGATGGATGCGCTCCGGCGCCTGGCCTACGGCGATGGCGCCGCGGGCTGGTGCGCCATGATTGGTGCCACCACGGGGCTCCTCGCGGCGTCCCTGCCGGAGGACACCGCCAATACCATCTTCGCCGATCCCGGCGTCATTCCCTGCGGGGTGACCGCCCCCATGGGCACGGCGCAGCGCCAGGGCGACGGCTGGACAGTGTCCGGACGCTGGAGCTTTGCGAGCGCAAGTCCCAACGCCCATTGGCTGGCCGGGGGCTGCCGCCTACTCGATGAGGCTGGGGAACCGCTTCTTGATGAGCGCGGCGCGCCGGAACAGCGGCTCTTTTTCTTTCGCCAGGATCAGGTGACTCGACACGATACGTGGCACGTGAGCGGCCTTTGCGGCACGGGCTCCGGGGATATGTCCGTGGAAGGGCTTCGGCTCGACGAGGCCTTTAGCGTGCCCCTGGGGGCGGCACCCCGGGTGCGCACCCCGCTCTACCGCTTCCCCACCTTCGGCCTCCTGGCCCTGGGGGTCGCGAGCGTGGCCATCGGCCTTGGGGAGCGCGCCCTCGACGAATGGGCGGAACTAGCGAAGAAGAAGGCCCCCGCAGGCAGCCGGCGTCGCCTCGCGGAGCGGGCTCCGGTGCAGCTGGCCCTGGCCAAGGCCGAGGCCCAGCTCGCGTCGGCTCGAGCGTTCATGGAGCAGTCGGCAGACGAGGCCTGGGCCTGCGCGGCCGCCGGGGAGAAGCTGAGCGGGGAACATCGACGACGCCTGCGCCTGGCGGCGAGCCATGGCACCTGGGCCGCCGCGGAGGCCACGGGAGCGGCCTATCACGGCGGCGGCGGCTCGGCGATCTACGCCCAAAGTCGTCTCCAGCGCTGCTTTCGCGATGTCAACGTCGCCACTCAGCACATCATGGTGGGGGAACCTACCTTCGAGCTGGCGGGCCGGGGACGGCTTGGTCTGCCCCTCGGCGGGCCCTTCTAGGCCGCCGCCAGCCGCTCTGCCGTGGCCAGCACCACGGCGTAGCGCCCCCCCTTGCCCAGGGCCAGCCAAAGCAGCGCCCGGCGCCAGGGCACACCCAAAAGCCCCGCCAGCACGGGCAGCGCATCCCCCACCGCAGGCACCCAGGCCAGCACCAGGGTCGGCGCTCCGAAGCGCTGCACCCAAGGGCGGAATCGCGTCCGGGGCGCAGCCATGCGCGCGGACAACCAGGGCCAGCGAAGGGCGCCGGCCCCGAGGGCCATCATGAGCAGAGCCCCCGCCGTATTGCCGACCGTGGCCGCCGCCCAAAGCAGTAGTAAGGGACTGCCTCCATGCCAGGCCGCCAGCAAGGCGGCCTCCGAGGGGAGCGGAAGGACCGTCGCCGCCGCGAAGGCCAGGGCAGCCACGGCGGCGAGGGTGAGCACGACGGGGCCTTACTGCTTGGCGACGTTGATAACCTGGTACTCGGTGAAGGCCGCCAGGCCCCAGGGGCCGTTTTCGTAGCCAATGCCCGACCACTTAACCCCCCCGAAGGGCACATCGGGGGCCAGGTTCATGTGTTGATTCACCCAGGCCGTGCCGCAGTCGAGATCCCGGGCCAGGGCCGCGCCCCGGTCAAGATCTTCCGTCCAGATCGAGCCGCCAAGGCCAAAGTGCGTGCCGTTGGCCCGTCCCAGCACTTCGTCCACGCTCTTGAAGGACATGACCGGCAGGGCCGGGCCGAACTGCTCCTCGTCCACAAGGCGCACCCCCTCGGCGACGTCCGTGAGGATGGTCGGCGCGTAGAAGTAGCCCTCATTGGCCAGGGGCTTGCCGCCGGCGACGACCTTGGCGCCGTGGCTCCGAGCGTCATCCACGAGCTCGCTCACCCGATCAAACTGGGCGCGGTTGTTCAGGGGCCCAAGCTCGCTATCGGCAGCGGAGCCCGGCCCCACCTTCACCCGCTCGGCGATCGCTCCGAGGGCTTCCACCACCGCGGGGAAGATCGGCTCCTCGACGTAAAGGCGCTTCACCGCCACGCACACCTGGCCGCTGTTGGCGAAGGCGCTCCAGAACAGCTTCTCCGCGATCTTCTCCGGGTTGTTATCGGCGAGCACAATAGCGGGATCGTTACCCCCGAGCTCCAGGGTGACGCGCTTAAGATCGGGCGCTGCGGCAGCAGCGATGTGCTTACCGGTAGCCACGGAGCCGGTGAAGGAAATCTTCCGCACCTCGGGGTGGGCGGTTAGCCAGCGCCCCAGCTGATCGCCCCCGGAAACGACGTTAAAGACCCCCGGCGGCAGCGCTTCCCGGAGAGCCTCCCCCAGGGCCAGGCTCGAGAGCGGCGTGTAGGGCGAGGGCTTCAGAATGAAGGTATTTCCGGCGAGGAGCGCCGGGGCGATCTTCCACACCGCCAGCAGCACGGGGAAATTCCAAGGCGTAATCCCTGCCACCACCCCCAGGGGCCGGCGACGAAGCTCCACGCGGAAATGCTCATCCTCCCGAAGCAGCTGATCTTCTAAGGGCAGGGCCGCCGTGGAGCGGAACCAGAGTGCTGCGCCGTAGAGCTCTTCCAGCGCCTTGCCCAGGGGCTTGCCCTGTTCCTGGGTGAGCACGGGGCCGATGGCTTGGGCCTGGGCCTCAATGGCATCGGCGCACTTCAAAAGCGCCGCCCGGCGGGCTTCGGCATCGCCTTGCCACGCCGGCAAAGCCGCCTTAGCAGCGCGGACCGCCTGATCAAGTTGGGCTTCGCTGCAATCCGGGCATTCGGCGAAGGGCCGCCCCGTAGCCGGATCCAGCACGGACAGCTGCTGATCGCTGCCCACGGCAGCGCCATTGATGGTCATGGTGAATGGGGACATGAGGCAATGCTCCTTTAGGGCTCGCCCGCCAGAAGGGCGAGGGCTCGATCAATAAGCGGGGTCATGGAATGGCGCGTCACTTCCCAGAGGGGATCGTCGCGCTTGCCCCGGCGATGCAGCATAAGATTAAAGCCCGTGATGAGGGCGAACTTATAGGCCGCGAGGGCCCGGTACCAGGCCAGGTCGGCCACGGGCTCGCCCCAGGCGGCCTCGTAGTAGCCAATCAGGGTTTCCGGCTCAAGGAAGAAGGTGCGCTCGCTGCCGTCGGCCCAGGCGGCCCGATCGCTAAAGGTGCAGATCCACCCCAGGTCGTTCAGGGTGGCGCCGATACCCGTCAGCTCGAAATCAATGACGGCCTTCAGATGGCCATCGAAGCCACAGAACAAATTGGCCGTTTGGAAATCGCCGTGAAAAACGCCAATGGGCGCGGCCTCGGGAATGCGATCGAGGAGGGCCTTGCGCACCTCCGGGGCCCGCTTAAGGGCCTCCGGATCGGCGGCCCGCTCGAACAGCGGATCCCAGCGCGCCACGTCCTCCTCGAAGGGGACCGGTGCGCCCAGGTAGGTCAGGGGCTCCCAGGGCACGCGGTGAATGCCCGCGAGGGCCGTCATGACTTCCTGCCCTAGGGTTTCAAGTTGGGGCCGGGAAAGCTGCGCCCCCCACTCTTCCACGCCGAGGCGCAGCACGTCGCCCTCAAGCTGGGGCACAACAAAAAAGGGCCGGTCAAAGAAGCGGAGATCCTCCCCTTCCCCGCCGCTCCAGCGCACGCTGCAGTGGGGCACGGAAGTCTGATCAAGGGCGTTCAGGACCGTCACCTGGCGCAGCACGTCCGCCGTGCCCCGCCAATTGACGTTGGGCGGGGGCAGGCGCAGGAACCAGGCCTCTTCCCGCGCCTCGGCGCCCTCCCCCAGGGCCACGCGATAGCCATAGGCGAAGCCCGCATGCCCGGGCATCTTTTTTACCGCAAAGGCCCTGGCCGTCGGATCGTTGTAGCAATGCTGCACAAAGGGCTGCAGCCGCTGCTCCAGCTCGTCGAGTTCCATGCTCCCCCCCCCCTTACTGTTCTATTCCGGTGCGGGCTCGGGGAACTGATCCCGCAGCACGCGTTTCAAAATTTTCCCCGAGGGATTCCTCGGGATGCTCTCCACAAAGCGCACGGCCCGGGGCTGCTTGAAGCGCGCCAGGCGGCTCTGGCAATGGGCCAGCACCGCCGCTTCCGTGAGCTCGGGATCGTCGCGCACGAGAATGGCCAGGGGCGACTCGCCCCAGCGCGCCGAGGTCATGCCAATCACGGCCGCATCAGCCACCCCGGGGGCGCTGAGCAGCACGTTTTCCACCTCCGCGGGATAGATGTTCTCGCCCCCGGAAATGATCATGTCCTTGATCCGGTCCTGAATATAAACGAAGCCGTCGTCGTCCATGATGGCCACGTCGCCGGTACGCAGCCAGCCATCCACCAGGGTTTCCGCGGTGGCATCGGGACGATTCCAGTATTCCCGCATGATGTGCCGCCCGCGCACCCATACTTCCCCCGGAACGCCAGCGGCGCAGGGCGCACCGTCGTCTCCCACGATTTTCACGTCGCTGTGGAAGAAGCCCCGTCCCGTGGAGCCCACGCGGGTGAGGGCATTTTCCGAATCGATAAGGCACGCCGGGCCGCAGGTTTCCGTCAAGCCATAGACCTGAAGAATGTCGACGGAAAGCTCGGCGTACCGCTCGATGAGGGAAACGGGCACGGGCGCCGCCCCGGACATCATCCAGCGCAGGGCGCTGCGATCGAAGTCCTCAAAGCCCGGCACCTGAAGCATAAAGTTGAGCATGGCCGGGACCAGAAGCCCGGTAGTGACCCGCTCTTCCTCAATCAGCTTCCAGGCCGAAGTGGGGTCGAAGCTGCGCATCACAATGCTGGTAACGCCGAGATAAACGCAGAGCGTTCCCGGGGTCAGGGCCCCCACGTGGAAAAGGGGAAGGGCCTGAAGGTAGCGATCCCCGGGGCGCAGATCCGCCGTCGCGGAAATGGTGAGCACGCCCCAGAGCGCGCTTTCGTGGGTATGCACGACGCCCTTCGGCAGCCCCGTGGTCCCGGAGGTGTACATGATGTAGAGGGCGTCCCCATCCTGCGCCCCCAGGGGCGGCGCCATGGCCGCGCCTTGATCCCGGAACGCGGCGTAATCCTGCGCACCGGGCACCGCCGGCGCACCGACGCCCAGCAGGCGGGTAAGGCCCGTTCGGTCTTCGAAGCCCACAAGCGTTTCCACCGTATCGGCGAAATCGTCGTCAAAGACGAGGGTCGTGGTGCCGCTGTCCTGCAGAATGAAGCGGAGCTCCTCGGCGGTCAGGCGCCAATTGAGGGGCACCACCACGGCGCCCAAGCGCGCGATGGCAAAAAAGCTCTCGATAAACTCGGCGCTGTTCATGAGGAGGAGTCCTACCCGATCCCCGGGTTTGACGCCGTCGTCAATGAGCGCGTTCGCCAAGCGATGCGCCCGTTCCGCCAGCTCAGAGAAGCTCAGGCGAAGCCCCCGAGCCACGTCGTAGACCGCCTCCCGCTCCGGGTTAAGCGCCGCCCGGCGCGTCAGTAGATCTCCAATGTTGTTGGCCAGTGCCGTCACGGTTGATCCCTCCCAAGAACGCCCGTTGTCCCCCTAGTGTGCCCTCTCCTGCGCAAGGAGACGAGGGCCGGCCTGCCCGGGACCCTAGGGCACGCCTAGAGCCTAGGAGGGAGGCGGGCGCTGTCTTGCTTTCGCTCAGCACAAAACCTCGACAAGCCAGGAAATTCGCTTATACTGCGCGCACTTACGCGGCAACTTGGCAAAGGTTAGGGAACGCCACCCGCATCTTAGGGATTCACCTGAGTGGGTTTTCATGAGCCAGAAGCAAGACAGCAGTCAGAATTACCGCATTGGGGCCGTCGCCCGCCTCACTGGCATTTCCGTTGATCGACTCCGCGCCTGGGAACGGCGCTATGCGGTGGTCGAAACGCGGCGGACCGAGTCCCTCGGGCGTATTTACTCCCGGGACGACGTTGAACGGCTCACCATGATTAAGCAGCTCGTGGACCTCGGAAACCCCATCTCCTCCGTCGCTAACCTGACCGACAGCCAGCTTCGGGAGCGCCTCCAGCAGGACAACCGCTCCCGCCAGCAGGTGCAGCAATTCGCCACCCGCCCGGTGCGGGCCGCGGTCTTCGGATCCACCCTCGCGGCCTATCTAGACGCCGCCGGGGAGCGCCTCGAGGGGCTAAGCCTCATCGGCGCCTTCCGCAATTACAGCGATTTCGAACGGGCCCTACCTTCCCTCGCGCCGGACGTTCTGATCCTCGAATACGCCGGGGTCTACGAGGAGACGGTGCAAGAAGTGGCGGGGCTCATGAAGCGTGCCGGCACCTCCCGCGCTGTGGTCGTCGCGGGCTTTGGCCGCCGGGAAATTTTCGATGCGCTTAAGGCCGAAGGGGTCATGATCCTTCGCTCCCCGGTCTCCCTCGAGGAGCTCGCTCTGGCCTGCCGCTTTGAAGGGGAAAGCGCCCCGGAACCAAGCGCCTTTGAGGAAGGGCTGCGCCCGGAACTGGGCGATGCCATCCCCCCCCGGCGCTTCAATGACGACGATCTGGTGCGCTTGGCCGGTCTATCCCGATCCGTGGAGTGCGAGTGCCCGGAGCACCTCATTACGCTGATCGGCAGCCTGACCGCCTTCGAGGCCTACAGCGCCAGCTGCAAAAGCCGCAACCCCACGGACGCCGCCCTTCACGCCTATCTTCATCGCGTTACCGCCCATGCCCGGGCTCTCATGGAAGAAGCGCTGGAGAACGTGGCGGAAGTGGAGGGGATGATCCAGTAGCACGGCCCTCTGTCATGGACAGGCAACTAAAGCCGCCCTTTGTCCACCCGACGAACGGCCGGCTGTCCGGGGGTTGACCAACCTTCGTCCAGGGCGTACATTTGAGCCTAGTTGGACATGCCACGCATGTTCAGCTCGGTTTAGGCGTGAGGCGGTTCGACTCTCTCCCCCTCCCCCCTCGATTGCGGACCGTCACGCTTCACACGCCGTTTACCCTCCCGCGCCGGCGCAAGCCGGCGCGGGAAAAAAACCCCACTCCCCGCCCCCCAAAGTAGCGCTAAGGCTTCAGTAGGCACAGTAAGTCGTATTCAAGCTCGCCCACGCGCCGACCACTCATGGCCATCACGATGTTTGAGAAACGCCCATCTAAGTGCGCTGCCGCCTGCCCGGCCAGCCCCAGGCCCCAGCGATAGGTCCCCAGAACCTTCCACCAGTGGAAGCGCTCAGCGTCAAAGGTGCCTCCACCGGCTTCATAGGCGGTGACAAAGGGCGCGCGAGGCCCAAAGCCCCCCACTTCCTTATCGTCCTCCCCGAAGCGCCAGCAGCGCAGGCAGGTCCAGGCTAAATCCTCGAGGGGATCGCCGACCTTAGCCACCTCCCAGTCCAGCACGGCGGCCAGGCCCTGCTCATCAATGATCACGTTACCGTTGCGCACGTCCCCATGGACGATGGCCAGCCCCTCCCCCGCCGGCGGGGCGTGGTCTTCCAGCCAGCGCTGGGCGTAGCTGAAGATCGGGGACGGCTGGAGCAACTCCCGAAGCTGCTGATCCGTGCGGGCCAAGGCGTCCTCCACGGGGGAGCGCTCGGGCCGCGCCAGCGCCGGCGGCGCGAGGGTCGGATCGATGCTATGGAGCGCCGCGAAGGCCGAACCGAGCTGGGCAGCGATGCGTTCTCCCGTTCCCTCCCCGGCCACCTTACGCAATACGCGCCGAGGCACCGTTTCCCCGGCAACGCAATCGCTAACGAAAAGCGGCCCCCCAACCCACTGCGGATCCTCCGTCGCGAAGTGGACATGGGGAACGGGAACGCCCTGGGCTTCCGCGAGGCGAAAGAGCGCGGCCTCCTGGGGAATGGGCAGCAGTTCGATGTCCAGGGTGGGCAGGTAGGTCACGCAGTAGCGCTGCCCCTCCCCGTCGGGCGCCGTCGCGGTAAAGAGCACGTTGCCCCGACGGGCACCGGCTGAGGTCACCACGAGATCGGAAACGGTCACGGTGCGAGACAGCTCCGCCTGAAATACGGCCTCGAGCCCGGCCTTCAGCCGTGCTTCCCGGGCCTGCGCACTTTCCGGCGCCTTCCCGGGCCCGCTCACGATGCTCCCCCCGGCCGCTCCCCAGCGCTGTCGTAGCCGTCATAACCGGGGCGCAGTACCGCCAGCTTTTCCCGAGCCCCCGCCATGAGAACAGGCCAGGCCGCTTCGTCGAAGGCCGCATCGCCGCCCCGGCGCAGGCGCGCCGCCAGCTGGGCGTTGAGCGCGTCCAGGGCGGCCCGGGGCGACCCCTCGGGCACCGCCGTGTCGAGCAGCGCCGCCAGGCGCGCTGCCTCCCGGGGGAGGGCCTCCTCATCGCTCAGTTCCCGGCGCACCACGGAAAGCAAATTCAGGGCAACCCGCGTGCGATAGACCAGGGGCCCCTCAAGCTCCGGCCCCACCTCTTCCTCGAGGTAGGTCGCGAGCGTGTCCAAAAGCTCCACCGCCGTCGGACGATCCTGCATCACCCCTGCCCCCCTTCCAAAAGCTCGAGGGCCGCCTCGGCCCGACGCACCACGGAGTCCGCAAACTCTGAAAGGTCCAGGTCCTCCCGGCTGCCCATGGCCCCGAGGCGATAGCGCTTGTAGACCCCTTCCCCAATGGCCGCGAGGCGCCAGTGGCTGAAGGCGCGGTAGTAGGCGATGGCGGACAAATCCCGCCCCGTTTTCTCCGCATAGCGGGCCGCGAGGGCATCGCGGTCGCCGAAGCCGCCCACGGCCGTAGGGGCCTGATCGCCCTGGCGCGTGTCCACCTCGCCCGGTTGCACCCAGGCGTTCAGGAGATAGCCCACGTCGGCCAGGGGGTCGCCCAGGGTGCAGAGCTCCCAGTCGAGCACCCCTTGGATCTTGCCATCGGCCACGATCATGTTCCCGAGGCGATAGTCCCCGTGGACGATGGTCGCCCCCACCTGCTCCGGAAGGCGCTCCCCCAGAAGGGCCCGCGCTGCATCCATGGCGGGGATTTCCCGTTGCTTGGAGTTCTCCCACTGGGTGGTCCAGCGCTTCAGCTGCCGGGCGATGTAGGCTTCCTTGCGGCCTAGGGTGCCAAGGCCCACGGCGTCCGGGTCGATGGCGTGCAGGGCCGCCAGCACATCAACCACATCCTCGCCGAGGGAGGCGCGGGCCTCCGCCGGCAGGTCCCGGGCGCTGTCCGCATCGTGGAGCACGGCCCCCTCCACAAAGCGCATCACGTAAAACGGCGCCTCGTTCACCGCGAGGTCTTCGCAAAGGCCCAGGGCCGGCGCCACGGGCACAGCGCTCCCAGCAAGGGCAGAGATGATGCGATGTTCCCGCGCCACGTCATGGGCGCTCTGAAGCACGTGCCCCAGCGGTGGCCGGCGGAGCACAAAGCGCTGCCCCGCGGCGTCATCCACGGCGTAGGTCAGGTTTGAGTGGCCCCCCGCGATGAGGGAGAAGGTGAAGGGCCCCTGAGCCCCTGGGATATGCGCTTCAAACCAGGCTGAAACGGCGTCGCCGTGAATTCCCTCGATGCTCTGCGTCATAGTCCTTCTCCCCTTAAAGCGTGTGATTTAGAGAAGCTTGCCACGAAGCCGGGACGAGGAAAATTCCCTAGCCCCCCCGCAAGGCAAACGCAGGGCAAACCTTTAGGCCTCTAAAGGCCTGGCCGTTCGGGGCGAGATCAGCTAAGCTGACAGCCTGTTTCGTCAACAAGACTCCGCGTGCCATGTCCCAGGCCCCGCAAGAGGTGCTCATCGCCCTTAGGCGCATCATGCGCGCGACCGAGCTCTACTCGAAGCAGTTGTCAAAGACCGCCGGACTCACCTCTCCCCAGCTCCTCATCCTGGCCGCCATTGCGCGCATGGGCGATGTCACCATTGGCACCATCGCCCGGGAAGTGAAGCTTAGCCAGGCAACGGTAACCACGATCCTCGATCGCCTTGAACGGCGGGGGCTCGTGTACCGAGAGCGCAGCACGGTGGATAAGCGCAAGGTGCACGCGCACCTTACGGCGGAAGGCGAAGGCGCGCTCAGCACGGCGCCCACGCCCCTGCAGCAATCGTTTATTGCTCGCTACGAGGGGCTCGCCGACTGGGAGCAATCCATGATCCTCGCATCGCTCCAACGCGTGGCGGACATGATGGACGCCGGCGATCTCGACGCCTCCCCCATGCTCCACGTGGGCACCATCGACCCGGCCATGCCTACGGCCTAGAACAGGCATTTTCCCCGCTGACCGCTAGTGGCATGCTTTCCCCTTCAAGGAGAGCCCCATGCACCAGCCCGTCCTCGCAAGCCAAGCAATGCCCAGTGATCCCTGGCCCTTTCTTCCTGGCCGCTTCTCCCTGCGCGTGGTTCGCGCCCAGGGGAGCACGCTCTGGACCGACCGGGGGGAGGCCATCCTCGACGCCGCCGGCGGCGCCATCGTCAACAACATCGGCCATGGCCGGCGCCGGGTCGCCGAGGCCCTCGCGGCGGCGACGGAAACCCTGACCTACGCCGTGCCCCCCTGGTCTACCCCGAGCCGGGAAGGGCTGGCCACGCGCCTGCGGGAGGACTGGCTCCCCCCGAAGCTGGATCGCGTGTACTTCTCGGCGGGCGGCTCGGAAGCCACGGAGGTGGCGATGAAACTCGCCATCCAACACTTTCAGGCCAAGGGCGAGGCGCAACGGACCAAGATTCTCGGGCGCCGCCTGTCCTACCATGGCACCACCATTGCCACTACGGCCGTGGGGGGCCACGATGCACGGAAGGCGGGGCTCGGCCCCCTCCTCGCCCCCTTCCCTCAGCTGGAGACGCCCTATCCCCTGCGCTGCCCTGCGGGCGCGGATCCGAAGGCTCAGCTCGCCTATTACCTCGCAGACTTTGATCGGGTCCTCGAAGCCGAGAGCCCGGAAACCATCGCCGGGCTCATTGCCGAGCCCATTGTGGGCTCCTCCGGCGGTGCGCTCCGCCCTCCCGAGGGCTACTGGCCAGCCATCGCCGAGCGATGCAGGCGCCACGGCATCCTCCTCATCTTTGATGAAGTGATGACGGGCTTCGGGCGCACGGGCACGGCCTTCGCTGGCGACCACTGGGGCGTCACCCCGGACATCCTCGTCGGCGGCAAGGGCCTCGCGGGAGGCTACGCGCCCCTGGGGGGCGTCTTCAGCCATCGCGGCGTGCTCGACCCCATCGCCGAAGCAGGGCTGGAGGTCATGTTCCACACCTTCGGCGCCCATCCCGGGGCCTGCGCCGCGGCGGAGACGGTGCTGACCATCATGAAGGAAGAGGGGCTTGTGGCCGCCGCCGCGCAGAAAGGCGCCTTCCTCAAAGCCTGCCTAGAGGACGTGCTCGGGGATCACCCGCAGGTCGCCGAAGTGCGCGGCGCAGGTCTCCTCCTGGCGGTGGAGCTGGTGCAGAACCGGGAGACGGGCGAGCCCTTCCCCCGGGCGCGCAAGCTCACCCTCGGCGTCCTTGAGGAAGGGCTCAAGCGCGGCGTGTACTACTATCCCGGGGGTACGGGGACGGTGCGCGATATCCTGTGCCTAGGGCCCGCCATGACCACCACGGAGGGGGAGCTGGAGCAGATGGCCACGACCTTTCGCGCGGCCCTTGATGGCGCCCTCGCCCGTCATGCTTAGGGACCTTCCCCTGGCCGCCCAGGCCCTGCTTCGCGGCGCGGGGCTGCTCTTCCACCGGGAGCTCCGGTGGCTGATTCTTGCGCCCCTGGGCCTTATGCTGGCGGTCTACGGCGTCCTTGTCATTACCGCGCTGGAGCTGCTCGGCCCCACGGTAGCGAGCCTTGGCTCCGCGCTCCCGGAAGCCCTCGCGGGCCTTGCGGGGGGTCTGGAGCTGCTGGCCTGGCTGCTGCTCTTTGCCCTCCTCGGCATCCTCGCCCTGCTCCTCAGCCAGACGCTGGCGGCACCCTTCTACAGCGCGCTGGCGCGGCGAACGGAACGGCTCCTCACCGGGGGCAATCAGGAAAGCGGCCGGAGCCTCTGGAGCGAACTGGGGGCGACCTTCAAGCGAGAACTGGAGAAGCTGCGCTGGAGCTTGCCACGCCTTGCCGTGCTCTTCGGCGTAAGCCTGATTCCGGGTCTGGGCCTTTTGGCCGCGCCCCTGACCCTCTTGCTCGGGGCCTGGATGCTGGCGGGGCAGTTTCTCGACTTTACGCAGGAAAACCGGGGACAGCGCTTTGCGGAAACGCTGGCGCTGATGAGGCGTCATCGCCTCGGCGTGCTGGCCTTCGGGGTGCCCTTGGCCCTGGGGGTGACCCTACCGGTGCTGGGCGCCCTGGTGGGCGCCCTCGCCGTCGTCTCCGGCGCCGTGCTCGTGCTCACCCTTCGCGGTGAGCACGGCATCGTCGCCGACGGGAATCCTTAGACCGGATCCCAGCTGAAGACGCTGTTGGTGGCGCCGAGGTCGTGGAAGGACCCCGCCATGGCCGGCAGGCCCTGCTCCACCAGCGTTTCCGGCGTCCAACCTTCCAGCTGCGCGATGCTGCGCACGGGCCGGGGCTGGCTCATGAGGAACACCTCGTTACCGCGGACGGAGAAGATCTGTCCGGAGACGTCCTTGGCTGCGGCCAGGGCAACGGCCATGGTGGCCACCTGATCGGCGCGCATCTTCTTCTGGAACATTTCCACCCGCTTCTGGCTCGCCTCATCCTTCACCGGAATGGTGGCGATCATGCGGGTCCAGGCGAAGGGCGCGATGACGTTCGAGCGAACATTCTTGGCGGCCCCTTCCATGGCGATGATGCGAGAGAGGCCTGCGATGCCCATCTTCGCTGCCGCATAGTTCGCCTGGCCAATGTTGCCGATGAGCCCGGAGGTCGAGGTGAACATCACGAAGGACCCATCTTCCTGATCGCGAAAGTGGTTAATGGCGGCCCGGGCGATGTTGTAGTGGCCATTGAGGTGGACATCGATCACCGCATCCCAGTCCTCGTCGGTCATCTTGTGGAACATCTTGTCCCGGAGAATGCCTGCGGGATTGATGACGGCGTGCAGCCCCTTGAAGGTATCCAGGGCGCACTCGACCATGGCCTTTGCGCCGGCGCGATCGGACACGCTGTGGGAGTCGGCAACGGCCTCGCCCCCGGCGGCCTTGATCTCATCGACGACCTCCTGGGCCGGACCCGCATCGCCCAGGGGATCATCCCCCTTCACCGATCCGCCGAGGTCGTTCACCACCACCTTGGCGCCTTCCCGCGCTGCCAAGAGGGCGCATTCCCGCCCAATGCCCCGGGCCGCCCCGGTGACCAGTACTACCTTGCCGTCCAGCTGTCCCATGTGCTCCTCCAACCATGAATGAAGCCGCCAGTTTAGTGCCCCGGCCCCCTACCCCGCCAGCGCAGGCGGCACGCCCTGCTCCGGCGCTTCGTCAATGGCGAGGTGCCCGGCCAGGAGGCGGGGGCCCGCGGTGGCGAAGCTGGCCCGAAGGCGATGGCCCCGGAGCACCCAGGGCAGCCAGCCCCGGTCGTCGGCCCACATGCGCCCATAGGGCATGGCCTCGCGAGACACCCAGAGGGGCTTACCCTCGGCGCTCTCCCGGGGCGTGCCCGTAAAGACCTCGCAGCGATAGGCAAAGCCGTGGATGCGCGATCCGTCCTCGTCCTCAAAGCGAAGCTCAGCACACAGCCTTGGCGCTTCACCCCGAATCCCCAGTTCCTCCTCCGCCTCCCGCAGGGCGCAGGCCCGGAGCGACTCCCCGGGCTCCAGCTTGCCCCCGGGGCCATTGATGAGGCCTGCGCCGTGACCGCGCTTCTTCTCCATCAGCAGCACCCGATTCCCTTGGCAAACGAAGAGCAGGGTCGCGAGCTGCGCACCGGGGAAGGGCCCTTGCAGGGACGGGGGCGCACGCGGGGGGCGAGGGTCACAGGCCAGCACGAGCCGTGTGGCCTGGAGGGGCTTTCCCGCCCGGGGCAGAAAGCCGCGGTGACCAAGGGCCTTCAGCAACGCCGGGGACGGCTCATCCAGCAAGAGGGTTAGGGCGACGCCCTCAGCAAGGAAGCGATCGGCCCAGGCCAGCACGGCGTCTGCCGGCGCGGAAGCCCTGGGGACCAGCATCGCGCCGCCGCGGCGACGCAGGCCAAAGGCCCCGGGAAGGGGCGCAAGCCCCGACGCAGAAAGAACGCCGAGACACAGCTGTCCCCGGTGCGGGAGTGCACCGGGCGCCGGCGTAAACCACGCCGAGAGCGCCGCCTGCTGCGCCGGATCCATCGCACCCTTCCCTCGCGGAAAGGGGAAAGTGTACTAGCCCCCGGCGGAGGACGCCCTCGCCGCCGGGACGGGCACCAGGTCGGCGAGGAAGCGCTCGGCGATTTGATCCCAGCCCTGGGCCTCCGCATAGCGCCGGCACGCAGCGCGATCGCAGGCGAGCGCCCGGGTCACGGCCTCAGCCAGATCGGCGTGGAGCCCCCCCGTGACCCCATCCTCCACGATGTCGATGGGGCCCGTAACGGGATAGGCGGCCACGGGCGTGCCCGTGGCCAGGGCCTCCAGCATCACCAGCCCGAAGGTGTCGGTTTTCGAGGGGAAGACAAACACGTCCGCGTCCCCGTAGATCGCCGCGAGCTCAGCGCCGTAGCGATAGCCAAGAAAGCGCACCTCGGGGTAGCGCGCTTCCAGCTGGGCCCGGGCCGGGCCATCCCCGACCACCACCTTTTCCCCGGGCACCTTCAGCTCAAGAAAGGCGGGCAGATTCTTTTCCACGGCCACCCGCCCCACGTAGAGCAGGCGCGGGTGCTCCCGCGGCATTTCCCGAGGCACGTAGGGATAGGCGTCCAGGGCGACCCCGCGCCCCCACACCGTAAGCTTTCGCAGCCCCCAGTCCCCAAGCTCTCGCTTCTGGGAAGCCGTAGTGACCAGCGTGCTGGCGGCCGCGCCATGGAACCAGCGCAAAAACCCGTAGCCCAGGGCCAGGGGCAGGCGGGTCCGCTCATAGAGGTACTCGGGAAATTTCGTGTGCAGGGAGGTGGTAAAGGGCACGCCTCGGCGCAGGGCCCAGCGCCGGGCGGCGAGGCCCAGGGGCCCCTCCGTGGCGATATGCAGCGCGTCTAGGCCGTAGGCGTCCAGCGCTCTTCCGAGTCCATAGGGCAGGGGCGCCACCTTGACCTCCCGATAGGCGGGGAGGGGCAAGGTAAAGAACTGGCCGGGCTCGAATACCCGCACCGCGTGGCCCCGGGCTTCTACCCCGGCGATGACCTGCTTCAAGGTCGTCACCACCCCATTGGTTTGCGGGGTCCAGGCGTCGGTCACCAGCGCGATCTTCATGCTGCGCGATCCGCCAGCAGTTCTTCCTTCGCCAGCGCCAGCTCCCCTGCCAGGGGCCCACCCGAGGGCAAAGCCAGGGGCGTGGCCTCCTCCCGGAAGGCGGCCACTTCCTCGCGCCAGTACAGCAGGTGAATCTGCCCCTGATCGTCCTCCGCCAGGGCCGTGCAGGATTCCACCCAATCGCCGCAGTTCAAATAGTCGATGGCGCCGATGCGGCGCATTTCCGCGTGGTGAATGTGGCCACAAATCACGCCCTGGAATCCCTCCCGCTCGCAGGCGTGGGCCACGGCGCCTTCGAAATCGCTGATGAAATTCACGGCGCGCTTCACCCGATGCTTCACCCAGGCCGACAGGGACCAGCGGCCAAAGCCGAGGCGCTCCCGCACCCAGTTGTTCACCCGGTTCACGGACAGCAGAAAGTTGTAGCCGAGGTCCCCAAGGAAGGCGATCCAGCGGTGGTAGCGCGTGATGACGTCGTATTCATCCCCATGGATCACGAGGAAGCGGCGACCATCGGCGGTGCGGTGCTCCGCTCGATCCACCAATTTCAGATTGCCAAAGCTGTGATCGGAGTAGCGCCGCAGGAATTCGTCGTGATTGCCGGTAACGAAGATGATCTCCGTCCCCCGCTTGGTAAGGGTCAGGAGCCGCCGAAGCACGTTGCTGTGGCTCTGGGGCCAGTAAAGGCTGCGCTTTAGGCGCCAGCCGTCGATGATATCGCCCACCAGATACAGGCGGTCACACTCGTGGGCCTTAAGAAAGGCCGTGAGCGCCTCGGCTTGGCAGCCCCGGCTGCCGAGGTGGAGATCGGAGAGGAACAGCGTCCGGTAGCGAACTTTCTGACCTTCGGCCAGGTCGGCAGGCGTTGAAGTATCCATGACAGGCCCTCAAGCGAGTTTCTCCCACCCTAGGGCCTGCCGATGACACAGCGGTGATTATTTGATCACAAAATCATGACGCTGCCGGGGCCTTGTGGCGCACGGCGTAGCGCGCCGCAAGGGCTGCATAGAGCGCTTCCCGGTAGTCGGGGGCGTCCACGGGGAGGATCGCTTCCAGCTCCACGAGGTGCACGTTATCTTCCCGCCCCTGCCAGAGCTTGTCGTAGGTGCCCGCCTTGTAGCCGTGATCCTGGCGGAAGGCGTTCAGGACGTTCTTCCCCACGTAGGCGCGATAGAGCCCGGGCAGATCCATCTCCACGGCTCGAAGGCAGGCCAGGAAAGCGGGCACATCGAAACGCTTTTCCCCCACAGCGGCGGAAGCAAGGGTCTCCACCGCCTCCCGGAAGCGCTCCGGCTCGCCGGGGCCCGCGAGGCCCGAACGCACCGCTTCCGCAAGGGCCTCATCCACCCGGTCCTCGAGGAGCAGCATGCTCAGCCCAAAGTGCCAGATATCCACGAGCTCCAGGCGTACCTGGGGAAGATCGCACTCCTGATGCTTCCACCACTTCCACCCGTAGTGATCGAGAAGCTCCGCGCATTCCACCCAGATCGCCCGGTAGTAGGCGAGGCCCGCGGTGCGCCAGGCGGGGTCCACGGCAAGGTTGTGCGCTTCCTGGAGCGCCGCCATCTCCCGAAGGAGCTTCAGCGCCAGGGCGGGAGCGAGGGGCGCGCTCACGCCGCTTCTTCGAGGAACTCGACCCAGTTGCCATCGGGGTCGGCGACCATGGCAATGCGAATGCCCGGGCGAATTTCCGTCGTGGGGATGATCACGGAGACCTCCGCCGCCTTCAGGCTCTCCACCAGGGCCTCGAGGTTCGTTACGGTCATGGTCCAATAGCGATAGCCCGTGCTGCCGCCAATGCCCCCGGGGGCCGCATCACTCTTCGGGGTCGCCTCGACGATTTTGATCAGGCTCGTGCCGCAGCGCAGCCGGGTCATGATGCCAATGTTGGGCATGGGCATCTGCCCCTCATCCGTGAAGCCCAGAAGATCGCGATAAAAGGCCACCATGGGGCCCGCATCCCGGGTCACGATGCCTAAATCGATGCTGTCTTTTTTCAGTTCCACGGCCATGGGCCTTCCCTCCCTCGTTTCAATGAAAAGCTAAATCACCCCGTCCCGGCGCAGCGCAGCCCGCGCGTCGGCATCAAAGCCGTGGGCTTCGAGCACGGCCTCCGTGTGGGCCCCGAGGGCCGGTCCGGGCCAACGGATCTGCCCTGGCGTCTCGGAGAGCCGGGGAAACACGTTCTGCATTTTGAGCCCAGGATAGGTGGGGTCGGGCACGGGAACAATGGATTCCCGGGCCTGGTATTGGGGATCGGCGAGCATATCCGGCACCCGGTAGATACGCCCTGCGGGCACCCCGTGGTGCTCGCAAAGTGCTAGGAGCGCGTCCGCCGAAAAACCGCTGGTCCACTCGGCGATACGCAGATCCAATTCCTCCTGATGCTCGCCCCGAGCCGTGTGGCTGGCGTAGCGCGGATCCGTGGCCAGCTCCGGCGTGCCCATGGCTTCCGCCAGGCGGGCAAAGACCGAGTCCTGGTTGGCGCCAATGAGCACCATCTCGCCGCTGGCCGTGGGATAGACATTCGAGGGGGCAATCTTCGGGAGGATGGCGCCGGTGCGCTCCCGGATAACCCCCGCCTCCGTGTACTCCGGCACCGTGCTTTCCATCATGGCCAGCACGGCCTCGTAGATCGCCGAATCCACCACCTGCCCCTGCCCGGTTTGATTCCGGTGCTCAAGGGCCGTGAGCGCCCCCAGGCAGGCAAAGGTGGCCGCCAGCGCATCGCCAATCGATAGACCCACCCGGCTCGGGGGCCGGTCCGGGTCCCCGGCCAAATAGCGCATGCCCCCCATGGCTTCCCCGATGGAACCATAGCCCGCGCGCTTGGCGTAGGGGCCGGTCTGCCCAAAGCCGCTCACCCGCACGATGATCAGGCGCGGGTTCAGGGCTCGAAGGGCCTCCGGGGACAGTTCCCACTTCTCCAGCGTTCCCGGGCGAAAGTTCTCGATCAGGATATCGGCGTCGGCGGCGAGGGTTTTGAGCACCTCGCGACCCGCGGGCTTGCGCAGATCCAGCGTGACAGAGCGCTTGTTGCGCCCAATCACGGACCACCACACGGGCTTTCCCTGCCCCCAGCTGCGCATGGGATCGCCCACCCCTGGGGCTTCAATCTTGATGACGTCCGCGCCCATATCCCCGAGGAGCTGACCGCAGAAGGGCCCGGCAATGAGCTGGCCCAGCTCCAGCACCTTGAGGTGCGAGAGCGCGCCGGGGGCCGGGCTCACTTGCCCCCCCAGGTATCGCGCAGGGTGATGGTGCGGTTAAAGCGCCGCGCCGTATCCGTGCTGTCTGGATCCGGGCAGAAGTATCCAAGGCGCTCAAATTGCACCACCTCCCCCGGAGCCAGGGACCCCAGGGCGGGCTCAAGCTTCGCGGCGCAGCGCTCAAGGGATTCGGGATTCAGCACATCCCGGAAGCCGCCTTCCGTTTTAATGCCAGAGGGATCGGGGTCCGTGAAAAGGCGATCGTAAAGACGAACTTCGGCGTCGAGGGCGTGGGTGGCGCTGACCCAATGGATGACCCCCTTCACCTTTTTCTCGGCGTTGGCGCCGCCGGCTCGGCTTTCCAAATCCACGGTGCAGTAGAGCTTAGTGGGCCGCCCCGCCGCATCGGCATCGAAGCGCTCGCAGCGAATCACGTAGCCGTGGCGCAGGCGCACCTCCGCTCCCGGGGACAGGCGCTTGTACTTCTTCGGAGGAATTTCCTCGAAGTCATCGCTTTCAATCAGCAGGTGGCGCCCAAAGGGAATGCGCCGGGACGCGCCCTCCGGGTCCTTCGGGTGCAGGGGCGCCTCGAACCACTCTTCCCCGTCCTCCGGATAGTTCAGCAGCTCCACGGGAAGGGGCCTCAGCACCGCAAGGGCCCGGGGGGCGCTCTCTAGCGCATCTCGAATGCAGCGCTCGAGCAGGGCCATTTCCACCGTGCCGTCGCTCTTCGTAATCCCAATGCGTTCGCAGAAATCCTTGAGCGCCGCCGGCGGCACGCCGCGGCGCCGCAGCCCCGCCAGCGTCGGCATGCGCGGATCATCCCAGCCCTCCACGTGCCCTTCCGTCACCAGCGCGTTCAGATGGCGCTTGGAGAGCACGGTATATTCGAGCTCCAGGCGGCTGAATTCGATCTGCTCGGGACGCACCTCCCAGGAGAATTGATCAAGCACCCAATCGTAAAGGGGGCGGTGATCCTCGAACTCAAGGGTGCACAGGGAATGGGTGATGCCCTCAAAAGCATCGGAGAGGCAGTGCGTGTAGTCGTACATGGGGTAAATGCACCAGGCATCCCCGGTCCGCTGATGCGCCATGCGCCGGATCCGGTACAGGACGGGATCCCGGAGGTTCAGGTTCGGGGACCCCATGTCGATCTTCGCCCGGAGCACGTGGGCCCCGTCCTCAAAGTCTCCGGCGCGCATGGCGCGAAAGAGGGCCAGGTTTTCCTCGACGCTACGGTTTCGAAAGGGGCTTTCCGTGCCCGGCTCCGTCAGCGTGCCGCGCTGTGCGCGAATGGCCTCCTGATCCTGGCTGTCGACGTAGGCTAGCCCCTTCTCAATCAGCGCTTCCGCGCAGGCATAGATGCGCTCGAAGTAGTCCGAGGCATGAAGCGGCCCGGCGCCGAAGGAAAAACCGAGCCAGGTGACGTCGCGCTCGATAGCCTCAGCGTAGTGGGTCGATTCCTTCGCGGGGTTCGTATCATCGAGGCGGAGGTTACAGCGCCCCGAAAATACCTCCGCCATGCCGAAATTCAGGCAAATGGATTTGGCGTGCCCCAGATGCAGGTAGCCATTGGGCTCCGGGGGAAAGCGCGTGACCACGGCGCCCCCGTGCTTACCCTGAGCCTGGTCCTTCCGGATGCGCTGGGCAATGAAGTGGTCGGGACCGGCGCTTTCGGAACGTTCGTCCATGGGGGGGTGCCTTCGTCTTCCAGGGAAAGCGCGCTAGTCTAATCCTTCCCTCCGGTTGGAAGAAGACAAGCCATGGGAATGGTCCCCCGCCGAGCCGTCGCCGTTTGCCTTGGGCTCCTCCTGCTTGCGGGCTGCGCCGAGCCCTCGGCCCCGGAGCGGCTCCTCGCCCGGGGCGCCGAAACCCACTACGCGCTGCACCTTGGGGGCGCCTTAGCCGGACGCCTCGCGGTGCAGCGAAGGGCCCAGGGGGACAGTCTCACCATTACCATCGTCAGTGTCCTCGATCCTCCCGGGGGCGGTCGGCTGCGAACCGAGCGCGACTACCGCTACCGCCTCGCTCCGCCCCATGAGCTCCTCTTCGGACAGCAGCGGGTTCAGCTGCCCCAGGGCGCCCTCTTCCGCCAGCCCCTGCGCACCCCAGAAACCCTCGAGGCCTGGCTGGCCGGGGCCGCAGCGGCGGAAGGGGCCGTGCTGGATGCCCAGGGCGGGCTTTTATCGCTGCGCCGGGGGGAAAGCTTTTTACTGGAGCGGGTCGCGCAGGCGCCGGCGCTTCCCATGGCGCCCCCGACCCTCGCGCCGCTGACCCTTCCCCTGGCCCCAGGCCCTGCTCTCTCCGAGGCGGCGCCCCCGGCCCTGCGCCTTTCCGGCCCCGCGGCTCGGCTTTGGCCTCCCTCGCCGGCCCTGCCCCAGGCGCCGCAGCCGGGGAATGCGGTGCTCCTCCTGCCCCAAGGGGCGCCTGCGGTCCCCACAGCGCTGCGGCCCCGCCTCACCCGGGCCATGGAACGGGTCCGTTCCCAGCTGCGCTACGTGCCTGGAGCCTACCTCCCCAGCCTTGAGCGGTTACCTCCGAACGCCGCCGGGGACTGCTATGAATTCGCTGCTCTACTCCAGCTCGCCCTCGATGAGGCGGGCTTTGAGAACAGCACGCGGCTGGGCCTTGCGCTCAATGCGGAGGGCACGGGCTTTGGCCTTCACGCCTGGAACGTGGTGTTTTTCGAGGGGGAGAGCTACGCCCTAGATGCGACCCTAAACCGCCTCCCGGCGCCGCCGACGCACCTGCCCTTTCCGGAGGATCCAGCCCAGCAGCTGGATCTCCAGCTGGCCCTGGCGAACAGCCAGCTGGCCTGGGCCGAGGATTTCTAGCGGGGGCGCTGAGCCAGAAATTCCACCACGGAAGCCGGCCCGGTGTGCAGGGGGCCCTCATCGAGAACCACGTCCCGCTCCTCAGCCCGCAGCACCTCAAGGCCTCGGCAATCCCGGGCGAGGGTTCCGGGGGAAGCCAGGCGCGCCGTGCTGTTCGGCCCCATGGACGGGTTGGCCGCCTGCTTCGGCGCAAAGCTTTGGATTAAGAGCGTACCGCCGGGGGCGAGACGGGTGGCCAGCACCTGATGAGCTGTCCGCCGCACGGCGGCGGGAAGGTGAACAAAGATCACCGCGATGAGATCAAAGGGCGCGGCAAAGGGCGCCGCCTCGGGAAGCTCAGGCAGGGCCCCGAGTTCGTAGGTGAGGCGCTTCCCCAGGGCCTCGGCTCGGGCGCATGCCCGATCCCGCGCCGTAGGGGATAGATCAAAGGCGCAGACCTCCCAGCCCAGGCGCAGGGCCGCGAGCGCATTGCGCCCCTCCCCCTCCCCGGGCAAGAGGAGCCGCCCCGGGGGCCGGGCCTGAAGCGCTTCCAGAAAAAAGGCGTTCGGCTTCGCCCCAAAGAGGTCTTCCCCGCTTTGGTAGCGATGTTCCCACAGGCCGGCCTCGCCGGGCGCGTCGTTCACACCCTACTCCTGGTCCCGACGCACGCGAATGAGACTTTCCTGCGCCGTGGAGGCCACCAGCTGTCCGTTTTGATCAAAGAAGCTGCCGCGATTGAATCCGCGGCCACCGCGCGCAGCGGGGCTGTCCCGGTCGTGGAGCAGCCAATCGTCCACCCGGAAGGGCCGGTGAAACCACATGGCGTGATCGAGGCTGGCGCCAATGATATGGGCCCGGGGCGTGGTCGCCATGTGGGGCACGAGGGAGGTGGACATGAGCCCCATATCGGACACGTAGGCCAGAAGGCAGGCATGGATGATCGGCGGATGATCAAGCGCGCTCCGCAGCCGATACCAGGCCGGCTTCACCGGCGCCTCCGGGGGCGGTGCCCCAAAGCCATAGACGGAACGAGATTCAAAGGCCCGCTCCCGCACGGCCCAGGGCATGACGTTCGGATCCTTCCCCTCGAGGCGACGAGCCACCTGCACGTCATCCTCCAGGGCCTCAGGCTTGGGCCAGGGGGGCATGTCGGCATGGTGCTCTAGCCCCGCCTCCTGAATCTGGAAGGAAGCGGACATGCTGAAAATCGCCTCTCCCCGCTGAATCACCCGCACCCGGCGCGTGCAAAAGCTCTTGCCGTCGCGAATCGGTTCCACTTCGAGGAGCAGGGGATGCTTGGAATCCCCGGGGCGCAGAAAGTAAGCGTGGAGGGAATGGGGCTCAAGCCCCTCCACGGTGAGGGCGGCGGCGCGGAGCGCCTGGGCCAGCACCTGCCCGCCAAAAATCCGGGGCCCCGCCGCCCGCTCGTTTTGCGCGCGAAACAGATAGCGTTCCACGGGCTCAAGCTCGAGGAGCGTCAGTAGCTCTTCCACCGCAGCGTGCATAGGGCCTCCAACCGTCCCAACTGTCCGGGCGCGGATTATAGAGCCCTGGCAGGGGATGGCTAGCCGGCGGCGTGGGCCTTGAAGTGGGCGATGGCCCGCTCCCGGCTGGCTTTGAGATCCACCAAGGGCTTGGGATAGGCCTTCGGACCTCCGGCGTAGCGCCAGGGTTCGTGAATGGAACGGGCATCGAGGCCCGCGAGCTCGGGCACCCAGCGCCGGAGGTAATGGCCCTCGGGATCAAAGCGCTGGCTTTGGGTCACGGGGTTGAACACCCGAAAATAGGGGGCGGCGTCCGTGCCCGTGGCGGCGCTCCACTGCCAGCCGCCGTTGTTGGCCGCGAAGTCCCCGTCCACCAGCTGATCCATGAAATGGGCTTCCCCGAGGTGCCAATCGATCAGCAGATTCTTCGTGAGGAACATGGCCACCGCCATGCGCACCCGGTTGTGCATCCACCCCGTGGCCGCCAGCTCCCGCATACCCGCATCAACCAAGGGAAGGCCCGTGCGACCCGCTTTCCAGGCCGCGAGGCCCTCGGGATCCTGGCGCCAGGGAAGGTCCGCAAAGGCAGGGCGGAAGGCCTCGCCCTTCGAGACGTGATCAAAGGCTGCGACCACGTGGCGATAGAACTCGCGCCAGATCAGCTCGGAGAGCCAAATGCTAGGACCGCCCGACCCCTCCAGGGCATCGGGGAAGGCCGCGAGGAGCGCGCTCAGCACCTGCCGAGGAGACAGTACGCCCAGGGACAGATAGGGCGAGAGGGTGCTGGTCCCGGTGACCGCGGGGAAATCGCGTTGGCTGTCGTAGCGCAGGGCCGCCTCGGCGAGGAACTCGGTCAGGCGCCGGTGCGCTTCCCCCTCCCCCCCGGGCCACAGCTTGGCGGGCACGGCAGAAGCCGCGGCGCCGGCAAGGGTCATAGCCTCCTCTAGGGCGGGCCCTAGGGGACGAACCGGTCCCTGGGGATCGGGTGGGGCCAAGGGCGCCGCCGAGGACAGATCGAGCGTCGCGAGCCAACGCCGCTTAAAGGGGGTGAACACCGTGTAGGGACCGCCCTGCCCCGTTTTTAGGGTGCCCGGGGCCGCGATAACGCTATCGGTATAGCGATGGACAGCCACCCCTGCTTGGGCAAAGGCCCGGGCCACGGCGTCATCCCGCCGCCGCTCGTTTAAGGGGTACTCATCGTTGAAGTGGAGCGCCGTCGCCCCCTGGGCCTGGGCCCAGGGCAGGAGCGTCCCCGGGGCATCGCGAAAGCGCGGCGCCTCAAGCACGGTGAAGGGAATGCCCAGGACGCCGAGGGCCGCGGCGAGGGCCCGAAGATTGCGCTCGAGAAAGGCAAGGCGATTGGCCCCCACGCCGTGGGCCGCCCACTGCGCCTCAGCTTTGAGGAAAACCGCGTGCACGGGCCCCGCGGCCGCCGCGGCGGCCAGGGCCCGATGATCTGCGACCCGAAGGTCATTGCGGAACCAAACCAGCTGGGGAGCAGGCATGGGATCTCCTAAGCGGTAGCGCTGAACGAAGCCAGCGGCTAGGCGGAGCCGGTAAGCTCCGGCCAGAGGGCATCGGCGCCGGCGGCACAAAGAGCGCGACCGAGCGCGGCCTGCCAGTAGGCCTCATGACCATGCTGATCGCGCCAGCACCAAAGGCGCCGAGTGCGATGGTGCAGCTGATGCTCATGGGTAAAGCCCATAGCGCCATGCACCTGGTGTGCAATCTCCGCGCCCTTGCCGGCGGCTTCCCCGGCTCGGGCCTTGGCCACGGCCCAGGCCGTGGCTTCCCGGGGGGATCCAAGGGCCTCAAGCCCCGCATCGGCAGCCCGGAGGGCGGCTGCCACCTCCCCCGTAAGCACCGCTAATTGCTGTTGCACCGCCTGGAACTTGGCGATTTCCCGGCCAAACTGCTTCCGCTCAAGGGCGTAGGCCACGCTTAAATCGAGGGCACTTTCCAGGGCCCCGGCCATCATGACCGCGCGGCTCAGGGCCAGCAGCCCCTGAAGCTTGGCCAAGCTCGGTGCCAAAGGCGAAGAGAAGGCCGGCCCCTGACCGGCGCCGCCGAGCATGAGGGCCTCCGGCTCCCCCGCAAGGCCCTTGCGCGGCTCGCTAAAGGTCAGCTGTTCCTGGGGCAGACACTGAAAGCTCACGGCGCCGTCCGGCCCCGCCTGGGCCACCAGCACCCAGCGGGCCCAGGGGGCAAAGGGCACAGGGGCATAGCCCTCGCCCTGCACCGCGGGCGCGGCGATGGTCATCATCCCTTCGAGGGCCTCGGGCATCCCCGCCTCCGAGGCGAGCGCGCGCCCCAGCAGGGTTTCCGCAAAGGGCACGGGCACCGCATAGCGTCCCGCGAGGCGCAGAAGGGTGAGCCCTTCCGCTAGCGGGAGCCCCACGCCCCCCTGCCCTTCCGGCACGCAAGCGTTGAGGAGCCCTAGGGCTTCCAATTCGGCCCAAAGCGCATCCGGGCGCTCCCCCGCTTCCACCTGATCCACCACGGCCTTGGGGCAGGCATCCCGCAGGAGGCGCTCCGCCGATTCCAGCATCAACTGCGTTGTTTCGTTCATCGTAGTCCCAAGCCTCGCGCAATCATGCCTCGGAGAATCTCCCGCGTGCCGCCGCGAATGGTGAAGGACGGGGCGTGCAAGATGGTGTCCTCAAGCGTTTGCCTAAAGAGCGCCGAGCCCCCGCCGGGAGCCACGAGGCGCGCGATTTCCGGCACTTCCCGTTCGAAATTATTCCCGAGCTCCTTCACGAGGGCCGCTTCCACCACGGGATTGCGATTGCTTTCCAGCATGCCCGCCACGGAGATGGACATGTTTCTCAGCGTCATCATGTGCGCCGCCATGCGACCAAGCACCGCGGCCTGATGGTCCGTGGGCTTCGGCCCCACTTCCCGGAGCAGCTCCACAAAAACCCGGAAGGCGGAAAGGAAACGCTCGGGGCCGCTGCGCTCGTAGCCGAGCTCGCTGGTGACCTGTTCCCAGCCATTCCCCGGCTCCCCCACCAGGCGGTCGGCGGGAACAAAGCAGTCCTCGAAAACCACCTCGTTAAATTCCGCATCCCCCGCCAGGTTGGTGATGGGGCGAACGGTCAGACCCGAGGAGTTACGCAGATCCACGATGAGCTGGGAGAGGCCCGCGTGGCGGCTCTCCGATTCCGTGGGCGTGCGCACAAGCGTAATCATGTAGTGATTGCGATGGGCGCCGCTGCTCCAGAGCTTGGTCCCATTGACCAGCCAGCCGCCCTCTACGGGGGTGGCGGTGGTGCGCACGGAGGCTAAATCCGAACCCGAATCGGGCTCGCTCATGCCGATGGAGAAAAAGCATTCCCCGGCAATAATCTTCGGTAGAAAGAATTCGCGCTGCGCTTCCGTACCGTACCGCAGCAGCAGGGGCCCGCTTTGCCGATCGGCAATCCAGTGGGCCCCCACGGGGGCCCCGGCGGCCAGGAGTTCTTCCGTCATTACATAGCGCTCGAAGAAGCTGCGCCCGCCCCCGCCGTACTTCGTGGGCCAGGTCATGCCAATCCACCCCCGCTGCCCCAGGGCGCGGCTGAACTCTGGATCGTGGCTCGCGCCAAAGTCCGAGTTCCGGCGGTGCTCATTGCCGAGGGTTTCGGCCACAAACTGCCGAACCTCGCTGCGGAGGGCCTCCGCCGCCGGCGGAAGGGTGACGGGATCAAAGGTCAACGCGGTTGCCATGGCAATCTCCCAGAGCGCCCCAAAAACGAGGCGCCCCCTCAAGTTTTTTGCCCGTTGAAACGTGCGCAGGACGATAGCGACGGCCCCGCGCCAATGCAAACGCTCGGGCCAGTCCCTTTTCCGAGACACCTTTTACCGAAGAGGGCGGACCCGTATGCTCCGCGAGGACTAAGGGAGAGCCCTATGACCCAAGACCACACGCAGCGCCAGCGCTTCGGGGAACTCTATGCCCCGGTGCTCGAGGAGATGAAGACCCACAGCACCGTCGCTGAGACCTTCATCGATACGGAGCGCTACCGCATCTACCTCACTACCCTCTGGGCCAATGCGGTTGCACGCCCCGGGGCCTTCGGCCTCGCAGAGGACGAACTTGAAGCCTTTTACAGCTATCTCAATGAGCAGGCACAGGAATACCTCACGGATCCCGATCCCATCCTCGACAGCTTCCGATTTCTGCGCACGGAAAGCGGGGAACGGGCCCTGGCTCGGGGGCGGGTACCGAAGCACGTGCGAGATTTTCTTGATCACCTCGGCACGCTCATGCTCGATCCTGACGGGCTTCGAGCGCAGCTCTCCGTGCTCCGCCCGGATCTCTAGGGGCCCTAGAAATCGTCGAGGAGCGCGTCTAGGGCCTCCGGCGGCGGCGCGCCGTTGTAGCGCAGCTGGCGACGGCGCTGAAGGTAGCTGTCCCGGGCAAAGGCGTAGGGATCCAGGGCTTCTCCCTCAAGAAGATTCGTCGCCCCCAGGAGGCTGGCGCGATAGGACACCGTATCCACCACCCGGAGGGGCGCTACCCAATAGTCCCCAAGGAGCTGGGGGGGCAACCACCACACCAGCACCCGATCGGGCAGCGTCGTTAGGGTGCCGGGGCCCCAGAAAGGCAGTACCAGGTAGGGGGTCTCATCCAAGCCCCAGCTGTCTAAGGCCTGGCCGATATCCTCATCCACGTCCACAAAGCCGATGGACGTCGCCGGGTCAAAAAGGCCCCCAAGGCCCAGGGTGGAATTCACCAGGAAGCGCCCCGAGGCAGTGAGCGTGCGCTCCACATCCCCCTGCAGGAGCGCTCCGGTCATGCTCACGGGCTCAGCCAAATTATCGAAGAAGCGATAGATCGCCTGCCCCAGAGGCGCCGGCATCACCTGGTCGTAGACCACGGCGGCGGGGCGGATGAAATGGCGATCTAAGGCGTTGTTCAGTGCGAAGGACCGGCGATTAAAGGCTTCGAAGGGATCCCGAACGGTGTCCTCGGCGCGCGCGCCCAGGGCCAAAAGGGCCAGCGCGAGGAGCCCAGCGGTTCGCAGCTGTCGAATCATGGTGCCCTCCTCCTACGGCCGTGCCCCAACGTTTAAAGCGTGAACGTACTGAGGGCGGGAATATAGGTGATTAGGAGCAGGGCGAACAGCAGCGCGCCCAGATAGGGAAGGCTCGCCCGGTAAAGGACCCCCAGGGGCTGCTTGAAGCGGACGCTCGCGATAAAGAGATTCATGCCCACCGGAGGCGTCAAGGTTCCCAGCTGAAGATTCGCCAAAAAGATCATGCCGAAGTGGATCGGGTGAATCTCATAGGCCACGGCCACGGGCAGTAGCAGGGGCACGAGCAACACAATCGCCGCGTAGCTGTCGATGATCATGCCGAGCAGTAACAGGCCCAGGTTCAGCGCCAACAAAAAGCTCGTTTTCGAGGTGAGCTGGGCGCTTAAGGCCTCGAAAATGCGCTCCGGCAGCTGTGCATCGACAAACACATTGGCCAGCGCAAGGGCTGCCGCGAGGATCATGAGCACGCCCCCCACGAGGGTCATGCTGCGCCAAGCCAGGGCAGGAAGGGTGCGAAGGGAGACATCGCGATAGAGGAGGCACTGAGCCAGCACCACGTAAAGGGCTGTGACCGCCGCCACCTCGGACAGGGCAAAGACGCCCCCGTAGATGCCCCCGAGTACGATCACCGGCAGGGGCGCCTCAAAGCGCGCCGCCCAGAGCGCTTCCCCAAGCTTCGGCCGAGGCGCCGGCGCCTCTGCGCTTGCCACCGGCCCAGCGGGCCCCTCCGCCGTCCCCCGACCCCGACGGAGCTGGAGGAGCGCCACCGCGCCCAGCGCCAGCATCATTACGAGCAAGGGCACCACCCCCGCCAAGAACAGCTGGCGGAGGGAAAAGCTTGGGCCCACACCGAGCTGCTGCACCAGCACGCCGTAGAGAATGAGGGGCACGCTGGGCACCAGGAGCAGGCCGAGGCTTCCGGAGGTGGTCACGAGGCCCAGGGCCGACCGGTCGCTGAAGCCATCGGCCCGGAGGGCGGGATAGAGCAAGGCACCCAGGGCCACCAGGGTCACCCCGGAGGCGCCGGTGAAGGCCGTAAACAGCGCACAGCAGAGCACGGTCACCCAGGCCACCCCACCCCGGAGGCCGCCGAGGGCCGCCTGCGTGAGGGCGACGAGGCGATCCGCGCTCCGTCCCTCGGCCAGCACGTAGCCCGCAAAGGCAAAGAGGGGCAAGGAGACGAGCAGGGGCGTATCCGTGAGCCGGGTGAGCTCCACGGCCACGATGGTGAGGGGGATCTCAGCCCAGGCGAAGCCCGTGAAGGCCGCGGCAAGCAAGATGGCAAAGAGCGGCGCCCCGGAAAGCAGCAACAGGACGGTAAGGGCGAGAAAGAGCTCGGTCATGGCGCCGGGCGCCAGGCGAGGCGAAGGAAGCGCAGGGCCATGGCCGCAAAGGCGCCGGGGATGATCAAAAGGGTGACCCACACGGGGAGGCCCCAAAAGGCGAGGCGCCCGTCCTCCCGCTCAAGCAGGCACAGCAGAGCGCCATGGTAGCCCGCGAAGGCGCAGAGCCCCGCCGTGGCCAGGGCAGAGAGGCGGTGGAGGCGCAGACCCCAGGGGCCCGGAAGGACCTGAGCCAGAAGGTCAATGCGGATGTGGTTCCCCTCCCGGGTGGCGCCCAGGGCGCCGAGCATGGCCAGCCAGAGCACGAGCGTCTGGAGCAGTTCCTCCGCCCCCGGGAGGCTCGTGGAAAAGCCATTGCGGAGCAGGATCTGGAGCAGGGCAATTAGCAGCAGCAGCCCGAAGGCGGCGGCGAGCACCGCCTTTTCAAGGCGAAGCACCGCTAGGGCGTCCGATAGGCGCGAAGGGCTGCCTGCAGCGCTGCATAGCGCTCCGCGCTCACGGCGCCGCTGTCGATCATTTCCTGCCGTGCCGTGGCCGCCGCGGCCACCCACTCGGCCCGGGCTTCCGGGGACGGCGCAAGGAAGCGCAAACCCTGGGCCTTCAGGGCGGCCATGGCCTGCTCGTGATCGGCGCGATTTCGGGCGCCAATGGCAGCGAAGGTCTCCGATAAAACCGTGCGGAGCACGGCCTGGTCTTCGGCGCTCAAGCGCTCAAAGGCCTTTCGCTGCAGGGCCAGGGTGCCGTAAACGTACATGAAGGGCAGATCGAGCACGGCTTGGAGCTGGGTAAACCACTGCAGGGCCACCGCAGCCACCGGGGGCGCGGCAATGGCGTCGATGAGCTGGGTTTGCAACCCTGGAAGCACATCCGCAATGCTCAGGGGCACGGCAGATAGTCCAAAGCCACGTAGGGACGCCTCGGAGCCTTTGTCATCGGAGGGCACCCATACCTTCAGCGCCCGGGCCTCGGGAAGGGTCGTCACCTCCGTCTTGCTCATGGCGTAGGCAAAGCCCGCCTCCGCAAAGCCAAAGGCGACCCACCCCGCCTCCTCGAGACCGGCGAGGAGCGCCGGGTCGAACTGCGCCCGAAGCGCATCCACCTCATCAAAGTCGTTGAACAACATGGGCAGGTTATAGAGCTGCACGTCCGTGAAGTCGTTCTGCAGCGCCCCGGTGGTGAGGGCGGCGCCCTGGAGCTGCCCAAAGCGGATCTTTCGCAGCACCGCCGTGTCGTCCCCCATGACGCCGCCGGGGTAGAAGCGCAGGGTGACGCGCCCCTCCGTTTCCGCCGCAATGCGAACCCCCGCGGCCTCCATGGCCTGCATCCAGGCAGAGCCCGGGGGCGATAGGGTCGCAATCTTCAGCGTAGCGGCCTGAAGGCCGGCGCTCAGGCAAAGCAGCATGGCGATGAGCGTCCAGCGCCCCTTCCCTGCGAAAATCATGGGAACTCCTCAGCTTAGAAGTAGTGGTCGGCGTCGGCGAGCAAGGCCCTCGCCTGCGCCTGCGCGATGGTGTTGGCCAGGGTGAGCCCCGGGGCCTCGGGGTCGGCCTCGAGCACCTCCCGAAGCACCTGATCGTGGAGCTCCCGATCAAAGAGCATGCGCGCGTAGCGCTCCGCAAGCAGCACCTTGGCCGTCAGATGGCGCTCCTCGCTCAAGGCCCAGGCCCGCTCAAAATGGCTGCGCCCCGCCTCCGGCCGGCCGCCGAGGGCAGGGGGCGCCAGCGTATCCAGCACCCCGAGATAGAGGTGGGCGCCACCATGTTCGTGGCCCTCATCCAATACCAGCACCCGCTGCAGAAGCGCTCGCACCCGAGCGAGCTCCGCGACCGCCCGCCAGTCGTCGCTATGGGCCTGCACGTAGCCCGCCCAGCTGGTGGCCAGCGTATAGAGCAGGGCCGGATCCTCCTGCTTGCCGACCCACGCTTCAAACCTTGGGTAAGGCTCGGACCGCAGGGCACACCCCGCCGCCGCCAGGCACGCGGCCTCGCCGGCAAGACCCAGCGCTCGGGCGTGAAGGCGCTTCGACCGCTCAGGATCCTGAACAAAATTGCCCGCAAAGGCGCTATGAAGGGTGGCGGAAGCCAGAAGCAGCCCCGGGTCCTCCGGCGCGCTCTGGAGTAGGCTATCGAGGAGCACAAGGTAGGTCGGCACGGCCGCCGCAACCGTCTCGGGATCGTTATGATTGAGGATCGCCTGGGTGAGGTTATCCGCGAGGGGGTCGGTGGCGCGGGAGATCACCGCAGCGCAGCCCGATAAACAAACGAGCAGGGTGGCCAGCGCCAGTGCCCGAGGGCCGGAGCGCGGCCGAAGTCGCTTACCGTGGATCATGACAGGCCGTCCGCCGCCAGCAAGGAGCGCACATTGAGCCAGGGGCCCTGGGGCAAATCAAGGGAGCACAGCGCCGGCCTGGCCCTCACGCCGGTCCAGCTGCGCGGCGCCTTCCGGGGCCCCTTTTCAGCCCTCGTGGACAGCAGCCTGGCGCTGCTTCACGACGAAGGGCGCCCTGCCCGCGACGCTCGCGCCATCGCCGCCCAGCGTCAGCGGCTTTTTCGAAGGCTCCAGCAGGGGGAGCAGGCCGTGCTCCTCGGCACCGGCCCGTCCTTCGCGGGCCATGCCCAGTGGGCCACGGTAGGCACGATGCTTCAGCTGCGAGAGCTTCGCATCGCCCCGGCCCGGCGCCGGGAAGGGCTCGGCGCAGCCTTCCTGAGCTGGCTCCTGAAAACCTATCCGGGGATGACCGTGCACGTTCAGGTGCTGGCGCCCAATCGGACGGGCCGTGCCTTCTGGGCGGCCGAGGCGCGGCGGCACCCGGCCCTTTGCGTGGAGGTGGTCGAATCCACGCCGCCCCTGAGCTAGCCTTGGGCATCGCTTATCGGGGAGGGACCCACCCATGCTACGACTTCGCCAACTTGCTCTGGCCGCGACCCAGCGCGATCCCGTCATTGACGAATTGCGTGCCTTTCTCGCCGTACCCCTCGGCTACATCGATCCTGGGGTTGGCGCCTTTGGCTTAGAAAACCGCCTTTTGGTGGTCGGCGACGATCATCTGGAGGTGGTCAGCCCCGTGGAGGAGAACACCACCGCCGGCCGCTGGATCGAACGCCAGGGCGGCGATGCGGGCTACATGGTGATTTTCCAGTGTGACAACCTCGCCGCCCGGCGGACGCACTTCGCCGAGCTGGGGGTCCGGACGGTGTGGACCTCGGACCGGACGGAAGCCATCGCCAGCCACCTGCACCCCAAAGATGTGGGCGGCGCCATCGTCTCCATCGATCAAATGCCCAGCTGGGATGGCTGGCACTGGGCAGGCCCGGACTGGACCCTGCAGCGGGAAGCGGGCTGGGCCGCAGGTTTTGCCGCGGCGCGGCTCGCCAGCCCCACCCCGGAGACCCTCGCCGCCCGCTGGAGCGCCGTGCTGGAAGCGCCCCTCTCCGAGCACGAAGGCTTGCCTTGCCTCTCCCTTGACGGCAACCGGATCCTCTTCGAAGCAGGCCCACAGGAAGCGCTCGTGGGCATTGATCTCAAGGTTCGGGAAGGTCAGACCGCCCCGGCCCCAACCACCATCGCCGGGGTCCGCTTCCAGGGCGTTGCCGAAGCCTAGCGCTAGGCCTCCAAGCGATAGGCCCAGGCAATACAGCCGAGGGCCACGGTGGACCCCAGGGCCATGGCCCCGAGCATGGGCCAGGGGGTGCCGTTCTGCGCCACCCCCACGGCCTGGGTGGCGAGGCCCGCCACAAACATCTGCATAAAGCTGGTCAGCCCTGACGCCGTCCCCGCCCGTTCAGGGAAGACGTTGATCGCCCCCGCCTGGGCATTCGGAGCCGCAAGGCCGCTGCCGATCATGGACAGGGCAATGGGCAGGAAGAGCCCCGCGGGGGTCAGGGGCCCCAGGAAGGCCAGGAACGCCGCCAGCGCAATGCCGAGCACCGCGAGGGTGGAGCCAGCCAGCATGAGCCCCAGTACGGGGTAGCGCCCGGACAGGCGCACGGCGAGGAGATTCCCCCCCATGTAGCCGAGGGAGATGATGATGAACCACATCCCGTAGGCCGTCGCCCCCTGCCCAAGCGTGTTCACCATGAGATAGGGCGCGGCGCTAATGAAGGCGAAGAAGATCATGGACGAGGCCGCCGCGTGGCCCATGTAAGCCCGATAGCGGGCCGAACCCAGGCACAGCCAGAAGCCCCGGAGAAGGGCGCCAACCCCGAAGGTCAGGGCCGAGCGGGGCAAGGTTTCCGGCAGCGCGAAGAACACCAGCAGGGAAATGAGTAGCCCGGCGAGGGCCGTAAACCAAAACACGGCCCGCCAGTCGATCAAATCCGTGAGCACGCCGCCGAGAGCCGGAGCCACCATGGGCGCCACCACCATCACCATGGAGAGCTGGGCGATGAGCCCCGCCGCCCGCTCCGGGCCAAAGCGATCCCGCACCACGGCCCGAGGCAGCACCATGCCCACGGCGCCGCCGGCGGACTGAAGCACCCGGGCCGCAATCAGGCTATCGAGGGTCGGCGCCAGGGCGCAGGCCACGGAGCCCAGCGCAAAGAGCGCAAGGCCCCCGAGCATCACCGGGCGCCGTCCGTAGCGATCGGCCAAGGGCCCATAAACCAGGGTGGCGCAGGCCACGGCCACGAGGGCCAGGCTTAGGGTGAGCTGGGCCGCCCCCGCGGTCGCCCCAAAGGTTTGCTGCACGAGGGGCACGGAGGGTAGAAAAATTTGCATGGCCAGCGGCCCCGTGGCCGTCACGGCCGCGAGGAGCGCGACCCAAAGGAGGGACCAGTCGTCGTCAGAGCGGGGATGGGTGGGGGGCGCGGCCATGGCCCTAGAATAACAGCTTCCGGTCCGGCCACGGCTCTGCGAAACTCTTTCCGGGAGCAACGGGGAGAGGATGTCATGCTATGGCCGAGGGTCTGCGCCTAAAAACCATCTGGAGCTACGGAGCCCTGGGCTTTCCCCTAGCGCTTCTGGGCTACCCCCTCGGTATCTGGCTCCCCCGCGCCTACTCCAGCGACGTGGGGGTGGAGCTCGCCGTGGTGGGCCTCATCATCACCGCCGCGGCCATCTTCGATGCCATCACCGATCCCCTCATGGGGTTTGCGAGCGATCGCCTGCGCACCCGCTGGGGTCGGCGACGCCTATGGGTGGGCGCGGGCATCCCCCTGCTCACCCTCGCGATTTGGAGCGTGCTCAATCCTACGGAAGGCGCCACCGCCGCCTACCTGGCGTTCTGGTACATCGGCCTGCGCGTGGGCTCCACCATGGTGCTTGTGCCCTATGGCGCCTGGGGCGCGGAGCTCGCCA
This sequence comes from Gammaproteobacteria bacterium, assembly GCA_030433075.1. Taxonomy (GTDB): domain Bacteria; phylum Pseudomonadota; class Gammaproteobacteria; order Pseudomonadales; family Azotimanducaceae; genus Salivita. Next base: position 9,896 of record JAUILI010000002.1, on the reverse strand, counting down.
AGGACTACCACGGCCGCACCCAGCTGAACTCGGCGCGGCAGCGCTTCGTGCTCCTGGGGCTCATCGCCGCCGCCTTCGTCCCGGCCCTGGTGGAGTTTCAGCTGGGGGACGACGCCACGGCCCTCGCCGTGCTCGCGGGCTACGGCCTCCTCATTCTGATCGCCCTGCCCGGCATCGGGCTCTGGACCCTGACCCAGGTACCCGAACCGCCCCTGGTCAAGAGCGCCGGGCGCACGCCCTTTTTGCGCTCCCTCAAGCTGATGTGGTCCAACGGCCTCTTTCGGGTGGTGGTGGTCATCGAGCTGGTCATCACCGGCGGGGAGAGCTTCCGCAACGCCCTTTCCCTCTTCTTCATGCAGGACGTGATTGGCATTCCCCGGGCGGGTCAGCTCTACGTGATCTATTTCGTCACCGGGCTCCTGGCCATCCCCGGCTGGGATTTCCTTGCCCGGCGCTATGGCAAGCACCGCTCCCTGGCCAGCGCGATGATCCTCGTCAGCTTCGTGAGCCTCGCCATCTTCGCCCTACCCTCGGGGTCGGAAACGGCCTTTAAGTGGCTCTTTGCCGCGAAGGGGCTGTGCTTCGGCGCCTTTGCCTACCTTCCCATCGCCATGATGGCGGACGTGATCGATATTGATACGGCCCGGTCTCGGGATCCGCGCACGGGCAGCTACTTCGCTGTGCACGGCTTCATGACCAAATGCGCAGCGTCCTTCGCAGGCCTTTCCCTTCCGCTCCTGGCCCTCACGGGCTACGACGCGACCCCCGGCGCGGAGAACGGCGCGGACGCCCTCCTCTGGCTATCCGTGCTTTACGCCATCGTGCCCACGGTGCTCTTTTTACTGGCCCTTTATCTGTGCTGGACCTGGCCCCTCACCGCGGAGCGGCACCAGCGCTTCCGGGAGCGCATTGCGCGTCGCGATGCCCGGGCCGCCCTCGCTGCGGAAGCCGCCCAACCTCTTTAGGAGCTTAGTTATGACCGACCCCATCGTGCAGGTGGACAAGGACGGGGCCATCGCGCTCGTCACCATGAATCGCCCGGAGGCCCTTAACGCCTTAAACCGGGCCCTTCGCGCCGCCCTCGTCACCACCTTCACGGCCCTGGCTGAGGACGACGAAACGGAGGTGGTGATTTTCACCGGCGCCGGCCGGGCCTTCACCGCCGGCCTCGACCTGAAGGAGCTAGGGGGGGAAACGCAGGCCAGCGCCGATGCCGATGGCGCCGAAATCGATATTGGCGCCGTCCTTCACCGCTTTCCCAAGCCCATCATCGGGGCCATCAACGGCTTTGCCATTACCGGCGGCTTTGAACTGGCTCTGCTCTGCGACCTCTTGCTCTGCGCCGAGGAAGCGGCCTTTGCCGATACCCACGCCCGCGTGGGCGTGGTGCCGGGCTGGGGCCTGTCCCAGCGCCTGCCCCGGCTCATCGGCCTGCCTCGAGCCAAGGAGCTTTCCCTGACGGGTAACTTCCTCAGTGCCGAGCAGGCCTACGCCTGGGGCATGGTGAATCGCGTGGTGCCCAAGGATGAGCTCCTGCCGGCGGCGAAGGCCCTCGCCAAGGACATCCTGACCACAGAGCCAGTGACGCGAAACGCCGTGCTCGCCCTCATGGACGCGGGTTGGGAAGACACGCTAGAGGGGGGCCTAGCGCGAGAGAAGACCTGGAGCCAGGCGCACATGGCGGAGCGGGTGCAGCCGGAGGCCGTAGCCGAACGGCGCCGGGGCATTATGGATCGGGGCCGGGGGCAGTCGTCCTAGCTTTTGGCCTTACGCACGTAGAGCACCATGGTGTGCTCCACCAGTTCGAAGCCGTGCTCCCGAGCAATTTCTCGCTGGAGCCGCTCGATGCGTTCATCGAAGAACTCCATCACCCGCCCGGAGTCCACGTCCACCATGTGATCGTGGTGGTCGTCGCTCGCAAGTTCATACACCGCCCGCCCGTCATCGAAGTTATGCCGCTCCACGAGCCCAGCGCCTTCGAACTGCGTGAGCACCCGATAAACCGTAGCAAGACCGATGCTTTCATCGGACTCCATGAGCTTTCGGTAGACGTCTTCCGCAGACAGGTGGTGGGGCTCGGCGCTCTCGAGGATCTCGAGAATCTTGAGCCGGGGCACGGTGACCTTGAGGCCTGCCCGTCGTAGATCGGCGTTATCCACGCGCTGCGTTCTCCTTTCTCGCAAGAGGCGCCCCTAGAGGCGAAGGGCGCCGAGCCCTATTAGGCCCGAGACCGCCGGCCTTGGCAAAAGTTGCCGCGCCCGGCGCCCCATGCTCCCATGGCCCCTCACGATGCGAAGGAGTCCTATCATGACTATCAGCGCCGGCCTCGGCCTTGCCCATTTCCCCTTTTCCAGCGGCGGCGCCTTCTGGCGCTGGGTGGATCTCTGCGAAAGCGGCGGCGTCGATTCGATCTGGCAATCCGATCGCCTGGTGAGCCCCATCCCGAATCTTGAAGTCATGTCCGTCATGGCGGCCCTCGCCGGGGGCACGAAGCGCATCAAGTTCGGCATGAACGTGGCGTCCCTGGGGCACCGTGATCCCTTCCTCACCGCCAAGGCCTGCGCCACCATCGATGTGCTGTCGGAGGGCCGCCTGCTCCCCGCCTTTGGGGTCGGCACGGCGCGGAGCGAGGACTACCGGGCTCGAGGCGTACCCACGCAGGGGCGGGGCAAGCGCAGCGCCGAGGCCCTGGAAATCATCTCGAAGCTCTGGGCGGAGGGGACGGTCACCTTTAAGGGCACCTATTACCACTACGAGAACGCCACCCTGGCGCCCCAGCCGGTGCAGAAAAACCTTCCCCTGTGGGTGGGAGGCAGCGCTCCGGCGGCCATCGAGCGCACGGCGCGCTGGGGCACGGGCTGGCAAGCAGGGCTCGAAACCCCGGAGGAAATTGCTCCGGTGATCGCGGCGATTAAGGACCGGGCCGCAGCCCTCGGCCGCACCATCGATGAGGACCACTTTGGCGCAGGCTTCGCCTTCCGCTTTGGATCCCCGGAGGATCCCGTGGCCAAGGCTCAGGGGGATGCGCTCCGGGCCCGGCTGGGGGACCAGGCCGAGGCCATGATGGCCGTGGGGGATAGCGACGTCATCATGGAGCGGCTTCTCGCCTACCACGCCGCCGGGGCCCACAAGTTCATCCTGCGCCCCATGGCTCAGGACGACGAGGACATGATGGTCCAGACCGCCCGGCTCATTAAGGATGTACTCCCGCGGGTGGAGGCCCTAAATCAGGCCGCGGCGGCCTAAGGGCCTCGCGTCGTGACCGCCGCCGCCCCGCCCCTCCTGGTCTTCACGGACCTCGATGGAACCCTGCTCGACGACGCCTACCGCTTCGCGGGCGCCGAGGCCGCCCTGGCTCGCCTCGCCGAGCAGCGCATTCCCCTCATCCTCGCGACCTCAAAAACTCGGGCAGAGCTCACGGCGCTTTCAGCGCAGCTCCCGGGCGTGCCCGGGCTGATCTTCGAAAACGGCGCGGGAATCACCTGCCCCGGCCCGGACGGCCCCGAAACCACCCTCTTTGGCCTGGGCTATCGGGCGCTCCTGGCCCTCCTCGAGGGCCTTGGGCCCGCTGCGGCGCCCTTTGAGGGCTTCGCCACCCTGGGGGCCGAGCGCGTCCAGGCCCTCACGGGCCTTGCTCCCAGCGCCGTCACCCTGGCCATGGCCCGGGAGGCCTCGGAGCCGGGGCTCTTTCACGGCGACGCGGAGGCCCTCGCGCGCTTTCGCGCCGCCCTCGCCCCCCACGGCCTTCGGGCGATCCATGGCGGCCGTTTTCTTCACGTGATGCCTAAGCGCGATAAGGTCGATGGGCTCCGGACCCTCGCGGCCCAGCTTGCCCCGGGCGCCCCGACCCTGGCCCTGGGAGATGGGGAGAATGATCGGGCCATGCTCGAGGCCGCCACCTTCGCCGTGGTCATGCCGCGAAAAGATGGAACCCGTCTTGCATTGGAACGGACCGAGGGGGTGACCATCGCCCCGGCGCCCGGCCCTAAAGGCTGGGGCCCGGCGGTGCTGGCGCAGCTAAGCGCCCGACCCCCGAGAAGCCCCGACTAGCCCCACCGCATAAGCGAGCGTTGCCATGTCTGATTTTTTCCAAAACGGCGCCATCGCCACCCTCCACGGCCTCGGCACGCGAAGCCTCGATGACCTTGAAGGGGAGCTTCTTGGCTTTGCGAAGCAGCGCCCCATGGGCCTGGTACTGCCTTCCCTCTACTCCGAGCTCGAGGGCCCGGCCCTGGCCCACATCGTCGAGGTGCTGAGCCAGGTCCCCTACCTCAGCCAGATCGTAATCGGCCTCGATCGCGCCGATCGGGAGCAGTACGCTCACGCGCTCCACTATTTCAGCCGCCTGCCCCAGCATCATCGCGTGCTCTGGAACGACGGCCCACGCCTTAAGGCCATTGACGAACAGCTACAAACCCTAGGCCTCGCGCCTCGGGAGCTCGGCAAGGGACGCAACGTCTGGTATTGCTTTGGCTACGTGCAAGCCACCGGGCTCGTGGATGCGGTGGCGCTGCACGACTGCGACATCCTGACCTACGATCGCGCCCTCCTCGCGCGCCTCCTCTACCCCGTGGTGCACCCGCGCTTTCAATACGATTTCTGCAAGGGCTACTACCCTCGGGTCGCCGCGGGAAAGCTCGGGGGCCGGGTCTGTCGCCTGCTCGTCACCCCCCTGCTGCGGGCTCTCCGGGAAATGCACGGGGAGCGTCCCTTCCTCACTTACCTGGACAGCTTCCGCTATCCCCTGGCCGGGGAGTTTTCCCTGCGCACGGAGGTGCTGGCGAACCTTCGCATCCCGAGCGATTGGGGCCTGGAGATTGGCGTGCTTTCCGAGGTGCAACGAAATTACGGGAATCGGCGTATCTGCCAGGTGGACGTGGCAGACAACTACGACCATAAGCACCAGGAGCTCTCGGAGGACGACGCCAGCAAAGGGCTTTCCCGCATGTCCGTGGATATCGTCAAGGCCGTGCTACGTAAGCTTGCTACCCAGGGGGTGGTGTTCAGCGCGGAAAGCATCCGCACCCTAAAAGCGACCTACTATCGCCAGGCCCTGGATTTCCTCGAGGCCTACTATCACGACGCCATCATGAACGGCCTCACCCTGGACCGGGATGGGGAGGAGCGCGCCGTGGAGCTGTTCTCCGCCAATATCCTAAGCGCCGGTGAACGCTTCCTTGAGCGCCCCCAGGAAACGCCCTTTATTCCCAGCTGGAATCGCATTCAAAGCGCCGACCCGGACATCTTCGAGAAGCTGCGCAGCGCCGTCAGCCAGGATGCGCAGGACGCCGGGGGCCCGGCCTAGGGCCAGGCCAGCCAATGGTAGGCATAGGGCGCCAGGGGCTTACTGAGATCCACCGGCGCATCGGTCACGTGATCCCGCAGCACCGGGGCGACGGCGGCCCCGGGGAGCGTCGCGACCCGCTGCGGCTGGTCCGTGGGGTTTACCAGCACCAGCAACCGCGCCCGTCCCGTGCCGCGGGTCAACGCCACCACGCCGGGCCCTAGATCCAACACCGCCTGAGGTGCCTCGGGATGAAAAGCCGCCAGCTTACGCCGGCACCGCAGCAGGACCTCTAAGCGCGTCCAGCTGGCCTGGGTGCGCGCCTCGGCCAGGTGCGCTTCTAGCGCGTCCCGGTCCCAGCTCCGGCGATTAATGGACCGGGTGCGCCCGGTGCGCTCCACCCCGGCGAGATCGTTGGGCGTCCCCAGCAGGCTGTGAATGTAGACCGCGGGAATCCCCTGCAGCGCCAGCATGAGGGCGTGGGCCGCGGCGAGGCGCGCGGGCCCAAAACCGTCGTCCTCCCCCCCAGGGCCCGCGCCAAGGGCATCGACAAGCGCAATGTTGAGTTCATAGGGCGCCTCCCCGCCCCCCGCCAGGGCCCGCATGCTCACGAAGCCGCCCTGCTGATGGGTATGGGCCACAAGGGCTTCGAGCTGCGCCGGGGAAAGCCAGCCCTCGGCCGGACGCACCCCAATGCCGTCGTGGGAGGCCAGGAAATTCAGGAAGGCGCAGCCCTTCGGAGGCGGCGAAAGGGCCGCGAGCCAGCGCCGAAGGGGCGCCGGGTCCCCGGTGGCGAAGGCGTGGAGGGTGAGGGGCGCCAGGGCAAACTGGTAAACCACATGGGCCTCATCCCCCTCCCCAAAGTAAGAAATGTTCTCCTCGTGGGGGACGTTGGTTTCCGACACGAGGAGCACCGGGTCCTCCGCGGGATCAAAGGCCAATTCGCTGACCAGGCGCAGAGCCTTCACCAGGGCATGAGTTTCGGGAAGGTGGATGCAGGGCGTGCCCAGGCGCTTGTACAGATAGGCCACGGCATCGAGGCGCACGAGCCGCGCCCCTTGGGCCAGGTAGAAGAGCAGCACCCGGGCCAGCTCCAGAAACACCCGGGGGTTAGCCAGATTCAAATCAATCTGATCTTCGCTAAAGGTGGCCCAGACGTGGCGCACCCCGCGATAGGTGTGAACGGGCACGAGCAGGGGCGTGGTCCGGGGACGCACCACGGCGGTGGTGTCCGTATGAGGGTCGAGATCAAGAAAGTAGTGCTGCCCCGGATCGCGACCGGCCACGAAATCGATGAACCAAAGGGACTCGCGGCTGACGTGGTTCAGGACGAGATCCACCATCAGCTGGGCCCGGCGCGCCAGCCCCGTGAGGTCTTCCCAGGTGCCGAGCTCCGGGTCCACGGCGCGAAAGTCCACCACGGAAAAGCCGTCATCGGAGGTGGAGGGAAAGAAGGGAAGCACGTGCACCGCGCTCACCAAAGGCGCCAAGCGCTGCTCCCAAAAGGCCCGCAGGGAGGCCAGAGGAGACAACCCCGGGTCCGTGACGCTATGGCCGTAGGTAATGAGGAGCACGTCCGCCGCGGACCAGCGCCCTGGTCCAATTCCTGCTTGCACCTCAAGCGCTTGCTGCTGCGTCGCGGCGATGCTTTGAAGCAGGGAGCGCACCAGATCGCTGGCCGCGGCATCACCATAGACCGCCGCCAGCTGCATGCGAAGGCGATGGACCCGATCGCCAAAGCGCTGGGATTCCCCCGGAGTGGGACCGAGCGGGCTACCCACGGGTCCATGCCGTAGGCAGAAGGAGAATCAAAACCATGACGACCTTCGATTGGGGCGTTATTGCCATATACCTTGTTGCGCTCCTCTGCCTTGCGATCCGCTTGGCGCCAGAGCAAACCTCGCGGGAAGCCTACTATCTCGCGGGGCGCCGCAGCAGCCCCCTCGCCCTCGCCCTGTCCACCATGGCCACCCAGTGCTCCAGCGCGAGCCTCCTCGGTGCCCCGGCCTTCGTGGCCTTCAGCCTCGGCGGCGGCCTCGGCTGGCTTCAATATGAGCTCGCCGTACCCCTCGCTATGGCCTTCCTGCTTCTGACGCTCTACCCCGCCCTTCGGCGCCACGGCGCCATCTCGGTGTATAGCTTTCTCGAGGCCCGCCTGGGGGTTCGCAGCCGGGTGCTCGCCTCCCTACTTTTCCAACTGTTCCGCGCCGCCGGCGCCGCCGTCACGGTCTACGGCATGGCCCTCGTGCTCACCCTCTGCCTTGAGCTGTCCTTCGCCGCCTGCGTGGCCCTGCTCGCGGCGGTGACCCTGATCTATGACCTCCTTGGGGGCATGCGAGCGGTGATCCTGAGCGACGTCATTCAGCTGATCGTGCTCGTGAGCGTGCTCGTGCTGGCCCTGTTTCTCGCCCTTTCCGTGCTCGGAGGGCTCCCTGGCCTTCTCGCCCATTTACCCGAGGCTCGAATTCAGAGCTTAGATCTGCAACATACGGGCCTAGGGGACGGGGTGGACTACGCCTTTTGGCCCATGCTCTTCGGCGGCTTCTTCCTGTATGTCAGCTACTACGGCTGCGACCAGAGCCAAAGCCAGCGGCTCCTGGCCAGCGAATCGGTCGCCGCGGGCCAGCGCATCCTTTGGTACAACGGCCTGCTGCGCTTCCCCCTGGTGCTGCTCTACTGCCTCCTGGGCCTCTGCCTCGCCGCCTATGCCAACTTTGACGGCGCCTTTCTCGAGCGGCTCCCGGTGACGGAGCACGGCACACCGAACATCAATCTGGCGGTGATTCAGTTTGTCTTTGATCAGTTTCCCCCTGGGCTGGTGGGCCTTGTCATCGTGGCGCTGCTCGCCGCGGCCATGTCCTCCATCGACTCGGTGCTCAATGCCCTGTCCGCTGCCAGCAGCGAGGACTTGATCGGGCGCTGGCCCCGGGGCGCGCAGCTGGAAGCCCGCTTTGGCCCGCTCCTCATCGCCAAGGCGCTGACCCTTTTCTGGGGCCTCGTGATTGTGGCTCTCGCCTTCTACGTGGGGGATATTGCCGACTCGGTGCTGGTGGCCATCAACAAAATTGGCTCGCTCCTAAACGGCCCGCTCCTGGCGCTTTTCCTCATCGCCGCCTTCGCCCCTCGCGTGGGGGAAGGGGCTGCGCTCCGGGGCCTCGCCGTCGGCATGGCCCTGAATGCGGCCCTGTGGCTGGGGGCGCCGGGGGTGTCCTGGCTTTGGTGGAACGTCTTTGGCTGCCTCGCCACCCTCGCCGTAGCCGGGCTTTCCGCCCTCCCCCAGGTGGCCCAAGCCCTTGGAGCGGCCCTGGCGGACCGGGGGGCACGGCCCGCCGCGCTGAGCCTCCTCGGCTATAGCGTTTTCATTGGCCTGGCCTGCGCGCTCGGCTCTGCCGCGCTTAAGGCAGGAATTGCACCATAAGAAAGCGTTTTTCTAGGCTCGCGCACCAGCGCTGGGCAGCCCCGATGCTCGCCTGCCCCAGACGGCGCTCGCAAGCGGGACCAGCGCCCGGCGTTAGCGTCATCAGGGGGTCAAAAAGCTTTGGCACACTTTCTGTATTGAATTAGGCGTTCGCGTTTTTTTGCCCCTTACCGGGCGTTGTAACCGACCTGATCGTGTGCTCTTGGTCAGCCCCCACAAAGGCGTTGCCTTTTGGCTTGGCACCCAGGTTGTCGAATCGGTCGCCGCGCGCCAAGCGTTCGTGACCCCCGGGGTACCCAACCCTCCTCCCCTAGGGCACCTCGGGTTTTCCTTCTAGGAAACCCGCTTCGGCGGGTTTTTTTTTCGCCTCGAGCTTTTAACCCCCTGTTTTGCCCGGGCATAAAAAAACCGGCGCAGGGCGCCGGTTCTCTCAAGGCCTTAAAGCACCAGGCTCAGCTGCGGCGCAGGGGGCCCCCGGCGCTGCCCTGCCGCGGGCGCTTGAGCCGAAGTTCGAGCACGTGATCCGTGGCTTCTGCCAGCGCCAAGAGCGTTTCGAGGCGCGGCAAGCGATCCCCGGACTCTAGCCGGCTGATGGCCGCCTGGGTCAGCCCCGCCCGCGCAGCCACTTCGCGCTGGGAAAGCTGGGCCCGCTGACGAGCTTTCGACAGCTCTTCGGCGATAAAGCTTTCTAGGGTCACCGGCGCCTCTTTCTTAGGGGCGGGAGCGGCCTTTTTCTGCGGCTTGCCTTTTGCTGCCATGGAGATCCTCGCTATTCCTGGGGCCAAGCGCCCCGCGCCACCGATTTAACGCAGTCGTGCGCAAACCGTACTTCGGGGCGTGGATTCGATCAGCATCGGCCGAGCGGTTCAATAGACCTGGATCAAAGAGCCATGCAAACGGCCGTTTTCCACATCGAATTTCAAAGTTTCGCCACAATTGGGGGCCTTTGCGGCGGCGCTTTTGCTAGTCCCTGCTTTCCCCGATAATGGCGCCCGCAATGTTTCCCCCCATCCTCACAGCTATCGGAGTAGGACCATGGCACATACCATCGCGATTCTCGGCGGCACCGGCGCCCTGGGCTCGGGCTTGGCCATCCGTTGGGCCCGCGCAGGGCACCGGATTATCATCGGGTCTCGCACCCTCGAGAAGGCGGAAGAAGCGGTCACGGCCCTGAAGGCCCAGAGCCCAGAAACC